>NZ_JAAQXA010000001.1:0-499652 GCF_012985775.1 Pseudomonas sp. WS 5011
CCGCCAGCCCAGCTAGACCGCCTGATGGAGCGGCAGAGGCCTGGTCATCGCCCGACGGCCATGGCGGCTGGCTGCTTCGGGGGCTTGCCTTGGGCAGGGCTGCAGCTTAGGTTGATGACATTGGGCTAACACCCACCCCGTATACCAAACGTCAGGTCATTTCTGGAGCACTCCCTCGTATGGCCAACACATCCTGGTACTCCCGCTTTGCCAAGGGATCCGCTCATTTCTGCGGGCGCCCGCGCGTCTTTACGTTTGCGGTGGCTTTGATTGTTATCTGGCTGATTACCGGACCGCTGTTTGAATTCAGCGATACATGGCAGTTGGTGATCAATACCAGCACGACGATCATCACCTTTCTGATGGTCTTTCTGATACAGAACACCCAAAACCGTGACACAGAAGCTATTTAGATCAAGCTTGATGAGCTTATTCGTGCCACCCAAGGGGCGAATAACGCACTGCTCGATCTAGAAGATATAGAAGAATCCAGTCTCGATGAATTTCGCCTCAAGTATCGTGCACTGGCAGCTACAGCACGGATGGATCTTGTGCGCGGTAATCAGGACACTGGCACGCCTGAACCATAAGCCAGCAATCGGTTCACCTCCTCCGCATATGCTGCACGGTGACGCTAGTTGGCTGAGTACCAGTCGGTTGCCTCGCCGCCCCCTAACTACCCACCTGCAGCACTTATCAGAACAGAAAATACGACCTGCTCCGGTCGTCTGTTCGCGCTTCCCCTGCGGCGCAGGTGTGGCCTTGTTTAGCCATGCAGCGCTGGTTTCTACTGGCCAACACTATGACCTCTTTCTATACGGCTCCTGTGGGCACATGGCACGCAGCGAAGCCCTTTGAACACTCGCATTCGTTAATAGAGCGGAGTCGGATATTAGCGGCGCATAACTCAGATTTTCTCCCGACCAATGTCGCACTGCGTGCACCACTCGCATCGGTATGCGCCCTTGCTATGCTTTTGCCCGTCGATCACGCACGTGTGGTTGCGTTGATCGCTGTTCTACCCCTTCCCTTTTTATTTGATGGAGGCCGCCATGGCTGGTTGGTATGAACTTTCGAAGAACGATAAAGGCCAGTTCTTTTTCGTGTTGAAGGCAGGCAATGCCGAGGTGATTTTGCGCAGTGAACAATACGAAACTCGCGCAGCTGCCGAAGGTGGCATTGCTTCGGTGCAGAAGAACTCGCCCGCCGATGAGCGTTACGAGCGCAAGGATGGGCGTTTCTACTTCAACCTCAAGGCGGCCAACCATCAGGTGATTGGCACCAGCCAGATGTATAAGGCTGCAGCCAGCCGTGAGGGCGGTATTGAGTCGGTCAAGACCAATGGCCCAACCACGACCATCAAGACTGATGCCTAACCCTTAGGGCACGTCCGTCAGCAGGCTTTGCCGCCCTGGCTGCTGTGCCCAACGCGGTTGAATATGCCGTCACCAGCGGCGGCATGCCCTTGTGATACGCCAGGGGCCTAGGTAACGTGAGCGCACTTTTCAGGAGTGCCACGATGCGTTTTAGCCGCCCTTTTTGCTTTGCCTTGTTGCCACTGCTCGCCAGCTGCCAGGTGTTTACCGATAAACCCGCCGAGCCGGTTATCGAGCAGACGCGCATGCAGGGCGAGCTCAGCCTGAACGCGGGCCAGTTGCTGTTTCGCCCCTGCCAGGAACAACGTCAATTTATCCTCAAGGAAGACAGCGCCGCCGAGCTGAGCAGCGATGCCAGCACGCTGTTCGCTGACGGCCACGCCACGCTGTATGTCGATATGCGCGGCCAACTGCAGGCCAATGCGCAGAAAGGTGTCGATGGTCAGTTCGTGCCGAGCCAGGTGTACCGCGTACAGGCTGAAGGCCATGGCTGCACAGACATCAACTTCGCCCGCACCCTCCTGCGTGCCAGCGGCCACGAGCCGGACTGGAATATCGCGGTAAGCAATCAAGGTCTGATCCTCAATCGCCCAGGTCAGGAGCCACAGGCGCTGCCGTACCTGGAAGAGCAATTGCCCGAAGGACGCCTCAACCTGAGCAGCGAAGCCAACGGCCAACGCCTTGATTTGTGGGTTGCCCGCCAGCGCTGCGTCGACGGCATGAGTGGCGCGGTGCAACACCTGAGCGCCGAGCTACGCCTTAATGGTGAAGTCCTGCGGGGCTGTGCCTACCTGGGCGGCGCGCGCAACGATTAGCAATCAGATAGCTGAGATAGATCAGCCGAGCGGCAGACGATTGGCCTAAGCTGCAAGTGAAGACAGCCAAAGGGATATCGTTATGCTGCGCATTGCTATCAATGGATATGGACGTATCGGTCGCTGCCTGGTACGCGCGTTGTTCGAGCGCAAACTGGAGCAGCAGATCCACCTCACCGCGATCAATGACCTGGGTGAGCAAAGCACCCTCGCCCACCTCACCCGCTTCGACTCCACCTTCGGCCGCTTTCCTGGGGAGATCAGCCTGGACGGCGATACCTTGCTGGTAAATGGCCACCCGATCCAGCTGCTGCGTGAGCGCGAAGTGACCAACCTGCCCTGGCGTGAGCATGCGGTGGATCTGGTGCTCGAATGCACCGGCAAACTGAAAAAGCGTGAACAGGTCGAACAGCACATCAGCGCCGGCAGCCCGCGCGTGCTGCTCTCGCACCCACTGGACAGCGCCGACCTGACCGTGGTCTACGGCGTCAACCACCAACTGCTGGGCGATCAAAAGATCGTATCTAACGCTTCCTGTACCACCAATTGCCTGGCGCCGATGGCCAAGGTGCTGCACGAAGCCGTGGGCATTCGTCAGGGGCTGGTCAACACCATTCACTCTTACACCAATGACCAGAACCTGCTGGACAAGACCCACAGCGACCTCTACCGCGCCCGCGCCGCCGCGCTGTCGATGATCCCCACCAGCACCGGTGCGGCCAAAGCCATCGGCCTGGTCATGCCGGAGCTGATCGGCCGCCTGGATGGACTGTCGATACGCGTACCAACGCCCAACGTGTCGCTGGTCGACCTGACTTTTACCAGCGAACGCCCGACCAGCCGTGAAGCGATCAACGCCGCGCTAAAGGCCGGCGCTTTGCAATTGCCGCCTGGGGTGATGGAGTGCAACGAGCTGGCACTGGTGTCCAGCGACTTCAACGGCTACCCGGTGTCCTGCGTGGTCGACCTCAGCCACACCCGCGTGCAGGGCGACCTGGTCAAGGTCTTGGCCTGGTATGACAACGAGTGGGCCTTCGCCAACCGCATGCTCGACGTGATGCTGGCTTGGGTAAAGCCTGAGGTGCGCTAGCACTATGGGTTGAGCGCGCCCCATGACGGGCCGCTGCCGTTTATCGGCAGCGGCCTTTAACCACTGATCAGGCGTATAATCGCCGCCTTTTAAAAGCTGCCGGGTTGCCTCCGGCCCTGAAAGTGGATCGTCCCTCATGCTTCGTATCACCGAACTCAAGCTGCCCCTCGACCATCCCGACGAGGCCCTGCGCCCGGCCATCGTCCAGCGACTCGGGATTGCCGACAGCGAGCTGCTCGACTTCACCTTGTTCAAGCGCAGCTACGACGCGCGCAAGAAATCCACTGAAATGCACTTCATCTACACCATCGACTGCGAGCTGCGCGATGAAGCGGCGCTGCTGGCCACGTTCAGCGATGACCGGCATATCAGCATCACCCCGGATACCGCCTACAAACCAGTCGGCATGGCGCCCGAGAACCTCGCAGAGCGTCCGCTGGTAGTCGGCTTTGGCCCGTGCGGGATTTTCGCCGCGCTGATTCTGGCCCAGGCAGGACTCAAACCCATCGTGCTGGAACGCGGCACCGAAGTGCGCCAGCGCACCAAGGATACCTGGGGCCTGTGGCGCAAGAACGTGCTCAACCCCGAGTCCAACGTGCAATTCGGCGAAGGCGGTGCCGGCACCTTCTCCGACGGCAAGCTGTACAGCCAGATCAAAGACCCCAAACATTACGGGCGCAAGGTGCTGCAGGAGTTCGTCAAAGCCGGCGCGCCAGAGGAAATTCTCTACGTCAGCAAGCCACATATCGGCACCTTCCGCCTCACCGGCGTGGTCGCCACCATGCGCGAAGAGATCAAAGCGCTTGGCGGCGAAGTGCGCTTTCAGCAGCGCGTCAGCGATGTGCTGATCGAGGATGGCCAGCTCAAAGGCGTGGTGCTCGACAGCGGCGAGCAGATTCTCAGCCGCCAGGTGATCCTGGCCCTGGGCCACAGCTCGCGTGACACCTTCCGCATGCTGCATAAGCGCGAGGTCTTTATGGAAGCCAAGCCGTTTTCGGTGGGCTTTCGTATCGAGCACCCGCAAGGTCTGATCGACCGCGCACGCCTCGGTAAATACGCCGGCCACCCCAAGCTCGGCGCTGCAGACTACAAACTGGTGCACCACGCCAAAAACGGCCGCTCGGTCTACAGCTTCTGCATGTGCCCTGGCGGCACCGTAGTCGCGGCCACCTCGGAGCCGAACCGCGTGGTGACCAACGGCATGAGCCAGTACTCACGCAACGAACGCAACGCCAACGCAGGCATCGTCGTCGGCATCACTCCAGAGCAGGATTACCCAGGCGGCCCACTAGCCGGTGTGGAATTGCAGGAGCGTTTGGAGTCTCAGGCCTATCTGCTCGGCGGCAGCACCTACGAAGCGCCAGGGCAACTAGTTGGCGACTTTATCGCGGGCAAACCATCGAGCGCGCTGGGTAGTGTTGAGCCCTCGTACAAGCCGGGTATCAAGCTGGGCGACCTGGCCCTGGCGCTGCCGGATTTTGCCATCGAAGCGATTCGCGAAGCGCTGCCGGCCTTCGGCAAGCAGATCAAAGGCTTCGACCTACATGACGCGGTACTGACCGGCATCGAAACCCGCACCTCCTCGCCGCTGCGCATTACCCGTGGCGCGGATATGCAAAGCCTCAACGTTCGCGGCCTATACCCGGCCGGGGAAGGCGCGGGTTACGCCGGCGGCATTCTCTCAGCCGGGGTGGATGGCATTCGTGTGGCCGAAGCGCTGATTCGCGACATGCTCGGGATTGCAGAAGCCTGATACGCCGCTGCTGGTTACTGATCAGCCCATGGCGCAACTCAGACCACCCGCCGGTTTAAGCTACAGACCGGCGGTAGGCAGGTCAGCAGGCAAAGGAATGCCACGCTCGGCACAGTCCGCCACAGCAGTTATTAACGCGGCCAAATCGAACCCCTGAGCACTGAGCCAGGCGAAGTCGTAGTAGGTGTCGGCATAGCGCTCGCCGCCATCGCAGAGAATCGCCACCACCGAACCGGACTCCCCCGCCGCGACCATCCGCTGCGCCACAAGTAACGCGCCAATCAGGTTAGTGCCGCTGGAGCCACCCACTTTCCGACCCAGGCGCTGCGCCAGGTAATGCATGGCGGCCAACGACAAGGCATCCGGCACCTTGCACATGGCATCGATCACCGTCGGCAGAAAGGACGCCTCGACCCGTGGCCGGCCAATACCTTCGATCCGCGAACCGTGGTTCAGGCACAGGCTGGCATCACCGGTGCGGTAGTAATCGAAAAACACCGAACGCTCGGCATCCGCGCACAACACCTGGGTGTTGTGGCGGCGATAACGCACATAGCGCCCTAGGGTCGCCAAGGTGCCGCCAGTGCCGGGACTGGACACCAGCCAGCTCGGTTCAGGGAAACGTTCACTGCGCAGCTGCTGGAAGATCGATTCGGCAATGTTGTTGTTGGCGCGCCAGTCGGTGGCGCGCTCGGCGTAGGTGAACTGATCCATAAAATGCCCGCCGGTCTCACGCGCCAGGCGCTCAGACTCAGCGTATATCTGCGTCGGGTCCTGCACCAGATGGCTCTGACCGCCGTAGAAGGCGATCTGCGCGATCTTCTCCTTCGAGGTGCTGGCCGGCATCACCGCGATAAACGGCAGCCCCAGTAAGCGGGCGAAATAGGCCTCGGAAATTGCCGTGGAACCACTGGACGCCTCGATCACCGGTGCGCCGGGTTTGAGCCAGCCGTTACACAGCGCATAAAGAAACAACGATCGCGCCAGCCGGTGTTTGAGGCTGCCGGTGGGGTGGCTGGATTCGTCCTTGAAATAAAGCTCGACGCCGGGCAATCCCGGCAGCGAGAGGGGTATCAGGTGGGTGTCGGCGCTGCGCTGAAAATCCGCCTCGATGATACGGATCGCTTCGCGCGCCCAGCTTCTTGAATCGCTCATACCTTATCCCCTAATCCAGAACACCAGCGGGCACCACGCGCGCACCTCGCCACTGACTCAACAACACGCCGGCAAACACCAAGGCGGCTGCCAGCATCTGCATGCCATTCAGGCTTTCGCCCAATAACAGTATGGCGAACAGCAAGGTGAACACCGGGATCAGGTTGGTAAAACCTGAGGCCTGGCTGGCCGGCAAGCGGCTGACGCCGAAGTTGTAGAGCCCATAAGCGCCCACGGTGACCAGAATGCCCAGATAGGCCACCGCGCCCAGGCCCATGGGGCTGACGCTGGTCGGCAACGGCGCGCTGAACCAGGCCAAAGGCAGAAAGAAAACAGTGCCGACAAAGGCCACCATGGCAGTAAGCAGAAAGGGCGAATAGCGCGATGACAAGTGCTTGAGCAACAGGGTGTAACCCATGGCGCAGAGCATCGCGAGCAGCTCGTAGAAGTTGCCGAGGATGGGGTTACTGGCGTGCTCGTCGGCGCTGCCGGCCAGGCTCAGCCATACGGCGCCGACCAGGGCGATCAGAAACCCCGACAGGGTGATGCGACTGATCCGTTCACGCAGGAAGACAAACGCCCCCACCGCCACCAGCAGCGGCAGCAAAGCCGTGACCATGCCCGCTTGCGCGGCGCTGGTGTGCTGCAGCGCCAGGGCTTCAAAGAGGAAATACAGGCAGGGTTCGCAGGCCGCCAGGCCGAGCAGGTACTTCCAGTCACCGGCGCGGTACTGCATCTGCCCACGCCAGCGCCAGGCCATTAAAAATACAAGGCTGCCCAGGGCCATACGGCCGAAGATCACCCACAGCGGCGGCAATTCGACAAAGGCCAGTTTCAGCGCAATAAAGGAACTACCCCACAGCGCCATGGCGAACACCAGGCAGATGATCGCGATGCCCCTTTCCCGCTCTTGCATACCCAAGCCCCTGACTAAAGGCTGCAGTGTAGAGAGGCATACGCGACGCCGACAGATACAGTCAGCGCCGCGAACTGTGTGGGCTTATTGTTCCCAGGGCTTACCGCGAGTTTGCTCGCTGATCCGCAGCTTCTGCTGCAGTGCGGCTTTGGCCAACATATGGGCGCTGACCGGTGCGGTGATAAACAGAAACAGGGCAATCAGCAGCTCATGCAGGCTGACGCCCTCACCGCGAAAGCTGAAGTAGATCAGCGAAGCGATCACCATGCCGCCCACGCCCAGGGTGCTGGCTTTGGTCGGGCCGTGCAGGCGCATAAAAAAGTCCGGCAGGCGGTACAAACCAATCGCACCGATCAAGGCGAATAGGCTGCCGATCAGCAGAAACAGCGCCACCAGCGCTTCGATCCAGGTATCCATTCAGCAGTCTCCGTAGAACGTTGTTACTCGATGATGTCGCCGCGCAACAAATACTTGGCCACTGCCACTGTGCCAATAAAGCCCATCACCGCAATCAGCAGGGCGGCTTCAAAATACAGGTCCGATCCCAGCCAGATACCGAGCAACACCAGCATGGCAATCGCGTTGATATACAGGGTATCCAGGGCCAGGATGCGGTCGGGCAAATCCGGGCCGATGATCAGGCGCGCCATGGTCAGCACCAGGGCCACGCCAATGATCATCAGGCACAGCGGGATCACGTAGGCGAGCATGTGAACACCTCCAGCAGGGGGGCTTCGTAACGCTGTTTGATTTCTGCGACCAAGGCGTCAGGGTCCGGCACATCCAGGCCGTGCACCAGGAGCATCTTGCGGTCGTCACTGAGGTCGGCAGAGACCGTGCCCGGGGTCAGAGAAATAATGCTGGTGAGCATGGTCAGGGCCAGTTCATCTTTCAGCAGCATGGGAATTTCCACGAAGGCTGGGCGCAGCTTGGCGGTCGATCCAAGGATCAGCTTGGCCACCTGCAGATTGGCCGTGATGATATCGCCGAGGATGCGCAGCAAAAACAGGCACAGCTTGAACGGTTTGTGCACCCGTGGCGGGTTGATCCAGAACACCTGGGTCAACAGCGGAATGGCCCAGCCGAGCAGCGCACCGAGTAGCCAGTGCCCCAGGCTCAGGTCATTCATCAGCAGCAGCCAGACCAACAGCAGGCACACGCTCAGCAGCGGATGGGGTAACCAGCGACGTGCTTTCATCGTGCAGCTCCCGATTCGATGATTTGCCGGTACAGCGCCAAATCATGCAGTTGGCTGGCGGTAGCCTCGACATAACTCAGCAGCGGCGCGGCACCAACCATCAGCACCAGGCTGAGCAGCAGCAAACCAGCGCAGGCTGACAGCCGGCCGTAATCCAGCTCGGCACTGTCCAGCTGGCTCAAGCCGACACGCCAGAACAGCATGCTACCGGCACGACTCAGGGCCACCAGGGTCAGCAGGCCGCCACCCAGCACCACGGGCCACAGCATGAGCGCCTGCACACCCGGCTCCAGCGAGCGCAGCAACAGCAGCTTGCCAATAAACCCGGACAGCGGCGGCAGGCCGGCCACGGCAATCGCGCCGAAGAAGAACAGGCCGCCGAGCAGGTGCGGGTTCTGCAGCGCGGGACCTTGCACCAGCAGCGCCAGCTTATCGCCGCGCTGACGGGCAATCAGATCCGCCAGCAGGAACAGCCCACCGGCCACCCAGGTGCTGTGCACCAGGTAATAAAGGGCTGCGGCCAGGGCTTGCTCAGTGCCGATGGCAATGCCGGCGAGCAAAGTGCCCACCGACACCACCACCAGATACGCCAGGAGCCCCTGCAAGCTAACGGCTGCCAGTGCACCGATCACACCCAGTGCCAGGGTCAGCAGGGCAATCGGCCAGAGCCAGTCGTTGGCCATATTGGCCAGGCTGCCGGCTTCATCACCAAAGATCAGTGTGTACACGCGGATGATCGAATACAGGCCGACCTTAGTCATGATCGCAAACAGCGCCGCGACTGGCGCAGTGGCCGAGGCATAAGCCTTGGGCAGCCAAAAATACAGCGGCAGAAACGCCGCTTTGAGGCCGAATACCACCAGTAGCAGCAAGCCGGCAGCGCCCAGCAGCGCCGCATCATCCGGCCCGGCAGCCGCCACGCGAATGGCCATATCAGCCATATTCAGGGTGCCGGTGATGCCATACAGCACGCCCACGGCGAGCAGGAAGAACGCCGAGCCCACCAGGTTCAGCACCACGTAATGCAGCCCCGCGCGAACCCGTTCTGCCCCACCGCCATGCACCAGCAGCGCATAGGAGGCGATCAGCAGAATTTCGAAGAACACGAACAGGTTGAACAGATCACCGGTGAGGAAGGCGCCGTTGATACCCATTAGCTGAAACTGGAACAGCGCATGAAAACTCTGCCCGCGCTCATCGTCGCCACGCACCGCATACAACAGAGCAAAGCTACCCAGCACCGCCGTGACCACCAGCAACAAGGCGCTCAGCCGATCGAGCAGCAGGATGATGCCAAACGGCGCCGCCCAGTTACCGGCGGCATAGACCTGCAGCACGTCCTGATCAGCCAGCCAGAGCAGATAGCCGCTCAATGGCAGCAGCAACAGGGTCGCCACCAGCGACAGGCTACGTTTGACCCGCAGGCTCAAGCCCGCACCGAGCAACAACAGGCTGCCGGCAAACATCGGCAGCAGAATGGGCAGGATCACGCCGTGATTCATTGTGCTGGCTCCTGGCCGTCAACATGGTCTGTCTGGGTTTCGCCCACGCTGCGCAGCGCCAGCACCACCACGAAGGCCGTCATGGCAAAGCCGATAACGATGGCGGTCAGCACCAGCGCCTGCGGCAGTGGGTCCGCGTAGGCACTGCCCTTTCCAATCACCGTGACCACACCGCCCTGCAAGCGGCCCATGGCAAACAGGAACAGGTTGACCGCGTAGGAAATCAGCGTCAGCCCCAGCACCACTGGAAAGGTCCGCGCACGCAGCAGCAAGTACACACCGCTGGCGGTGAGGAGGCCCAAGGTTGCGGCAAATATGGCTTCCATTTCAAAGCACCTCTTCTACAGCTTTTTCCTGGGTCAACTTGCCCAGGTTGGCGAGAATCAGCAGGGTCGCGCCTACCACCGTCAGGTACACGCCCAGGTCAAACAACAGGGCGGTAGCCAGCTCAATTTCTCCGACCAGCGGGATATGGAAATGACCGAAGGCGGAGGTCAGGAACGGCCGATCAAACAGCCAGCTGCCCAAACCCGTCAGGCCGGCGATCATCACGCCGAGACCCGCCATGCCTTGGTAGTTCAATGGCAGGCGCGATTGCGTCCACTGCACGCCGCTGGCGACGTATTGCAGGATCAGCGCCACGGCCGTCACCAAACCGGCAATAAAGCCGCCACCGGGCAGGTTGTGGCCACGCAGGAAGATAAATACAGAGACCAGTAGCGCCATCGGCAGTAGCACCCGCGACAAGGTAGCGAGGATCAGCGGATGGCGGTCCCGCGCCCAGTTGCGGCCTTGTGCATCGACCTTGGGTTGGAACAGGCGCAAACCATCAAGCAACGCAAAGATGCCCACGGCCGCAATCGCCAGCACAGTGACCTCACCGAGGGTATCGAAGCCACGGAAGTCCACCAGAATCACGTTGACCACGTTGGTGCCGCCGCCGCCCGGTACGCTGTTCTCCAGGAAGAACGCTGAAATGCTGTCGTACGGCCGCGTCAGCACGGCGAACACCAGCATCGCCACCATCACCCCACTGCCAACCGCCAGGGTGAAATCGCGCAGGCCGCGCAGGCTGCTGGACTCGATGCGCGTCTGCGCCGGTAGGAAGAACAAGGCGAGCATCAACAGGATGATGGTCACCACCTCGACCGAGAGCTGGGTCAGGGCCAAATCTGGCGCCGAATAGCGGGCGAAGGCCAAGGCCACCATCAGACCGACCACGCTAAGCATCAACAACGAAACCAGACGCTGCCGGTGGAACACCACCGTTACCAGCGCGGCAAACGCCATGATGCCCAGCCCCAGAGCAGTGATGCCGTCAATCTCGGTCATCGCCACCGGCCCACTGATCTGCGGCAAGGAGCTCAGCCCCTGAGTCACCACCAACAAGGCGGCCGCCAGCAACAGTGCCAGATAGCGCTGCAGCGAAGCATTCTCCAGCCATTGGGTAAAGCCACTGCACGCCTTGACCAGCAACTGTATGCCGCGCTCAAAGATCAACTTGGCATCCACACTCGGCAGCCCGGCATACCAACGGAATAGCGGCTGGCGGAACACGTACACCAAAATCCCGCCGAACAAGGCAATAAAGCTCATCAGCAGCGGCAGGTTGAAACCATGCCAGATCGCCAGACTGTAACTTGGCACATCACCGCCCAGGGTGGCGGAAGCGGCAGCAGCCAGCAACGGTGCCACGGTATAGGCCGGAATAATCCCCACCAGCAGGCAGAGGAACACCAGAATCTCCACCGGCACTTTCATGTAGCGCGGCGGTTCATGCGGCGGGTAATGCGGCAGGTCGACCGGCTCGCCGTTGAAGAACACGTCGTGGATAAAGCGCAGCGAATAGGCCACCGAGAACACCCCGGCCAATGTGGCCGCCGCCGGAATTACCCAGTTGAAGCTGCCCAGCAGGTGCTGATTGAGCGTTTCGGTAAAGAACATCTCCTTGCTCAAGAAGCCATTGAGCAACGGCACCCCGGCCATCGCCGAGGCTGCCACCATCGCCAGAACCGCCGTGTGCGGCATGTACTTCCACATACCGTTGATGCGCCGCATATCGCGGCTACCGGTTTCGTGGTCGATGATCCCTGCCGCCATAAACAGCGAGGCCTTGAAGGTGGCGTGGTTGATGATATGGAACACCGCTGCCACAGCGGCCAAGCGGGTATCGAGGCCGAACAGCAAGGTAATCAGGCCCAGGTGGCTGATCGTTGAATAGGCCAGCAGCCCCTTGAGGTCATGCTGAAACAGAGCCATCCCGGCACCAACCAGCAAGGTCACCAGGCCGGTGATACTGACCAGGTAGAACCACCACTCCGACCCTGCCAACGCCGGATACAGCCGCGCCAGGAGAAACACCCCGGCTTTGACCATGGTCGCCGAATGCAGATACGCCGACACCGGCGTCGGCGCGGCCATGGCATGGGGCAGCCAGAAATGGAACGGGAACTGCGCCGACTTGGTGAATACGCCCAGCAGCACCAGAATCAGCGCCAGCGGGTACAGCTCATGAGCGCGGATCGCATAACCGGCCGCCAGCACCTGGGACAACTCGAAACTGCCGGCGATATGGCCGATCAGCAGAATCCCGGCAAAAAGCGCCAGACCACCACCGCCGGTCACGGCCAAGGCCATGCGCGCGCCTTTGCGGGCATCCGAACGGGCGCCCCAGAAACCAATCAGCAGGAACGACGACAGGCTGGTCAGCTCCCAGAACATCAGCATCAGCAGCAGGTTTTCCGACAGCACCACGCCGAGCATGGCGCCCATAAACAGCAAAAGGAAGGCGAAGAAGCGCCCCATCGGCTCCTTCTTCGAGAGGTAGTAACGCGCGTAAAGAATGACCAGCAGGCCAATGCCGAGAATCAGCAGGGCAAACAGAAAGCCCAAACCATCTAGACGCAGGCTGAGATTCAGGCCCAGGGCCGGTAACCACTCCAGCTTGACCTTCAGCAGCTCGCCAGAGAACACCGCCGACTGCTGCGAAAGCAGCAGTACCAAAGCCGTAAGCGGCGCCACCCCAGCTGCCGCTGCGCAGGCGGAACGGCCCAGACGCTCGGCCAGTAATGGCAGAAAAATGCCGAGAAATGGCAAGGCGATGATCAGCGCAAGCGTCATAGAAAAACCCCTTAATACGAACCCAGCACGTTCCCGTACCCGGCTGACTCCCTAACCTGCTTACTGGCGGCCCGCCACAGCACTGACCGAAGCCGCACTCACACAAAAGTATTGCACCGAGGCGTTACGAGCGCCTGCCGGGACAACAGCGAGCGCGATTATCCATAACTATCGGCTAACCGTCATGGATAGAATTATTACTAAACACTCCGTTTTCCGCGAAGTCGCCTGAAAATCCCTTAAAACACGGATAACCATCTGGTTTATCTAGAAAAAAGGCAATAAAAAACCGGATCAGTCAGCACTGATCCGGCCTTTTCAAAACTCAGTGAGAAACGCGGCTGGTGCCATTTACCGTCAGGATGCGCACGCGCTCGCCAACGCGGAAAACCTGATTTTCTTCAACGGCCTGAACATACGCACGCATGCTGCCGTCGTCCTCGCGGACGGTGATTTCCACACCTTGGGTGCGGGTCAGCCCTTCCTCGGTCATCGCGCCGAGCAAACCACCGGCCACTGCACCGATCACGGCCGCCACGGCACTGCCGCGACCACCGCCCACACCACTACCGGCGACACCGCCGATAACCGCACCGGCACCGGCGCCGATTGGGGTCTTGGTGCCTTCGATCTTGACTGGGCGCAGTGCTTCGATGGTGCCCATGCGCACGGTCTGAACGGTTCGCGCCTCATCACGCGAGTAGGTGTCACCAGTCAGGCTGGAGGCGCAGCCGCCCAACAGGGTCAGCACGGCAAACGAAGCGGCCAACAGAACAGGGTTACGCATGATCATTTCTCCAGTTAGGCAGGTGTTCATTAAACCGCCTGCGCAGCTTAGCTGTCACCCGCCAATATGCAGCAAATCTTTACCCAAGCTGCGATGCAGAGCGTTAGCGCGACACTACGCCGCGTGCAACCTCAATACCCAATCAGCCTAAGCTAAGACTTGGCTTGGAGGACTTATGGATTACTTTATCGTCGCCATCACCAGTGTGGCTGGGCTGTACTTTCACTGGTGGCTGTATGTGCGAATCAAACGCTGGATGGACCGCGACCTGGCGTTATCACTGGCGGGCGACTGCGCAGCCAAACGCAGCTATATGCTTACTCGCCTAGCTGAAGCCCAGGCCGCCGGTATCACGCGCAGTAACCTACCCGCCTGGCTTGAGCAAGCCGCCGGAGAATACGCCGGCGACTGCTGAGAACTCAGGGAGCCAAGCGCTCGCGGAGCCAGTTGGAGCCCTGCAAACGGAAGTTGAGGCGGTCATGCAGACGACTGGAGCGACCCTGCCAGAACTCGATGCGCTCCGGCAGTAGGCGATAGCCACCCCAGTGCGGCGGGCAATGTGGCGCGCGATCCAGGAAGCGTTGTTCGGTCTCGGCCAGCAGGGCTTCCAGCTCAGCTCGATCAGCGATCACCCGGCTCTGCGGCGAAGCCCAGGCCCCTAACCGGCTGCCCAGCGGACGCACCTGAAAGTAAGCATCGCACTCATCGGCCGTGACCCGCTCAACACGCCCCTCAATGCGCACCTGACGCTCCAGGCTGGGCCAAAAGAAGGTCATGGCGGCAAAGGGGTTGGCAGCCAGATGCTGGCCTTTGGCACTGTCGTAGTTACTAAAGAAGGTGAAGCCGCGCGCATCCAGCCCCTTGAGCAACAGCACCCGGCAGTGCGGGCGACCGTCGGCATCAACGGTCGCCAGGGTCATGGCATTGGGTTCGACCGGTACCTGCTCGGTTTTCACCGCCTCGGCAAACCACTGCTCAAATAACGCAAACGGCTCGAGCGGCGCCTGCGTTTCGCTCAAGCCATCACGGGTGTAGTCACGGCGCATATCAGCCAGGGTTTGAGTCATGGGCACATCCTCTCGAACAGATGGTGCCTAGCTTACCCGCGAGCGCTCTATTTGGCTTGATCTGCGGCAACACGCCGCGACACAGCCCTTACTGGCTGCTGGCGGGCTTATCGGCCTTGGCGACAGTTTTGGCGTTTTTGTGTGCCACGGGTTTACTGGCCGCGACAGCTGGGGCGGGAGCCGCTGCCGGCTGGCTGTATTTGGCGATCAGCGCGTTCAGGGTAGCTTTCGAGGTCAGGAGAATTTCCACCCGGCGATTCAGTGCACGGCCTTGTTGGCTGTCGTTGGCGGCACGCGGCATGTCCGAGCCCAGGCCTTTGACCATTAAGCGGTTCTGCTTGAGCCCGCTAAGGCGGAAAATCGAGGTAAATGCACGGGCGCGCTGCTGGCTAAGGTCACGGTTGGCGTTTACTTCACCGCTGCTGTCAGCATGGCCGAGAATCAATACCCCGATGGTTTCATCACTTTCCAGCAACTTGGCCATGCGGCTCAGCGGGGCCAGGGTGGCTGGCAGCATCATGTGCGGACGGTCCGGGTTGAAGGAGCCCTGCACCGGCGCAGTGACCACCAGCAGATTTTCCCGACGCTCAAACTCGAAATGGGTACCTTTGATCGCTTCACGCACCTTCGGCTCGTACACATCCAACCAGGCCTGAGTCACTGCCGGCGGCGGCATTGGCACTGCTTTCGGCGCGGGCTTTTCAGATTTCTCGAAAAGGCTGCAACCGCTGATCAGTACACACAAAGCGATGGCGAGAGTTTTGTTGGCGAGCATCGGGTATCCACACGTGGTAAGCAAAAAGAAGCCGGTCAGTGGCCCGCGCGGGCGGCGGGCCATGCCATGTTGCGCAGCAGTTTAGCCGAGCTGGCTATAAACAATCAGCCAATAGACGCGCAAGTTTCTGCGCACGAGGGTCCATCAAGACGAACGGTCCTAGGTTGTTGGTGACAAACCCGAAGGCCACATCCCGCTCCGGGTCAGCAAAGCCAATGGAACCGCCGGCTCCAGGGTGACCAAAGGCGCGCGACCCCATGCCATAGGTGGCGTTGGCAACCTCGGGCTGATCCAGCATGCAGCCCAGACCGAAGCGGGTGCGGGTCAGCAGGGTCTTGTCTTCACCGACCGCGTGTTCACGGGTCAGCTCGGCCAGCAACTCGCTTTCCAGCAACTGACCATCCAGCAGACCGCTGTAGAAACCGGCCAGACTACGGGCATTACCATGGCCATTCGCCGCAGGCTGCTGCATGCGCCGCCACTCAGGCTTATTGGTACTGGTCATGATCGACGGCGGGTTGGTAAAGGCCCGCGTGCTCATGGCCGCTGGTTCGCTCATCATGGTTTTGAACAGACGCTGGGCTGCGGCGTCGCCAAAGTTGCCCTTGCCACGGGAGATGATTGCCACCCGGTCGAACTCTTCATCCGCCAGACCGACATGGAAATCCAGCCCCAAGGGCTTGGCCGTACGCGCGACGATGGACTCGCCCGGCCCGCGCCCCTCAACTCGGCGCAACACCTCACCCACCAGCCAGCCATAGGTGATCGGCGCATAACCGTGGCCCTCACCCAATGGCCACCAAGGCTGTTCAGCGGCCAGAGCCGTGGTCATCGCATGCCAGTCGTATAAAGCTTCGGCCGGCAACATCTCGCGCAAGGCAGGCAGCCCGGCCTGATGGCTGAGCAAGTGACGCAGGGTGATCTTGTCCTTGCCGGCGGCGCCGAACTCGGGCCAGTAGCGTGCGACTGGCGCATCCAGTTCCAGCTTGCCCTCGCCCACCAGTTGCAAGGCGGTGACTGCAGTAAAGGTCTTGGTACAGGAGAACAGGTTAAGGATGGTGTCGCTGTGCCAGGCCTGCTGACCCTCCTTGTCGGCAACCCCGGCCCACAGATCCACCACGGTTTCACCGCCGACCTGCACGCAGAGCGCCATACCGCGCTCCTGTGGTTCCTCGAACAGTGCCGCAAAGGCGTCTCTAAGCGCTTCGAACTTGAGGTCGAAATAACCCTTTATCTGCACCACCCTGCCCCCTTTTTATACTCGGCCAAATGTTCGGCAGATTGTTTCAGCTCTGACGCCTGCGGTGAACCCAGCACAAGGCTGGTAATCCTACTATCAGCTAGGCGAATAGCCCTTTACGGAGCCGCAGGAACTGGCGCAGTTACAGGCTTGAGCAGAGTCTTAGGCACATCGAGGTTGGCTTTGCGCACGGCTTTGACAAAACCATCCCAAGGGCGATCGGTAATGGCAACCAGGCCCAAATGACCATTCTCGCCATCCAGCAAACGCCCGGTAACCGGCTGATCGAGGTACTGGAACCAGTGCAAACCGACGATCTGCGGCTCTTCCAGGGCCTTGGCCAGGAAATGCGCATAGGCCGGGCCGCGCTCTTCTTCCTTATAAACTTCGGCAACTCCGCCCCAGAACGGCCCACGGTCACGCGAGCCGAAGTGGAACTCGGTGACCATCAGCGGCTTGTCCAGCTGGCGCAGCATGGCGAAGTCATAACCGTGCTGCGGCTCACGGGTATAGAAGTTGAAACTCAATACATCGCAGAACTCGGCGCAGGCATTCACCGCCTCGGGAATACTGCTGGCGAAACGACCACCCAGCAGCAAGTGATTGGGCGCGTGCCAATCAAGCGAGTCGGCGATGGTCTTGAAGTAGGTCTCGGCATACAGACGCAAGAATGCCTGCATGTCTTTCTCGATGGCCGGGTACTCGGCGCTTGGCAGCGGCGCCTTAAAGCCCGGATCTTCCATCAGCTCCCAGGCCGGCAGCTCGATACCCCAGGCGCGGGACAGGCCATTCTGATTGCGATACTTGTCGCGCAGCTGCTTGAGGAAGGCGCGCTTGGCCGGCACATCGGTGGTCAGGCGCAGCGTGGCGTACGCCAGGGCGTAACGGCCGTTGGGGTCATCCGCCGGGCCAGCCCAGGCCAGTTCGTTATCAGCGAAATAACCGAGCAGCCAGGGATTGTCGCGGTGATCGCGCGAAGCAATCGCCACTGCGCGCTCGGTGGCCATGGCAAAACGCGGGTCGAATGGATCAGGCATCGCGCCCCACCAATCGACGCCGGTGCTGATGGTGGCGTAATCGCCATGAATCGACAGCGGGATGCTGAACGGCATGCGGGTATCGCTGCCAAAGGCCGGCTCGCTCCAGTTCCCTAGGGTATTGAAACCCCAGGCCTGCAAACGATCCTGGCTCAGCGTACGCCAGGCCGCGGGGTCAACCTGGCCATAGCTGCGCTGCAGGTTGGCCTTGTAGAAATCGAACCAGCGCCCGCTGGCAAAAGCCCGGCCCTGGTTGGCGCCGGTGTCGCTGCGGCTGTCGGACGTGCCGAAATAGGCAGCCAGCGCCTCACCCGGTTGCGGCAAGCCGGCAAACATCGCCTCACGCCCCTCAACGTAAGTAGCGCTCTGCTGCGCGGTGACCGCATTGACGCCTAGCGAGTAGAACGGATGGCCCTCTGGCGTTACCAGATACCAACGGCCGTCGCGTTTCTCGGTGCGAAAGAAGCCGCTCGCCTCAAACGGCATCCCACCGGTCCAGCCTGCAAACTTGTCCTGCGCAGGGCGTTCAGCCAGCCAGGTATGCAATTGCTTCTGCTCCTGGGCTACAGCCTGCTGCAATTGCTCGTCGTTCTTGACCTTGCCCGGCCAATCGGCCCGTGTGTACTGGCCATAACTATCGACAATACCGGCATAGGCCGCCGCCGAAAACTTCTCAGTGCTCACGCCAAACTGGCTGATCAGAATATGTTGCGCGGCTTTCGGCTGCGGCATGGACAGGGTAACCGCGCTGACCTTGCTCAGGTCCAGCGCTCCCGTGACGGTGTCCGCCAACAGCAGCCGCTGGCCCTTGTGCGTCCAGGGCATCGGTACACCGGCGCGCATGCCGTGATCACGGGGCGACGTGGCTTGTAAGGGTATCAACAGGGTTTGCGCGGGACCGGCAGGCAGGGCAATGCGCGAACTCAGGCGTTGACCATCCGTGCTCTCGATCAGCACATCCAGGGTCAGCGCCCAATCCATGGCGTTCTGCACACGCAGGCTCATTTGAGTTTGCTGCGACCAGTCCCAGCTGCCGCCTTGCGGAGTCAGCTTCACACTCGGCTGTGCAGCGGGGTGAAAGGTCACACGGCGCAGCACCTCGCCTTGCGGCGTCGGTTCGCCAATCCGATTAGGCAGGTCAGCATCTTGCGTGGTGACCTGCACAACATCCATCGGCCGCACAAAGTTGAACAGCTCCTGCGACTCTTTCGCCATGGCTGCACCGATAAAGCCCGCGAGCGCTGATACCAGAACAGCCGTTTGCAGCCTGCGCTTACCCTTCACGAACCACACTCCCCCATTGTTTCAACCACCTTGGGCAGCAATGCCCAAGGCCAAATTCAGGTCCTGATGTTTACCAAGACGTTGTTTACGCGTCACTTGGAACCGACATGGCGTGATGAGTTGCCGAGCCAGTGAAGTGTTAACTGATTTCCCGACGAAATGGCGGCAAAGCATTAAGAATCGACTTGCCGTAGCGCTGGGTGACCACACGCCGGTCCAGCAGCGTAATAATGCCGCGATCCGCTTCGGTGCGCAGCAATCGGCCGCAGGCCTGCACCAGACGTAGCGAAGCGTCCGGAACGGCAATTTCCATAAAGGGGTTGCCACCGCGCGCTTCGATCCACTCGGCCAAGGCCGCTTCCACCGGGTCATCTGGCACGGCGAAGGGTATCTTGGCGATCACTACATGCTCGCAGTAGGCACCCGGCAGATCGACACCTTCGGCAAAGCTGGCCAGGCCAAACAGTACGCTTTCCTCACCGCTGTCGACCCGCGCCTTGTGCTTATTCAAAGTTTCCTGCTTGGACAGGTTGCCCTGGATAAATACCCGCTTGCGCCAGTCGCGCTCCAGGCCGTCGAAGACTTCCTGCATCTGCTTGCGCGACGAAAACAGCACCAGGGTGCCACGAGAACCCTCAACCAGGCCGGGCAACTCGCGGATAATCGCCGCCGTGTGAGCCACCGCATCACGCGGATCGGCGTTCAGATTGGGTACCCGCAGCACACCGGCGTCGGCGTGATGGAACGGGCTCGGCACCACGGTGGTAACTGCCACTTTCGGCAGGCCGGCGCGCATGCGGTAGCGATCAAAGGTGCCCAACGCCGTCAAGGTGGCCGAAGTCACTAGGGCGCCATAGGCGACATTCCACAGATTACGTCGCAGGGTTTCCGCCGCCAGGATCGGGCTGGCGTTAACCTCGATATCAAACAGTGCACCGCTATCGGCCAGGGTCAGCCAACGCGCCATGGGCGGGCTTTCCTCCGGGTCTTCAGCGGTAAAGGCCAGCCACAGCTCCCAATTGCCCTTGGCCCGCGCCAGCAGGCTGCCGAACAGCGGGTACCATTCCTCGGCCTGGTGACTGGCGATACCGACAGAGCCCTCACCATCCATGGCCTCCTTGAGCTGTTCTGTTACGCCAGTGAACAGATCATTGAGCTTGGAAAAACCCTTTTTCAGCTCCAGGCCCAGCTCGGTCAAGTGCTCCGGCACCACCCCGCCGATAAAGCGATGGCGCGGCCGCTCGCGGCCCTGCATATCCTCGCCCGGTTTGAAGTCGGCCACCTGCTCACAGGCGGCGAACATAAATTGCTGCTGGGTTTTAAGCTCCCGCGCCAATTCCGGCACCTGCTCGATCAGCCTACCTAGATCCCCGGGCAGCGGGTTCTGCGCCAGCAACTTGGTCAGATTCTTGTCGATCTGGATCAGCCAATCGGCAGTCGAACGCAAACGGGTAAAGTGGGCGAAATGGCCAATGGCTTTATCAGGCAGGTGATGGCCTTCGTCGAACACGTAAAGGGTGTCGCGCGGGTCCGGCAGCACCGCCCCGCCGCCGAGGGCCAGATCGGCCAGGACCATGTCATGGTTGGTGACGATGACGTCGACCTTACCCATGCCCTCGCGTGCCTTGTAGAAGGCGCATTGTTGAAAGTTCGGACAATGGCGGTTGGTGCATTGGCTGTGATCTGTGGTCAGTTGCGACCAGCGCGTGTCTTCCAGCTCTTCCGGCCAGCTGTCACGGTCGCCATCCCATTTATTGCCGGCGAGTTTTTCGATCATCGTGGTGAAGAGCTTCTGGCTCTGCTCATCCACATCGATCTTGAAGCCTTCTTCCTCGAACAACTGGGCGGTGGCGCTCTGCGCCTGGCCTTCCTGCAGCAGAATATCCAGCTTGGATAGACACAGATAACGGCCTCGACCCTTGGCCAGGGCGAAGCTGAAATTCAGCCCGCTATTGCGCATCAGATCAGGCAGATCCTTGTGCACGATCTGCTCTTGCAGGGCCACGGTGGCCGTGGCGATCACCAAGCGCTTGCACGCCGCCTTGGCAGTGGGAATCGCCGCCAGGCTGTATGCCACGGTCTTGCCCGTACCGGTGCCGGCCTCAACCGCGACCACCGCGGGATCACCCAGGCGCCGGCCTTCGTCGTCAGTCTTGATCGCACCCAGCACCTTGGCGATTTCAGCAATCATCAGGCGCTGGCCGTAACGCGGTTTGAGCGACTTGGCTTCGAGAAAACGGGAATAGGCGCCCTGGATCTGGGACTTGAGTTCGGTACTGAGCATGGGATCTTGGCGCGAAAAGGCTGGATAAATTTTCAGTGTTTGTAATCGGCGGCTATCATAGCGCGCTAATCGATCCAGCGCTGAATCGCTTAGGCCCTGTTTACGAACTCGCGAGCGAGAGCCTGTATCTATCGCTGCAGGGCCGACGCGCCGCAGATCGCAAATAGCGCCTCAACCAACAGGAGTGCTTGCATGACCCCATACGCTTTCGTCTACAGCCTGCATCTGCTCGCAGCCCTAATCTGGGTGGGCGGTATGTTCTTCGCGTGGATGATCCTGCGCCCAGCCGCAGTCGCCGCCCTGGAAGCCCCACCGCGCCTGAAACTCTGGCTGGAGGTCTTCCCACGGTTTTTCTACTGGGTATGGGCGGCAGTGATTGTGCTGCCGGTCACTGGTGTAGGCATGCTGCACCTGCGCTTCAGCGGCTTCGATACCGCACCGCGCTACGTGCACATCATGATGGGGCTGTATATCGCCATGCTGGCGCTGTTTCTGCGGATTCAGGCACTGCAACTGCCTGAGTTACGCCGCTCCGTGGCGGCAGAGGATTGGCCGAATGGTGGCGCCGTGCTTGGGCGTATTCGACGACTGGTTGGTATCAACTTGTTGCTGGGATTGTTGGTGGTAACAATCGCGGGCCTGCGCCCTTCGCTCTAAACCTGCTTACGCAGCCGCTGCTTTCGGGCAGCGGCTGGCCCTCAAAGCAGCTTAGAACTGCACGATATTCAGCGCACCTGCAGGGCCTGGCTCACCAGCCCGCCCTGCTTGCCCTGGCTTGCCGTCGCGAGCGCCATCGGTGCTGTACAACCAGCAACCCTTGCTCACGCCGCCTTGACCGCCTGCACCAGGCGCGCCCGGCTGACCGCCACTGCCGCCATCCAAACGCACCTGTACCTGCTCAACAGGGAAATCCTGTGGCACCTCCAAGCGCACCTGCGCACCGGCAGCACCCGGCTGTCCGTCGCCCCCATTCAAACCATCATGACCGCGACTGGCTTCACCCCAGGTGCAGCCACCTGGCTTGCCATCAGCACCAGCTAGACCTGCATAGCCTGGCGCACCTGTGCCGCCGCGGGCATCCAGCACTAAATTTTCCAGGGTAACGGCCTGCAGTCGCAGACTCAGGTTGCGTCCCGGCAACGCCGGCTTTTCAGCACTGCCGCGTGCGCCACGCGCGCTGATCTGTGCGCCACTGGCAATATCGGCGGTTTCAATTTCAAGGCGCAACACCTGATCACCAGGGGCAATCGCCAGCCGCGCGTCACGCCCCAGGTGCAGCTGTGCGACACGAATTTCGGTCAAGCCGGATGGAATCAGCAAGGTGCCATTATCGGCAATCACCAAACGGTCTAACAGCAACACGCTGGTAGTGCTGGGTAGACGCATAACCGCATGGGAATCAACTTCAATCACCGCCTGGGCTAATGCCAGCGGACTGAACAGCGCAGCGAGGACGATGAGCTTACGCATTTTCGGCCTCCATCTGCTGCGCTGGCTCAGGCTCGGCTACTGGCTCAGCGGGCAGCCCAAGCAACTGAAACACGCCGAACAGCATGACGTGCACACGCTCGTGAGCCGGTTTGGGGCAAGCGGCGATGCGCTTGCTAAAAAACCACAGTTCAAGGGCATGGATCAGCAGAATAAAAGCCCCAGCGCCGTTCAACAGAAGCGCAAAGGGTTGTGCAAAGGGCTGCAGCAGGTTTGCCAGTACAACACCCCAGAATAATGCCGTCAGCACCTTACCCAACGTCAGAAATACCTTCATATCCGCCCCCGGCAGTTTTTTATTTCGCTGCACCTTATCTGCTTTGGGAGTGAGCTGCCAGAAGACCAGTAAAAACCATGGGGAACGAATACCTTCACAGCTTTTACTGGTTTAAAACTACGCTTCGCTATTAGGCCGTTGCGAACATAGCAGATGGCTTCGCAACGGCTTGACAGCGCATCACGTCGGTTACGGCTGCGCTTCAACCTCCGCCTCAACACGACGATTAATTGCACGCCCGGAGTCAGTATCGTTATCCGCTACCGGTCGCGATTCACCATAGCCGACCGACGAAACCCTGCTGCTTTCGATACCATGTTGATTGACCAGTACATCACGCACAGCATTCGCCCGCCGCTCGGAAAGTCCCTGGTTGTATGCATCACTGCCTACCGCATCGGTATGCCCTTCAACAGTCGTGGTGGTTTGCGGGTACTGCTTCATGAAGTCAGCAAGACTTTTGATATCGGCCTGGCTGTCTTCTTTAACATCGGACTTGTTGAAATCGAACTTAACATCCAGCTCTACCCGAACCGACTCCACCATTTCAATGGACTCAGGCTCTGCTTCGGCAGGCGTACCGGCATATTCCTTGAACGGGCAGCCGTTATGGTGAACCGGTGTATTAGGCGGGGTTCCTGGGCAACGGTCACGACGGTCAAACACGCCGTCGTCGTCTTCATCACCATCCTGGGCGTAACAAATCAGCGTGCCAATGACCGCACCGGCCACCGCCCCACCTGCTGCCCACGTAGAACTTTCGATTGCGCCCAGACCTGCACCGGTCAGACCGCCAATCGCACTGCACAGGGGCCAGTTCCCTTGGTTGAGCGGCGCATCTCCCGTACTGGAAGTTGTGACGCAACCTGAAAGAACACTGCTGACCAAGAGAATGGGGGCTAGCCCCATGATGGATCTAACTCTCATGGTAGGAATCTCCTGTAATACCGGCTACTGCCGGTAACTTAGGAGTAAAGACCTACCCTGGAAGCTAAACAAGCCAGACCCCTAGAGGGCCTGGCTTGTTTTCTTCAGAACGTCTGGAGTCAGACGATCAAGGACGAGCTTCTACTTCAGCTTCTACGCGGCGGTTCACGGCACGACCATCAGCGCTGGCGTTGTCCGCAACCGGACGAGTTTCGCCATAGCCCACAGCGTTAACGCGATCGCTGCCTACGCCGTACTGGTTAACCAGTACATCACGCACCGCATTGGCACGACGCTCGGACAGGGTCTGGTTGTATGCGTCGCTACCGACGGAGTCGGTATGACCTTCAACCACGGTGGTGGTTTGTGGGTATTGAGTGAGGAAGTCAGCCAGGTTTTTGATGTCACCGTAGCTTTCTGGTTTGACCTGAGCCTTGTCGAAGTCGAACTTGACGTCCAGCTCTACACGTACGGCTTCAGCTGGTTCAGCAACGACAACTTCTTCAACCACTTCTTCAACCACAACAACCTGCTCATCGCTGGCGCCATGCACCCAGCAATATGCAGCTGCCATGCCGGCACCTACGACGGCACCACCACCGGCCCACGAGGAGCTTTCAATAGCGCCCAGAGCAGCACCACCTACACCGCCGATTGCGGCACAGGTTGGCCAATCCGTTTTTTGTAGCCCGGCACAACCGGTCAAAAAGGTACTCGCGACAATCAGGGGTAATGCTTTCCTGGTGATGCTCATATATACGTCTCCTATTGGTAAATCGGCAAAAACCGATACTGACGAAGTAAAGACGCCAGCAACAAAATATGCCAGAGAATATGCAAACACATTACTAGCACGATCCGCACTAGGCCGCATTACTGCAGCACGTTAGTCTTTGCACACTTGAGCGAGGAGCCGTTATGCCTGCAACCCCGTCCACCCGAACACCCCAGCAAGCCCTTGCCGCCCTGTTGGCACGCTACACGCCAGAACGCCTGTTGGTAGTCGGTAGCCGAAAACTACCTGCCATTGATGCATTTATTCAGGCTCATCCAAGTTGCCACTTGGTACACGCGGATGCAGGCGTTCTATCCAATGAAGTAGCCGCCCAACGTTTCGATCTGGCGCTGATTGTCGACTGCCTTGAACACCTGCCAAAACGTACCGGGCTGGAGCTGCTTGGGGGAATTCGCAACCTGAATGCCAGCCGAATGGCTGTGCTGGTCGATCTGCAGGCCTGTGAGTGGCAAGAAACCGACTTCTTTGCCTTGGCTCTTCAGGCTAGTGAACGTTTCCAGCGCGATGAGCAGACGCTCAATCTATTCACCTACGACCTGCTGGAATACAAGCAAGTACCTGACTGGCTGAACGCCAAGTTCTGGGCCAACCCGGAGAATTTTGGCAAGTACTGGTGGTAAAGCCATGAGCAGCACACCTTGCCCATGCGGCAGCGACAAACCGCTGGCATCCTGCTGCGGTCGTTATCACGCAGGCATACCAGCCCCTAGCGCAGAAGCGTTGATGCGCTCACGCTATAGCGCCTACGCCCTGGGACTGATCGATTATCTGGTGCGCAGCACACTTGCTGCCCAGCAAGCTGGCCTCGACCGTGACGCCATCTTGGCCTGGAGCCTGGGCAGCACCTGGCTCGGGCTTGAGGTTGAAGAAGCGCAGCTGATCGAAGGCGAACCGCAGCACGCCTACGTCACCTTTACCGCGCACTGGCGTGATGAAAGCGGCACACACAACCACCGCGAACGCTCGGCATTTGTGTGCAATAACGGCCACTGGTATTTCATTGACCCTACAGTTGAGCTGAAACTTGGCCGCAACGATACTTGCCCGTGCGCCAGTGGACTGAAATTCAAGAAGTGCTGTGCGAGTTATTTCTGATCACTGATACCCAGTGTTTAGCCGAGAGCCTCCTCCTGGGACTCTCAGCGCATAGCAGGCTAATCCTGCAGTTTCAGATGAGAAATATCCGGTGGTGGTCCGGCTGGGGCTTTTTTAGCCTCACCCATGTCACTGCCGGGCGGCGCCAAGCTGAACTGCGACAGGTCTAGGGCTGGCGCCTGCACCTGCGGTTTGCCGTCCTGAACGTCGTCGCCCAGTGGCGCAATGCCAAAATCCGGAGCATCAACTTCGCTAAATGCGGCCATGTACTCATCTCGCGGCGCGACCTTCAGGCGCCCAGCAGGCTGGCCACTTCCCGCCTGCACTGATGCAGCAGCCGGAGACACAACCGGCGTGACGGCCATCGCCGGCGGCGCAGTCAACTCGATTTCCTCGATCTCATCATCTAGGCAAGCCACTTCAGCCACGGCGCCCGCCCGCTCCAGGGTCGAGCGGTATTTTTCCGCACCCGCAGCATCCAAGTTGCTTTTGATCACGATCCGTCGCCCCGAGAACAGCAACGCCAGGCGCTGTTCATCCGCTTGAAACAGCTTGGCCAGGTTGGCCTTCACCAGTTCCAACTGGGCACCCGGAACCAGCTGCGCACTGAAGGCAATTTCGTAGCGAGCCATGGTCATACTCCTGTCCTATTCGTTGCTCAGTATGGCGCAGGTTTTTTTACCGTCACAACAGGTGGCAGCCAAGCACTTGCTTGTTACACTGATACGTCATTCGGAGTATGCAATGTTTTATCAGGCGCAAACGATAAGAATTCTCAGCCTATTGATGTTTTTTGGCCTTCTGTCAGGCCTTAGCGGATGCTCCTCTCCAGGCGATCTGAAGTCGCCCGAAGTACGCCTCGTTAAAGTCGACGTCGTTAAAGCCAAGCTGTTGGAGCAGCATTTCACGCTGCGCTTTCGCATCGATAACCCCAATAATTTCAGCCTGCCTGTCCGCGGGATGGACTATTTGGTGCATCTGAATCAGGTAAAACTGGCTGAAGGCGAATCGAGCGTTTCTTTTACAGTTCCGGCCCATGGCCACCACAACTTTTCCATACCGGTGCGCACCAACCTTTGGCGCCACCTGCGACAGATCGTCAAGGCCCTGGATAAACCGGACCAGCCCATCCCTTACCGCCTTCAAGGTGCAGTAAAAACCGGCTGGCTTTTCGGACAGAGCGTGCACATGTCGCGCAATGGCGAGATAATTCCCGGCGATTACATCCCGGAGTAACTCGCATGACCCAGCAAGAACACGTCCACGGCCCTGACTGCAACCACGACCACGATCACGCACACAGCCATGATCACGGCCACGTGCATGGCCCGCACTGCAACCACGGCCACCAGGAACCTGCGCGCAACGCCTTGAAAGACGTTGGCCGCAACGACCCATGCCCATGCGGTAGCGAAAAGAAATTCAAGAAATGCCACGGCGCATAAGCCTGTGATGAACAACCTCACGCTGCTTGTCCTGCTTGGCAGTGCTGTATTGATTGCCGCGCTCGCGCTCTACGCCCTGCATCTGTGGCGGCGGGTCTGGGCCCAGGAAAAAATCCAGACTCAGGCACTCAATACACAGCGCGAACGCATCGGTGGTGATCTGCGCATCCTTGCCAGCAGCTTACTTGAGGGTCAGCTTCCGCTGATTGAAGGTGCTATTCGGATCAAGGTATTGCTGGATAACTACGACAGCAGCCTCAGTCAGGACCCGCGCTGTGAGGTTTTTCACTTGCTGTTCACCGCCACCGCCCAGGTGCCGACCCACGCCGACTGGAAAGCGCTTGAAAGAAGCGTACGCCGTCAGTATGAGCAACGTTTCAGTGAGCTTGAGTTGCAGCACAAGGCCGCCGCCCGCGCCGCCGCTCGTTGGCTGCTTGATGAGGCTTTACCGCCGTTGCGGCAAAGCGCCTGACTCACTCGCCATGCGCCTTGTCAGGTGCATGGCGGCTGGCTAACTTAGTACCTCCTCACCTGCGCGCTTACGCTTTTGGAAAGCGCACACCCCAACCGACCGTTTTCCATCCGCAAGGAGCCTGCTGCATGCTAGCGCGCGCGTTACGCCCCATGGCCCATCTAAGTCTCGCCGCCTTACTGACGGCCGTCGTCGCGCTTACGGGCTGTCAGTCATTTCTGAACAGCCGCTACAGCGACAGCGTGCACCCGGATCAGGGCATCGTGCGGGTCAAGGGCCTGGCGCAAAGCGTGGTGATTCGCCGCAATCCGCTGGGTATGCCACTAATCGAAACCACCACCTTTCATGACGCGTTGTTCGCCTTGGGCTACGTGCACGCTAGCGATCGGCTTAGCCAAATGGTTGGCCTACGGCTGATGGCTGAAGGCCGGCTGGCAGAGATGGCCGGCCCAGGCGTGCTGGAAATGGACCGTTTCATGCGCGCGGTTAACCTGAAAAAAAGCGCTGAAGTGCTCTACAGCAACGCCTCGCCTCGGATTAAAAAATTCTTCGAGGTCTATGCCCGCGGGGTCAACGCCTACCTCTTCCGCTACCGCGACAAGCTGCCAATGGACCTGGCCGAGTCTGGCTACCGCCCGGCGTACTGGAAGGCTGAAGACTCGGTACTGGTGTTCTGCCTCCTGAATTTCGGCCTAGCAGTCAACCTGCAGGAAGAAATAGCCTCTTTGGTACTGGCGCAGAAGGTCGGGAGCGAGCAGCTTGCCTGGCTGCTGCCAACCTACCCCGATGAGCCGTTACCCTTGGAAGAAGCAGCCAAACTCAAAGGACTCGACCTCAACGGTCAACTGGCGGGCTTGAGTGATGTCAGCGCCGCTGTCAGCCAGTTTGCTGACGCTCATATGCTCGGTGTGGCTGCCTCCAATAATTGGGCCTTTGCCCCGCAACGTACGCGCAGCGGCAAAAGCCTGTTGGCCAACGATACCCACCTACCGCTATCGATGCCGTCCGTGTGGAATTTCGTACAAATTCGCTCACCCAAATACCAGGCAGCGGGCGTGTCGATTGCAGGCGTACCGGCGGTGGTCGCTGGCTTCAACGGCAAACTGGGCTGGGGCATGACCATGGTCATGGGCGACAACCAGGACCTGTTCCTTGAGCAGGTCAAGCAGCAAGGTGGCCGCCTGCACTACCTAGCCGACGGCAAATGGCTACCGGCGCAGGAACGCCAGGAAACCTTCTTTATCAAAGGTGAGCGGCCGATTCGCGAAACCATTTTCGAAACCCGCCACGGCCCGCTGCTGAACTCGGTACTGGGCGAACGCAAACACATGCTGCAACCCATGCAGCTGAACAGTCGCTACGGTTTGGCCCTGAAAACTACGCAGTTTGAAGCTGACAAGACCTTGGACGCTTTCTTCGACCTGTCGCGAGCGCAATCAGTCGAGCAAGCCTTCGAGGCCACCCGTGAAGTACGCGCCATGCCATTGAACATTGTCTTCGCCGATGCGCAGCATATCGGCTGGCAAGTTACCGGGCGCTTCCCCAACCGCCGCTCAGGGCTGGGCCTGATGCCCTCCCCCGGCTGGGACAGCCAGTATGACTGGGACGGCTTCGCCGACCCGATGCTGCACCCCTACGATCAGGACCCGCCAGATGGCTGGCTAGGCACCGCCAACCACCGCACTGTACCGCGCGGTTATGGCATGCAGCTGTCCAACTCCTGGTTCTACCCGGAACGCGCCGAACGTATCGCCGCGCTGGCGGCAACGGGCAGGCATGACACCCAAAGCATGATTGCCATGCAATACGACCAGACCTCGCCTTTTGTCGCCAAACTGCAAAATATGTTCAGCGCACCGGGTATGGCGGAAGGCCTGAAAGCCGCCATCGATGCATTACCCGCCATCGAACGCAGCAAGGCACGCGAAGCGCATGACCGATTGATGAAGTTTGACGGCAAAATGGCCGCAACATCAGCGGACGCCGCGCTCTACAGTGCGTTCCTCCACCAGAGCGCACGGGAGACCTTCCTCGACGAGCTCGGCCCCGACAGCACGCCGGCCTGGAAAGCCCTGGTCGATACCGCTAATAACTCCTACTCCGCTCAGGCCGATCATTTGCTCGGCCGCGAAGACAGCCCGTTCTGGAATGACACCCGCACGGCGCAGCGCGAAGATAAACCAACCATCTTGGCACGCAGCCTGGCCGGCGCCGTCACCCAGCTGGAAACCAAATTGGGCAGTGAGCGCAGCGCTTGGCAGTGGGGCAAGTTGCATACCTACAACTGGACCACCGAAACCAGCCAACTGGCGCAATACATGAGCTCCAGCCAACGCACCAGCATCAACGCCATCAAAGGCTACCTGGATCGCGGCCCCTATCCTGCGGGCGGTGACCACGGCACACTCAATGTGGCGGCTTACAACTGGGGCGAGAACTTCGATACCTGGCTAATTCCAGCTATGCGCATCGTCGTCGACTTCGGCCGCGAAGAGCCCCTGATTGGCCTTAACAGCTCCGGACAATCCGGCAACCCGGCCAGCAAGCATTACGCAGACGGCATCGACGCCTGGCTTAAGGGCAGCTACATGAGCTTCCCGTTCCAATCGCAGAATCTCGACAAGGTCTATGGCAATAAACGTTTACTGCTGATGCCTGCAAATTGAAGCTCACCAGCGGCCGACTACCGTTCGTCGGCCGCCACTGAACCAATTCTGCGGCATACCACTCTGATCAAGTGGACTTACTCCATAGATCATCATCGTTTTAGGGCGCTTTTTAGCGCCCTTTCTTTTGCCCGCGATTCAGTGCAACGCCTGCGCAGCCCTCTCTCATACCGTTTTCGATCACGACTGAGCATTTTCCTTCGACAGGCTCTACGCCTTAAAGTCATGCAGCTCTAGCGTGCACTTCACAGCCGGTTCAACGTAAGCTTTGTCATTACGCTAACGCTTGATGCGTTACCGCCAGCATTTCTGCTGCGCAACCTGCATAAGCCACTTGTTCTGCTCCCAGTGAGGACTTTGAAATGAGCAACCGCCAAGCCGAAATCGCTGCGGCACTTGATGTTGTGCCGCCCTTTGCCGACTCCGCCGCACTGGTGGCGCAAATCGAAAAGCGCAAGGCGTTCATCAAGCAATGCCTGCGCAACTCGGGCCTCAAGGTGCTGGTATTGGGTATCAGCGGCGGCGTTGACTCGTTGACCGCCGGCCGCCTGGCACAGCTGTCTGTGGAAGAGCTTCGGGCAGAAACCGGTGATCAGACCTATCGCTTTATCGCCGTGCGCCTCCCTCACGGCACCCAGCACGATGAACAAGACGCCCAGGACTCACTGAAATTCATTCGAGCTGATGAAGAAGACACGGTGAATATCGCAGACAGCGTATCGGGTCTTGGCGAGCAGGTGACTCATCTGCAGAAGCTCAGTGATGCACGCCGCGACTTCGTTACCGGCAATATCAAGGCGCGCATCCGCATGGTTGCGCAGTTTGCCATTGCCAACGCCAACAACGGCCTGGTCATTGGCACTGACCACGCTGCTGAAGCGGTGATGGGCTTTTTCACCAAGTTCGGCGACGGAGCCTGCGACCTCGCGCCACTGTCGGGCCTGGTTAAAGGTCAGGTGCGCGCCATCGCCAAGCACCTAGGCGCACCGGAAAACCTAGTATTTAAAGTACCGACAGCAGACTTGGAAGAACTGCGTCCCGGCAAGCCGGACGAAGAAGCGCATGGCGTCACCTACAGCGAAATTGACGCTTTCCTGCACGGCCAGACAGTTCGCGACGAGGCATACGCCATCATCGTGCGCACCTATGATGCCACTCGCCATAAGCGCGAACTGCCACTGGTTCCCTGAGTTTCCGATACACATGAAAAAGCCGGGCATTGCCCGGCTTTTCTCGTTCCATCAATCGCTTAGGCTCTAGGCAGGGTTACACCCAGCTGCCCTTGGTACTTACCGCCGCGATCCTTATAGGACACTTCGCAAGGCTCATCGGACTGCAGGAAAAGCATCTGTGCCACACCTTCGTTGGCATAGATCTTCGCTGGCAAAGTGGTGGTGTTGGAGAACTCCAAGGTCACATGACCTTCCCACTCTGGCTCCAACGGGGTGACGTTGACGATGATGCCGCAGCGCGCATACGTGCTCTTGCCCAGGCAGATGGTCAGTACATCACGCGGAATACGGAAGAATTCAACGGTGCGAGCCAATGCGAACGAGTTAGGCGGAATGATGCAAACATCGCTTTTCACATCGACAAAGCTCTTTTCGTCGAAGTTCTTCGGGTCGACAGTTGCCGAATTGATGTTGGTAAACACCTTGAACTCATCGGCGCAGCGTACATCGTAGCCATAGCTGGAAACGCCATAGGAAATCAGCGGCTGGGCACCTTCAGCGCGCACTTGGCGCTCAACAAAGGGCTCAATCATGCCGTGCTCTAGCGCCATGCGGCGAATCCACTTATCCGATTTGATGCTCATGGCGGCTGTCCTGCTGTAGCGAAGGGTGAAAAGTGCACGCATCTTACCGGGGCAGGCGGTAGGGTTCAAAGGCTCTTGAGCAAGCACGGGGCGCAATAACGGTAAACCGTCTATCTGTCGCCAAATAACAGAAAGATGCACAGAGCATTCGCGCTTAGCGTTAAAAGCGAGTATGGTTGGCCTACTGTGCTGCATGTGTCACCGCGAATCGCTACTTGATGCCTAGATTTCGATCCAAACATCGTCCGACTCCTAGTACTCGTTGCACTCAGTCCCGGCCTGGGCTTTTCCAGGGCTGTTAATAAATTTGTTAGGAGACATAACATGTCGAATCGTCAGAATGGCACCGTCAAGTGGTTCAACGATGAAAAAGGCTACGGCTTCATCACCCCACAGTCCGGTGACGACCTCTTCGTACACTTCAAAGCTATCCAGAGCGATGGCTTCAAGAGCCTGAAAGAAGGCCAGCAAGTGACTTTCGTGGCCACCCGTGGTCAGAAAGGCATGCAAGCTGAGGAAGTTCAGGTTGTATAACCTGCACTAACCCGCTTGAGAAAAAGCCCCGCCTAGTGCGGGGCTTTTTTATGGGCGCTTATTTATCTGTGAGCAGCATGTGGCGCACGTGCGTGCGCCACACCCCAATCAGTCTTCACTGATCACGATGGTTGGCATTGCCTGCTGCACACCACCCTGAGCAATGCGCGCACCAACGTTGCGTGCGGTTTCCTGGTAGATCATCGCGATCTGGCTTTCCGGATCGGCGATGGTAGTTGGCTTACCGCCATCGGATTGCATGCGAATGGCCATCGACAGCGGCAGCGAGGCCAGCAGGTCGACGCCAAACTGCGCCGCCAGTTTCTCACCGCCGCCTTCGCCGAACAAATGCTCGGCATGCCCGCAGTTCGAGCAGATATGCACGGCCATATTTTCCACCACACCGAGCACCGGGATATTCACTTTACGGAACATCTCCACGCCCTTCTTGGCATCCAGCAGCGCCAGATCCTGAGGCGTAGTGACGATCACCGCACCAGCCACCGGCACCTTCTGCGCCAAAGTCAGCTGGATATCGCCGGTACCTGGCGGCATATCGACCACCAGGTAATCCAGGTCATCCCAGGCGGTCTGGGTGATCAACTGCAGCAGCGCGCCAGACACCATTGGCCCACGCCAGACCACCGGAGTGTTTTCGTCGGTGAGAAAAGCCATGGACATCACTTCCACGCCATGCGCCTTGAGCGGCACAAACCACTTCTGATCCTTCACCTGCGGCCGCGTGCCTTCCGGAATACCGAACATGATGCCCTGGCTCGGCCCATAGATATCCGCATCGAGAATGCCGACCTTGGCCCCTTCACGGGCCAGCGCCAGCGCCAGGTTGGCCGCGGTGGTGGACTTGCCCACCCCGCCCTTGCCAGACGCCACAGCAATCACGTTCTTCACATTGGCCAGCGCCGGCACCTGATCCTGCGCTTTGTGCGCTTCGATCACGCAGTCGACCTGCACCTGCGCCCGCTCAACACCGTCGAGGTTTTCCAGAGCCATCTGCAGCATCTGCGCCCAGCCGCTTTTGAACAGCCCAGCCGCGTAGCCCAACTGCAGACGCACCTTGACCTGGCCACCCTGGATATCCACCTCACGCAGGCAGCCGGCGCTAACCGGGTCCTGATTCAAGTGCGGATCGGTGTATTGGGACAGGGCGGCTTCGACCGCTGCGCGGGTAACGACACTCATGGAAGGCTCCGAAAGGCTGAGTAAAGCAGGCGGACATATTACCCCAGGCTACCCCATAGGCGCGCACCGGCAGGCATTGCCCGCGCAAGGATGAAAAATATCCGCCGCCCCTATATAGTTGCCGGCTTCCCTGAGTTACCAGTGCAGCCGATCCCATGAGCCAAGCCCGCAAGATTCTCGTTACCAGCGCCCTGCCCTACGCCAACGGTTCGATCCACCTTGGCCATATGCTCGAGTACATCCAGACCGACATGTGGGTGCGTTTCCAGAAGCTGCGCGGCAACCAGGCCATCTACGTCTGCGCCGATGATGCGCATGGCTCGGCGATCATGCTGCGCGCCGAGAAGGAAGGCATCACCCCCGAGCAACTGATTGCCAATGTGCAGGCCGAACACACGGCCGACTTTGCCGATTTCGGGGTCAACTTCGACAACTACCATTCGACCCACTCGGATGAAAACCGCGAGCTGTCGGCGGCCATCTACCTGAAACTGCGCGACGCCGGGCATATCGCCACCCGCTCAGTGACCCAGTACTTCGACCCCGAAAAGGGCATGTTCCTCGCCGACCGCTTTATCAAGGGCACCTGTCCGAAGTGCGCGGCCGAAGATCAGTACGGTGACAACTGCGAAAAATGCGGCGCCACCTACGAGCCGACCGAACTGAAGAACCCGCGCTCGGCCATCTCCGGCGCCGTGCCCGAGCTGCGCGACTCCAAGCACTTCTTCTTCAAGCTGCCAGACTTCGAGGCCATGCTGAAGAGCTGGACCCGTGGCGGCGCGCTGCAGGACGCTGTAGCCAACAAGATCGCCGAATGGTTGGATTCCGGCCTGCAGGAATGGGACATCAGCCGCGATGCGCCCTACTTCGGTTTTGAGATCCCCGACGAGCCGGGCAAATACTTCTACGTCTGGCTGGACGCGCCGATCGGCTATATGGCCAGTTTCAAGAACCTTTGTGCCAAGCGCCCGGAGCTGGACTTCGACGCGTTCTGGAACAAGGACTCGACCGCCGAGCTATACCACTTTATCGGCAAGGACATCGTCAACTTCCACGCCCTGTTCTGGCCAGCCATGCTCGAAGGCGCAGGCCTGCGCAAGCCGACTGCAGTGGCCGTGCACGGCTACCTGACCGTCAACGGGCAGAAGATGTCCAAATCCCGTGGCACCTTTATCAAGGCGCGCACCTATCTGGATCATCTGAACCCCGAGTACCTGCGCTATTACTACGCAGCCAAGCTCGGTCGTGGCGTGGATGACCTCGACCTGAACCTGGAAGACTTCGTACAGAAGGTCAACTCGGACCTGGTCGGCAAGGTGGTCAACATCGCCAGCCGCTGCGCCGGCTTTATCCACAAAGGCAACAACGGTCTGCTGGTGGCTGGCAATGCCGCACCCGAGCTGACCGAGGCCTTCCAGGCTGCCGCACCGAGCATCGCCGAAGCCTACGAGGCCCGCGATTTCGCCCGCGCCATGCGCGAGATCATGGCCCTGGCCGACCGCGCCAACGCCTGGATCGCCGACAAAGCGCCCTGGTCCCTGGCCAAACAAGACGGCAAGCAGGACGAAGTGCAGGCCATCTGTGCCCTGGGCGTAAACCTGTTCCGCCAGTTGGTGATCTTCCTCAAGCCGGTGCTGCCACAACTCGCCCGCGATGCCGAGGCCTTCCTCAATGTCGCACCGCTGACCTGGGACGATCACCAGACGCTGCTGGCCGACCATCAACTGAACCCATTCAGCGCCCTGCTGACCCGTATCGAGCCTGCGAAAATCGACGCCATGATCGAAGCCTCCAAAGAAGACCTGGCCGCCAGCGAAGCTGCTCCGGTCGCCCAAGGCAATGGCGAGCTGACGAAAGACCCGCTAGCTGCCGAGATTGCCTTCGACGCCTTTGCCGCGGTCGACCTGCGTATCGCCCTGATCGAGAAGTGCGAGTTCGTTGAAGGTGCAGACAAGCTGCTGCGCCTGACCCTGGATATCGGCGACGCCAAACGCAACGTGTTCAGCGGCATCAAGAGCGCCTACCCAGACCCGAGCAAGCTGGAAGGCCGCCTGACCCTGTACGTGGCCAACCTGGCGGCGCGCAAGATGAAGTTCGGCGTATCCGAAGGCATGGTCCTGGCGGCCGGTCCGGGCGGCGAGGAAATCTACCTGCTCAGCCCGGACAGCGGTGCCAAGCCGGGCCAGCGGGTCAAATAAACCTGCGACCCGATAGCGCAGGCGATAACCACCGACTGCGCTAGCCTTATGGCAGCACCATAGGAAGGCTGATCCGGCTTGTATGGCAGGATCGGCTTACCGATAATAGCCACCCCTTTCCTGCGGCCTTTGCCCGTCCATCAATGGAACCCGCAATGACCGAACTCGCCTTGATCATGGTCAGCGCCATCCTGGTCAACAACTTCGTGTTGGTCCAGTTCCTTGGCCTGTGTCCCTTTATGGGCGTCTCGAAGAAGATCGAGACGGCTATCGGCCTGTCGTTGGCCACCACCTTCGTGCTGACCCTGGCCGCCATGTGCAGCTACCTGGTGCAGCAGTACGTGTTGAAGCCCCTGGATATCGAATACCTGCGCACCATCAGCTTTATTCTGGTGATTGCCGTAGTGGTGCAGTTCACCGAAATGGTGGTGAACAAGACTAGTCCGCTGCTGTACCGCGTACTGGGGATCTTTCTGCCGCTGATCACCACCAACTGCATCGTTCTGGGCGTGGCCCTGCTCAACGCCAACAAGGCCGAATTCACCTTTATCACCGCCACCGCCAACGGCTTTGCTGCCGGCCTCGGTTTCTCCCTGGTACTGGTGCTGTTCGCCGCCATGCGTGAGCGTATCGCGATTGCCGATGTGCCGAAGTCCTTCCAGGGCGCGGCCATCGGCATGATCACCGCTGGGCTGATGTCCCTGGCCTTTATGGGCTTTACCGGGCTGATCAAGCTATGAGCCTGGTGCTGATCGCCGTTCTCGCCCTGCTCGCCCTGTGCCTGGTGGCCGGCGCCATCCTCGGTTTCGCGGCGGTGCGCTTCAAGGTCGAAGGCAACCCGATTGCCGAGCAGATCAACGCCCTGCTGCCACAAACCCAGTGTGGCCAGTGCGGTTATCCGGGCTGCAAGCCCTACGCCGAGGCGATTGCCGGCGGCGACAAGATCAACAAGTGCCCACCCGGCGGCGAAGCCACTATTCAGGCGTTGGCGGATCTGCTCGACGTTGAAGCCGAGCCGCTCGACGCCGTGGAAGGCGAAAAACCACAGATGGTCGCTTACATCCGCGAAGCCGAATGCATCGGCTGCACCAAGTGCATCCAGGCCTGCCCGGTGGATGCCATCGTCGGCGCGGCCAAGCAGATGCACACGGTGATCGTCAGCGAATGCACCGGCTGCGACCTGTGTGTAGAACCCTGCCCGGTGGACTGCATCGACATGCTGGAAGTCGGCAGCACCGTGCAGAGCTGGAAATGGGAAAAACCCTTGGCCCCCGGCCAATTGATTGCCAGTGACCGGGAGCAAGCGGCATGAGTGCGCAGGAACGTATCTGGGATATCCCCGGCGGCATTCACCCGGCCGAGCGCAAGGAACTGTCCAACCGCACGCCGATCCAGCCGGCGCCGCTGCCCAAGCGCCTGACGCTGCCGCTTAACCAGCATATCGGCGCGCCCGCAGAACCTGTGGTCGCCGTGGGCGAGCGCGTGCTGAAAGGCCAGCTGATCGCCGCCGCGAATGGTTTTGTCAGCGTGCCGGTGCATGCGCCGACTTCCGGCACCGTGAGCTTTATCGGCCCACAGCCCTACCCGCACGTATCCGGCATGCTCGCCCCGGCCATCGTCATCGACAGCGATGGGCTGGATGAATGGATCGAGCTGATCCCACAAACTGACTATCGCCATCTGGAAAACAGCGCCCTGGTTGAGCTGATTCGCCAGGCGGGCATCAGCGGCCTCGGCGGTGCGGGCTTTCCCACGGCAGTGAAACTCAACGCGCGGCCGACGCAGAAGATCCACACGCTAATCATCAACGGCACCGAGTGCGAGCCCTATATCAGCGCCGACGATCTACTGATGCGCGAGCGCGCCAACGAGCTGATCAGCGGCATCGATATTCTGGTGCAGCTGATCCAGCCTGATCAGGTGCTGATCGGCATCGAAGACAACAAGCCTGAAGCCATCGCCGCCGTGCGCAGCGCGCTGAACGAGCGCAGCTATCAGCTCAAGGTATTTCCCACCAAGTACCCATCCGGTGGCGAAAAGCAGCTGATCCAGATTCTTACCGGCGTGGAAGTACCCAGCGGCGGCCTGCCAGCAGATATCGGCATGCTCTGCCAGAACGTCGGCACCTGCGTGGCCATCCATAACGCGGTAATCCACGGCAAACCGCTGATCTCACGCATCACCACCCTGACCGGTGAGGCCCTGGCCCGACCGATGAACGTCGAGGTGCTGCTCGGCACCCCGGTTGGTGAACTGCTGGAGTTTGCCGGCCTCGGCCGCGGCAAGCTGAACCGCCTGATCATGGGCGGGCCGATGATGGGCTTTACCCTGCCCGACTTCGCCGTACCCGTGATCAAGACCACCAACTGCCTACTGGCCTCGACCAGCGCCGAGCTGCCACCACCGCCGCCGGCTATGCCCTGCATCCGCTGCGGCGAATGCGCCGAAGCCTGCCCGGCCAGCCTGCTGCCGCAGCAACTGCACTTCTTCGCCATCGGCCAGGAGCATGAACAGCTCAAGGCGCATAACCTATTCGACTGCATCGAATGCGGCGCCTGCGCCTATGTCTGCCCGTCGAGCATCCCTCTGGTGCAGTACTACCGCGCCGCCAAGGGCGAGATTCGCGACCTGGAACAGAAACAGCTCAAGGCCGAGCAGTCGAAACAGCGCTTCGAACTGCGTCAGGAACGCCTGCGCCGCGCTGAAGAACAGAAGGAAGCCGAGCGCCAGGCCCGCGCTGCCAAAGCAGCCCAAGCCAAGGCCGCGCAAGCCCAAGCCGCACCCGCTGCGGCCAACGGTGATACTGCGGCGGCCAAGCCGGCCGGGCTGAGCGATGAACAGAAGAAACTCAAGATCGAAGCCAGCATGGCCCAGGTCGCCCTGAAAAAAGCCGAAAAGCAGCTGGCCACCCACGCCAGCCCCGAGCTGCAGGCCCAGGTCGACGAACTGCGCAGCGCTGCGGCCATCGCCCAGCAAGCGCTCGACACGGCCATGGCCGCCAACCCGCCTGCCCCGGCTGCTGCCCCAGTTGCCGACGATGGCGCACTGAAAAAAGTCAAAATCGACGCCGCCATGCTCCGCGCCCAAGTGCGCAAACTGGAAAAACTCGAAGCGCCCAGCGACGAACAACAAAGCGAACTGCAACAACTGCGCAGCCAGCTGGAAGCTGCCGAAAAGCTGCTGGCCAGCCTGGAAGCACAGGCACCTGTACCAGCCGCCAAACCGGCTGCCGACGATGGCGCACTGAAAAAAGCCAAGATCGAACTGGCGATGAAACGCGCCGAACTGAAAAAGGCCGAGAAAGCCGGCAGCGATGAAGCCGCACTTAGCAGCTTACGCGAGGCATTGGCTGCCGCCGAACAGGCGCTGCACCAGGCCGAGGATGCATCCGGAAAACCCGCGCCAGAGCTGGTACGCACCGACAAGAAGCCAATCGATGAAACCACCCGCGCCTTGAAAACCGAAGTGGCCTTTGCCCGCGCCGATCTGCGCAAGCTCGAACGCGACACAGACAGCTCCGCCGACGCCCTGGCGGCTGCACGTCAACGCCTGGCCGATGCAGAACGCCAATTACAGGAACACGCAGACAGCTGATAACAGCCCTGCTAGCCAACCCAAGCAACAACCGGAGCGCCAATGGCCCTGCCCCGCATCACATCGCCCCACGCCAAGGGCAGCAATCGTACCCAGCAAGTGATGCTGCAGGTGCTGCTGGCTACGGTGCCGGGCATTCTCGCCCTGACCTGGCTGTTCGGCGCCGGCACCCTGATCAACCTGCTGTGGGCCAGCGCCTGCGCCCTCGGTGTTGAAGCGGCCATCCTGGCGCTGCGCAAACGCCCGGTGCTGTTCTTCCTCAAGGACTACAGCGTACTGGTCACCGCCGTGCTGCTGGCCCTGGCGCTGCCGCCCTACTCGCCTTGGTGGCTGACGCTGGTGGCCACCGGCTTTGCAGTGTTACTCGGCAAGCAGCTGTATGGCGGCCTAGGGCAAAACCCCTTCAACCCGGCCATGCTCGGCTATGTGGTGGTGCTGATTTCCTTCCCGGTGGAAATGACCAGCTGGCCAGCCCCGCATACGGTCGGCCTGCTTGAAGGTCTGCAACAGATTCTCGGCATCGCCAACCTGCCCGACGGCTGGGCTCAGGCCACCGCACTGGATGCGCTGAAGGTCAACAAGAGCCTGACTATTGATGAGCTGTGGGCACAGAACCCGGCGTTCGGCTACCTCGGTGGCGCCGCCACCGAAGCGGTCAATCTGGCCTTCCTCGCCGGCGGCCTGTATCTGCTGCACAAGCGCCTGTTCACCTGGCATGCACCGGTCGGGATGCTCGCCGCCCTGGCGCTGATGAGCCTGCTGTTCTGGAACGGCTCGGGCTCGGACTCCAACGGCTCGCCGCTGTTTCATCTGCTGACGGGCGCGACCATGCTCGGCGCCTTCTTTATCGTCACTGACCCGGTCAGCGGCGCCACCAGCAACCTCGGCCGGCTGATTTTCGGCATCGGCGTTGGCGTGCTGGTGTATGTGATTCGCGCCTGGGGCGGCTACCCGGATGGCGTGGCCTTCGCCGTGCTGCTGATGAACCTGGCAGCCCCGACCATCGACTACTACACGCGGCCGCGCACCTACGGCCACCGCAAGCCGACTCGCGGCTTCAAGTTGGGAGAGTAACCGTGGCCCTGCCTGAAATTAGCCGCTCGATGCTAAAGAACGCCCTGGTGCTCGGGCTGTTTGCCATCGCCACCGTGGGCCTGGTGGCCGTGCTGCAACAAGCCACTGCCGGGCGCATCGCCAACGCCCAGCGCGAAGCTCAGGTGCGCGCCTTGAGCGAAATCCTGCCCCAGGACAGCTATGACAACCACTTGCTGGACAACAGCATCCAGCTGCACGACCCGCTGCTCGGCAGTAAGTCGCCGCAGACCGCCTATATCGCCCTGAAAGACGGCAAACCCAGCGCCGTGATCCTGCGCGCCACCGCGCCGGACGGTTACAGCGGTGCGATCCATTTGCTGATCGGCATCCACGCAGATGGTCGCCTGGCCGGTGTGCGCGTCCTCGGCCATCGGGAAACCCCGGGGCTGGGCGACAAGATCGAACTGGCCAAAAGCGCCTGGATTCGCAGCTTCGACGGCAAGTCATTGAGCAATACCGGCGAGGATGGCTGGGCGGTGAAGAAAGATCGCGGCGAGTTTGACCAGTTTGCCGGTGCCACCATCACCCCGCGCGCAGTGGTCAAGGCCGTGCATAAAGCCCTGCAGTATTTCGATGCCAATCAAGAGCAGCTGTTCGCAGCCCAGGTGAAGTCCAATGGCTAGTCCCAGCTACCGCGAAATCACCCTTAACGGCCTGTGGAAGAACAACCCGGCGCTGGTGCAGCTGCTCGGCCTCTGCCCGCTGCTCGGGGTAAGCAACTCGGCGGTCAACGCCCTCGGCCTGGCGCTGGCCAGTGCCGTGGTGCTGGTGTGCTCCAACACCGCCGTATCGCTGGTGCGCGGCGTGGTCAACACCGCTGTGCGGCTGCCGGCCTTTGTGATGATCATCGCCGCCCTGACCACCTGCATCGAACTGCTGATGCAGGCCTTTACCTACGAGCTGTACCAGATTCTCGGCATCTTTATTCCGCTGATTACAACCAACTGCGTAATCCTCGGCCGCGCCGATGGCTTCGCAGCGAAGAACGACCCGGCCCGCGCCGCCTATGACGGCCTGATGATGGGCCTCGGCTTTGGCGTGGTGCTGGTGATGATCGGTGCTCTGCGCGAACTATTCGGCACCGGTGCGGTGTTCGCCAATATGCACCTGCTGTTCGGGCCTATCGCCGCCAACTGGCAGCTGACGCTAATCCCCGAGTACAAGGGCTTCCTGCTGGCCATCCTGCCGCCTGGCGCCTTTATCGTGCTGGGCTTGCTGATCGCCTGTAAAAACCGTGTGGATGAAGTGCTGGCCGAGCAAGCTAAAGCGCAGCAGGTTGATGCTCCAGTGCAAAGCCGCCGCGTGCGGGTGACCGGAGTGATCGAGTGAACGCCGCCAAGCGCTACGAGATCTTCCGCCGCCTGCGCGAAGACAACCCCGAACCGAAGACCGAGCTGGCCTACAGTTCGCCGTTCGAGCTGCTAGTAGCGGTCACTCTGTCCGCTCAGGCCACCGACGTCAGCGTCAACAAGGCCACCGCCAAACTGTTCCCGGTGGCCAATACGCCCGAGGCGATTTACGCCTTGGGCGTCGAGGGGTTGAGCGAATACATCAAGACCATCGGCTTGTATAACAGCAAGGCCAAGAACGTCATCGAGGCCTGCCGTATCCTGATCGAGAAGCACGGCAGTCAGGTGCCTGACAACCGTGAAGACCTTGAAGCCCTCCCCGGCGTCGGCCGCAAGACCGCCAACGTGGTGCTCAACACGGCGTTTCGCCAGCTGGCGATGGCGGTGGACACGCATATTTTCCGCGTCAGCAACCGCACCGGCATCGCTCCCGGCAAGAATGTCGTGGAAGTGGAAAAGAAGCTGATGAAATTTGTGCCCAAGGAATTTCTCCTCGACTCACACCACTGGCTGATCCTCCACGGCCGCTATGTGTGTCAAGCGCGCAAGCCGCGCTGCGGCAGCTGCCGCATCGAAGACCTGTGCGAATACAAACAGAAAACCTCCGACGATTGAGCCACTATTTAGTCGCTCGATAAGCTCATTGAAAAAATCTTTTTTACCCGCCCAGGTTTTGCCGTTATAAGGTGCGCAAATGGCCCTTGTAGCCTGGAGCAGAACTGATGAGCACTGACAAAGAAGAACTTGAGCTCGACGAAGATTTTGTTGCTGAAGAAGCGGACGATGCCGAAGCACCGGTTGAGGTGGCCAAGACCAACCTGACCAAGCGCCGCATCATCGATAACTTCCTTGAAGAGCGCCGCCTGCACAAGCAATTGGCCGAATACGACTTCGACCTTTAACGGTCTTGCCAACAAAAAAGCCCCACTACACTGCGGGGCTTTTTTGTGGCTCAGCTGACTCAGCCGGCCTTAATCGGCGCGCGACGGCGACAACAGCTCAATCTTGTAACCATCCGGATCTTCGACGAACGCCAGAATGCTGGTGCCGTGCTTCATCGGCCCAGGCTCGCGGGTGATCTTGCCGCCGCGGGTGCGAATGTCTTCGCAAGCCTTGTACACATCGGCCACTTCCAAAGCGATATGGCCATAGCCGGTGCCCAGCTCGTAGCTTTCCACGCCCCAGTTGTGGGTCAGCTCGATCACGCTGTTGTGCGCCTCATCGCCGTAACCGACAAAGGCCAGGGTGAACTGCCCTTCCGGGTAGTCCTTGCGGCGCAGCAGGGTCATGCCCAGCACTTCGGTGTAGAACGCGATGGATTTATCCATATCGCCGACGCGCAGCATGGTATGCAGCAGTCTCATCAGGTTTCTCCTCATCAATGCCCGGCTGTGTGGGCTTATAAATGCAAACCCCGGCTTATGGCCGGGGCTTGGTATGGCTCAGATGCTCAAGTCTATCAGAGCATCTTGCGGCCTTTGCCCGCAGCGATGCGCATGCGCAGAGCGTTGAGCTTGATGAAACCGCCGGCGTCCGCCTGGTTGTAAGCACCACCATCTTCTTCAAAGGTGGCGATATTGGCGTCGAACAGCGAATCATCGGACTTACGGCCGGTGATGATCACGTTGCCTTTGTACAGTTTCATGCGCACCACGCCGTTCACGTTGGCCTGAGACGCATCGATCATCTGTTGCAGCATGAGACGCTCAGGGCTCCACCAGAAACCGTTGTAGATCAGGCTGGCGTATTTCGGCATCAGCTCGTCTTTCAGGTGAGCGACTTCGCGGTCCAGGGTGATCGATTCAATGGCGCGGTGGCCTTTGAGCATGATGGTACCGCCAGGGGTCTCGTAGCAGCCACGGGACTTCATGCCAACAAAGCGGTTTTCAACGATATCCAGACGACCGATGCCGTTTTCGCCGCCGATGCGGTTCAGTTCAGCCAGGACGGTGGCCGGGCTCATGGCCTTGCCATCGATGGCGACGATGTCACCGGCGCGGTAGGTCAGCTCGATATAGGTTGGGGTATCCGGCGCGGCTTCTGGCGACTTGGTCCAGCGCCACATGTCTTCTTCGTGCTCGGTCCAGGTGTCTTCCAGCACGCCGCCTTCATAGGAGATGTGCAGCAGGTTGGCATCCATGGAGTACGGCGACTTTTTCTTGCCGTGACGCTCGATCGGAATGGCATGCTTCTCGGCGTAGTCCATCAGCTTCTCGCGCGACAGCAGGTCCCACTCGCGCCATGGGGCAATCACTTTTACGCCGGGCTTGAGCGCGTAAGCGCCCAGTTCGAAGCGAACCTGGTCGTTACCTTTGCCGGTGGCGCCATGGGAAATGGCGTCGGCGCCGGTTTCGTTGGCGATTTCGATCAAACGCTTGGCGATCAGCGGGCGAGCGATGGACGTGCCCAGCAGGTACTCACCCTCGTAGACGGTGTTGGCGCGGAACATTGGGTAGACGAAATCGCGGACGAATTCTTCGCGTAGGTCGTCGATATAGATTTCCTTGACGCCCATGGCCTGTGCCTTGGCGCGTGCCGGCTCGACTTCCTCACCCTGGCCGAGGTCAGCGGTGAAGGTCACCACTTCGCAGTTATAGGTATCTTGCAGCCACTTGAGGATCACGGAAGTGTCCAGGCCACCGGAATATGCCAGGACTACCTTGTTTACGTCGGCCATGCCATCAACTCCACGGGGTTGTGCGGGAAAACCGACGATTCTACTGCCCATGCCGCCTGATTTACAGAGGCGCGACAGCTTGTGACGACCAAGCGACGGATAATTGTTGGACAACAGACGAGTTGCAGGCGCTAGGAGGTGGCCGCTGGATCCGCAGCAGCAGGCGCCGGCTCCGCTGCTGGCGCAGGAGGCACTGCTGCTTCCGGCACTCGGTCAAGCAGAATGGTTACTCGGCGGTTCTTCGCTCGATTGGCTTCATTGTTATTCGGCGCCACCGGGTAGCGCTCACCATGAAAACGCATGGTGATCTGCTCGGCAGGAATGCCGTTGGCTTTGAGGTACTCCATCACCGCCAACGCACGGCGGCGCGACAAATCGCGATTAGTCAGGCGATTGCCGCCATTGTCGGCATGGCCGTCTAGCTGAATGCGATTGACGCTGGGGTCGGCCTTGAGAAAGCTGAGGATGATATCGAGTTTGGCCTGGGCCAGCGGTTCCAGCGCCACCCCCCCACCTGGAAAGCCGACCTGGCTCTTGCGCACTTGATCGAAATTCACCGGCAGCAGCTTGGCCGTGCAATCCAGGTACTCGTGGTAGGCCTTATTGAATTTGGCCGGCAGCAGGCGCACCTCAACCGCATCCCCCCCCATGGCTGCGCGATGGCGTACCAGAGGACTGCGCCCCTCTAACAGACCCGTCAGCAAGCGCGTGCCTTGCTCTTGCGAACTGTTGAACAGCACCTCAGCCGGCACCACACTGACTGAGCCCAAGTTGATATCACCACGCCCCGGCTGCCAGGGCGCCGCCGCCGCCAGCAAGGTTGCATTACCGGCCCCCAGCCAGCGCTCACGGGCTTTCAAGCTGAAGGTGACCTGTTCGCCCGCACGGCGTACAAACACCCCAGAACCGAAATCGGTGATCGGTTGCGACAGGCGGCACTCGAACTGATCGCCTTCGACCTGCCACTCAATCTTCTCCAGACGAGTCTGGAAGCTGATGGCTAGGACAGGCTGGCTTGCCAGCAGGCAGAGCACCGCGAGTGGGTAGGGTCGCACGACAGACTCCAGGGAATACGGCTTACCTTCTGTCTATCGGTGCCACGGCGGAAAACTTGAGCAGTGCTTTATGGCTATTGCTCGGGGCGGACCATAAACCAACCCCGCCTTCAATCCGCTTTACCCGCGACAGCCGCTTTCAGCGTGCTGCCAAGGGGCTTTTCCGGTAGCATTCTCACTACGTTTTGCCCGCCTGGAAGCTTCCATGACTGACCGCCTTACCCTGCTGCGTCCCGACGACTGGCACATCCACCTGCGCGACGGTGGCGTTCTGCCCCACACCGTCGCCGATGTCGCCCGTACCTTCGGCCGCGCCATCATCATGCCCAACCTGGTGCCGCCCGTTCGCAACGCCAGCGAAGCCGACGCCTATCGCCAGCGCATTCTCAGCGCCCGCCCTGCCGGCAGCCGTTTCGAACCGCTGATGGTGCTGTACCTCACCGATCTGACCCAGCCTGACGATGTGCGCACGGCTAAGGCCTCGGGTTTTGTGCATGCGGCCAAGCTCTACCCGGCCGGCGCGACCACCAACTCCGATTCGGGCGTGACCAGCATCGACAAGATTTTCCCGGTGCTCGAAGCCATGGCCGAAGTCGGCCTACCGCTGCTGGTGCACGGTGAAGTGACACGCAGCGAAATCGATGTTTTCGACCGCGAGAAGGTGTTTATCGGTGAACATCTGAGCCGTGTGGTCGAGCGCTTCCCGACCCTGAAAGTGGTGTTCGAGCACATCACCACCCGTGATGCGGTGGAGTTTGTGCAAGGCGCTTCGGCCAACGTCGGCGCCACCATCACTGCCCACCACCTGCTGTACAACCGCAACCACATGCTGGTTGGCGGCATTCGCCCGCACTTCTATTGCCTGCCGATTCTCAAGCGCAACACCCATCAGGACGCCCTGCTGGATGCGGCCACCAGCGGCAACGCCAAGTTCTTCCTCGGCACCGACTCGGCGCCACATGCCAAGCACGCCAAGGAAGCCGCCTGCGGCTGCGCCGGTTGCTACACCGCCTATGCGGCCATCGAGCTGTATGCCGAGGCCTTCGAGCAGCGTAATGCCCTGGACAAACTGGAAGCCTTTGCCAGCCTGAACGGCCCGGACTTCTACGGCCTGCCGCGCAACACCGACAGCATCACCCTGGTGCGTGAAGACTGGACCGCACCGGCCAGCTTGCCATTGGGCGAGCAAACCGTTATCCCGCTGCGCGCCGGTGAAACCCTGCGCTGGCGTCTGCTGGAGAACCAAGCGTGAGTGAAGACCTGTACGACGACGAAGCCGAAAGCGGCAGCCACTCCGGCCCGCGCCACCCGATGGCCGCGCGCTTTCGTGGCTACCTGCCGGTAGTCGTGGACGTGGAAACCGGTGGGTTCAACTGCGCCACCGATGCACTGCTGGAAATCGCTGCCACCACCATCGGCATGGACGAAGGCGGCTTCCTCTACCCTGAGCACACCCAGTTCTTCCGTATCGAGCCGTTTGAAGGCGCAAATATCGAACAAGCGGCGCTGGACTTCACCGGCATCAAGCTCGATCACCCGCTGCGCATGGCCGTCACTGAAGAGCATGCGCTGACGGAAATTTTCCGCGGCCTACGCAAGTCACTGAAAGCCAACAGCTGCAAGCGGGCGATCCTTGTTGGCCACAATAGCAGCTTCGACCTGGGCTTCCTTAATGCTGCGGTTAACCGCACTGGCATCAAGCGCAACCCGTTCCACCCATTCTCCAGTTTCGACACCGCCACCTTGGCTGGTCTGGCGTACGGTCAAACCGTATTGGCCAAAGCCTGCCAGGCAGCCGACATCGACTTCGACGGCAAGGAAGCACACTCGGCACGTTACGACACCGAGAAGACCGCGGAGCTGTTCTGCGGCATCGTCAACCGCTGGAAAGAGATGGGCGGCTGGATGGATTTCGACGACTAAGTACGTGCAAGACTACGATCTGCTGCGCGTCGGCCCTGCGGCGTTAAAAACAGACTCGGAATGCTCATGTACAAAAGTACACTCCGCTTCCTCGTCTGTTTTTGTCTTGCAGGACTCTAGCTCGCGAGATCTAGAGCAATCGTAATTTCGCCGACACCAGACCTGCCCCAATAAAAAGCCCCGCACTAGGCGGGGCTTTTTATTGGGGCAGGAACAGCGCAGGCCAGGCCTGCGCTGCCTTTATCAGGCGCTTTGCGCCAGGTCCATCAACTCGCGGTTAGCCACGGCATACATGGCGTAATCGGTGTTGGTGGCCGCACGCAGTTCGCCGAGCATGACCTTCCAGCGATCCACCAGACGGCGGTGCTGATCCAGCCACACACCGACCCGTTCCTCGATATCCGCCGGGCCTTCGGCCATTTGCAGTACCGACACGGTGATGGCGCGCTGCTGCCAGTCCAGATCATCGCGGAAGGCTTCACGGGCCAGCGCTTGCCAGTTGTTTTCCACCGGCAGGCTGGTGATCTGCTGCAGATACCAGGACAGCTCCAGCGACCCGCCAATGGCAAAGTACGCCGCCGCAACCCGAGCCGGCTCCTGCCCGGTCACGTCCGACGCTTCGATGATCGGCAACAGGGTGTACAGATGGCTGGTACCGGCGACCACACGCGCCAGCTCTTCCGGCACGCCGGCCTCGACATAACCCTGGAAGCGCGCCAGCCACTGTTCACGGGCTGGGCCTTCGAGCAGTTCGTCGAGCCGGCCGACCAGGGCCTCGATACGCGGTGCGAAATGCGCCACGTCACGGGCCGCATCCAGCTCGTTGCGGCGGCTGCGCAGGAACCAGCGCGTCGCACGGCGGCCCAGACGCATCAGCTCATCCATCAACTGCAGTTGCAGCTCAGCTGGGACCTGGTAGTCCAGGACCTCGATCTGTTTCCACCAATGCGGCAAGCGGAACAGGTCACGCACAATCACATAGGCGCCGGCGACATTCGCCGCGCTCATGCCGGTGGACTCCTTCAGGCGCTGCACAAAGGTGATGCCCATGTGGTTAACCAAGTCGTTGGCAATCTGCGTGCTGACGATTTCGCGCTTGAGGCGATGGCGACGCATCGGCTCACCGAACTTCTTCGCCAACAGCGGCGGGAAGGCGGTTTCCATCTCACGCGCCAGGTACTCATCGTCCGGTACCAAGGATTTCAGCAGCGATTCCTTGAGGTCAATCTTGCTGTAGGAGATCAGCACCGACAGTTCAGGACGAGTCAGACCCAGACCATTGGCGGCACGTTCGTTGAGCTCGTCGTCGGTAGGCAGAAACTCCAGGGCACGATCCAGCTTGCCGGCCGCTTCCAGAGCCGTCATCAGGCGCTTGTACTCACTCACCCGCTCACGCGCACGGCGCTCAGCCAGCGACAACGCCTGGGTCTGCTTGTAGTTGTTGCCCAAAACCAGGCCACCAACAGCATCGGTCATTTCCACCAGCAGCTTGTTGCGCTGCTTGCCGGTCATGTCACCCGCGCCGACGATTTCGCCGAGCAAAATCTTGATATTCACCTCATGGTCGGAGCAGTCCACACCACCGGCGTTGTCGATAAAGTCGGTGTTGCTCTTGCCGCCATTGAGGCCGTACTCGACACGACCCAGCTGGGTCATGCCGAGGTTACCGCCCTCACCCACCACTTTGGCACGCAGTTCGCGGCCATCCACGCGCAGCAGGTCGTTGGCCTTGTCGCCGACATCGGCGTGGCTTTCCTTGCTGGATTTCACGTAGGTGCCGATGCCGCCGTTCCACAGCAGATCCACTGGCGCCTTGAGCAAGGCATTCAGCAGCTCATTCGGCGCCAGCTTGTCGGCGCTGATGTCGAAACGCTCTTTCATCTGCGGGCTGATGGCGATGCTTTTGGCGCTGCGCAGGAAAATCCCGCCGCCCGCCGAGATCAGCTTGGCGTCGTAATCGGCCCAGCTGGAGCGCGGCAGGTCGAACAGACGCTGACGCTCGATAAAGCTCTTGGCCGCATCGGGGTTGGGGTCGATAAAGATGTGCATATGGTTAAAGGCCGCGACCAGCTGCAAGCTTTCCGAAAGCAGCAGGCCATTGCCGAATACGTCACCGGCCATATCGCCGATGCCGATCACGGTGACATTGTCCTTCTGCACGTCGATGCCGCGTTCACGGAAGTGGCGCTGCACCGAGACCCAGCCGCCCTTGGCGGTGATGCCCATGCCTTTGTGGTCGTAACCAGCAGAGCCGCCCGAAGCGAAGGCATCGTCCAGCCAGAAGCCGTATTCGGCGGCAATGCTGTTGGCGATATCGGAGAAGGTCGCGGTGCCTTTGTCGGCCGCCACCACCAGATACGGATCGTCGCCATCGTGGCGCACCACGTTCTGTGGCGGAACCACGGCGCCATCTTTCAAGTTATCGGTAATATCCAGCAGACCGCTGATAAAGATGCGGTAGCAGGCAATGCCCTCAGCCAGCACATCATCACGGCTGCCGCCGACCGGCATACGCCGTGGGATAAAGCCGCCCTTGGCGCCCATCGGCACGATGACCGCGTTCTTCACCTGCTGCGCCTTGACCAAGCCCAGCACCTCAGTGCGGAAGTCTTCCTCGCGATCCGACCAGCGCAGGCCGCCACGGGCGACGTCACCAAAACGCAGGTGCACACCTTCAACACGCGGCGAGTAGACGAAGATTTCGAACTTCGGCGTCGGCCGTGGAATATCCGGAATCGCCCGTGGGTTGAGTTTGAAGCTGAAGTAGGACTTGTTCTGCCCGGCTGCATCGGTCTGGTAGAAGTTGGTGCGCAGGGTAGCTTTGATCAGGTCCAGATAGCGGCGCAGGATGCGGTCTTCGTTGAGCACCGCAACGTTGTCCAGCGCGGCGAGAATCGCCTGTTCAAGCTTCTGCTGCTTGTCTTCCAGATCATCGGCGGTGAGCTTGCGCGCCAGGTAGAAACGCGTCTTGAACAGGCGCACCAGCTCCTTGGCGATATCAGCGTGGTTGACCAGGGTGCTGGCGATGTAGCTGAGGTCGAAGCCCAGACGAATCTGCTTGAGATAACGGGCGTAAGCACGCAGCAGCGCCACGTCACGCCACGGCATGGCGGCCATCAGCACCAGACGGTTGAAGCCGTCGTTCTCCGCTGCGCCGCCAACGATATTGACGAAAGCGCCCTGCAGGGTGTCGTTGAGCTGCTGGATATCAACATCCAGGCCTTCGGCATAGGTGAAGGCGAAGTCGTGAATCCAGAACTCGCGGCCATCGGCGCGACGCAGTTTGTAAGGGAACTCACCGAGCACACGCAGGCCGAGGTTTTCCAGAATCGGCAGCACATCCGACAGCGGCAGCGGCGTGTCCGCGTGGTACAGCTTGCAGTGCAGCTGCTGCTCGCCCTGGGTCAGCGGCTGGTAGAAGCTCATCACCAGCTGACGTTCATTGTTCAGGCTCAGCAGGTGCTGCATGTCCACCACCGCCGAGTGCGGGGCGAAACGCTCGCGGTAACCGGCCGGGAAACCGCCGGGGAATTCGCTGAGCACTTCGGTGCCCTGAGCTTCGCCGAGGCTTTCGACGATCAAGCTGGTGTAATCGTCCTTCCACGAACGGCAGGCCTGGATGACTTCTTTTTCCAGGCGCAGCGGGTCGATCTGTACGCGATTCTTCGGGTCAACCTTGAGGATGAACTGCACCCGCGCCAGTACCGACTCGGAGAAGAAGGTCCAGAACTCGCAATCGGTAGCCTGCAGGCGCTCCATCAGCACCTGTTGGATCTTCATGCGGGTTTCGGTGGAGTATACGTCGCGTGGCACATAAGCCAGGCAGTAGCAGAAACGACCGTACGGATCGCGACGCAGGAATACGCGAATCTTGTTGCGCTCCTGAATCTGCACGATCGCCATGGTGGTGTTGAACAGCTCGTCCACCGGGGTCTGGAACAGGTCGTCACGCGGCAGCACTTCCAGTACCTGAGCCAGCTCTTTGCCCAGGTGCGCGCTGCTGTCGAAACCGGAACGCTGCTTAATCACCGCCACCTTGCGGCGAATGAACGGAATGCTCCATACGCTCTCGGCATACACCGCAGAGGTGTACAAGCCCATAAAGCGGCATTCCTTGATGACCTTGCCTTTGGCGTCCAGTTCGCGGATCGACACCAAATCCGGATACGCCGGGCGGTGCACGCGGCTCGGAACGGCCGCCTTGGCGAAGGACAGCAGCTGCGGCTCTCGCAGGTAGGCCACGGCTTCCGGTTCGATATGCAACTCATCGGCCTTGAGGCCGCTGCGCAGGCGCTTGGACAAGCCCAGCAGGGACTTCTCGTCATAGACCATGCTGCCGCCGCCAGTGCTGTCGGCAACAGTGAACTCTTCATAGCCGAGGAAGGTGAAGTGGTCGTCGAGCAACCAGCTCATGAATACCTTGATCTCTTCCAGCTCGGCGCCTTCAACCTTGAGTTTGGCCTTGTCCAACCAAGCCAGCAGTTCCTTGGCCTTGGCTTTCATCGGCTGGAAGTCGGCGACGCTCAGGCGTACATCGCCAAAGACTTCTTGCAGGTCCTTTTCCAGGGTCTTCAATTCACCGGCGTTGGAGCAGCGGTCAATCTCCAGGAACATCAGGGCTTCCTGCTGCACATCCTTGCCCTGGGCACCCTTGGGCAGGATTTCCTGCAGCTCGCCGCTCTTGTTGCGGCGCACACTGAACACGCTGTTCTGCAGGGTATGGATGCTGTAACCGCGACGGTTCAGCTCCATGCGCACCGAGTCGACCAGGAACGGAATGTCGCTGTGCAGAATTTCTACGGCAGTGTGGGTGGACTGCCAGCCGTGTTTTTCATAATCGGGGTTGAATACCCGCACTTCGGGCTTGGCCGGTTCAAAACGCTCCAGCAACCGCCAGGACGACAAGGTGCAACCGACCAGATCAGAGAGGCGACGCTGGGTCAGCTCCTCGAGGGCGATGATGCCGAAGAATTGCTCGGCGAACAGGGCTACTTGTGGCAGAGCCTGTTCACTGACGTGCTGCGCCAGCGCCGTTTGCAGGTGGTGCTGAAAATCGGCTTTGCTGGCCGCCGTAAAGAACGCCATGGGTTTGCTCCGTTTGGCTTGTTATTCGTCAGGGGACTCGATCAAGGCAGTCACGAGTAATGACCTTCGCCACAACCTTGTTGTTCAACGTTAGTCTAGGAGGCCGCGATTGCATTAAAGTGGCTGCCACTTAACTCTGGCGAGATTCAAGACTCGCTGGTCACATTTGCCGGATGAGCTTAACGATGGAACACCGTGAAGCGCTTGTCGCGCTGCGACATTTTCTTTCAAGTCAGATCCTCGGCCAGGAAAAACTCATCGAAAGGCTGCTGATTGCCTTGCTCGCCGATGGCCACATGCTGGTCGAAGGCGCTCCCGGTCTGGCCAAGACCAAGGCGATCAAGGAGCTGGCCGAAGGTATCGAGGCCGAGTTCCACCGCATACAGTTCACCCCTGACTTGCTCCCGGCGGATATCACCGGCACCGAGATCTATCGTCCGGAAACCGGCAGCTTCGTGTTCCAGCAGGGGCCGATCTTCCACAACCTGGTGCTGGCCGACGAAATCAACCGCGCTCCGGCCAAGGTGCAATCGGCGCTGCTCGAAGCCATGGCCGAGCGCCAGGTCAGCGTTGGTCGTAGCACCTATCACCTGTCGCCGCTATTTCTGGTGATGGCCACGCAGAACCCGATAGAGCAGGAAGGCACCTACCCACTGCCCGAAGCCCAGCTCGACCGTTTTCTGATGCATGTGAAGATCGGCTTTCCGGACGCCAGCGTGGAGCGCAAGATCCTCGCCCAGGCCCGTGGCGAAGCGCTGAATGGCGAAACCAAGCCCGAGCAGCTGGTCAGCCAGCAGGCAATCTTTGCCGCACGCCAGGAAATTCTCGGCCTGTATATGGCCGACGCAGTGGAAGAGTATTTGGTGCAACTGGTGATGGCCTCACGCACCCCGGCCAAATTCGACCCGGAACTGGCCGAGTGGATTGCCTACGGCGCCAGCCCGCGCGGCTCGATTGCCCTGGACCGCTGTGCACGGGCCCACGCCTGGCTGGCCGGGCGGGATTTCGTCAGCCCGGAAGATATCCAGGCGGTGCTGTTCGACGTGCTGCGGCACCGCATCATTCTGTCCTTCGAGGCAGAAGCCGCCGGCATCGACCAGGACCGCGTGGTGCAGCGCATTCTCGACGTTGTGGCGGTCGCCTAACCACCATGCACGACCAACCCACGCAGCCCGGCATTCGCGTCAGCCTCGGTGAACTGATCGAGATGCGCCACCGTGTGCGTGAGGTGCAGCTGTTTTCCACGCCGGCGCGGCGTAGCCCGCTGATTGGTCTGCACCACTCCAAACTGCGCGGGCGCGGCGTGGACTTCGACCAGGTGCGCGTGTATCAGCCCGGCGACGACGTACGCACCATCGACTGGCGGGTCACCGCGCGTACTCAGGAGCCGCACACCAAGCTATTCCACGAAGAGCGCGAGCGGCCGATTTACATCATGGTCGAGCAGAGCAAACGGCTATTCTTCGGCTCCGGGCTGATGTTCAAGTCGGTGCTCGCCGCACAGGCCGCCAGCCTGATCGGCTGGGCCGCGCTGGGCCATAACGACCGCATCGGCGGCCTGGTATTCGGTGATCTGGAACACCACGAAATCAAACCACGTCGCAGCAAGCAAAGCCTGCTGCAACTGCTTAGCCGCCTGGCCAAGGCCAATCAAGCCCTGAGCAACGACAGCCAGGGCGGGCGCGACAGCTTTGGCCTGGCCCTGCGCCGCGCCCGCGAGGTGCTGCGCCCCGGCAGTCTGGTGGTTATTCTGTGTGATGAGCGCACGCTGAACGACAGCAGCGAACAGCAGCTGCTGCTGTTGGCGCGGCATACCGACCTGCTGTTGCTGCCCCTTTCCGACCCGCTCGACCATGCCCTGCCCAATGCCGGCCTGCTGCGTTTTACTGAGCACGGCGCGCAACTGGAGCTGGACACTCAGGACGCCGAACTGCGCCAGGCCTACCGCAGCCTGGCCGATGCCCGCCAGGCGCGCTGGCAACGCCTGGCGCAGAAACTCGGCGTGCCGCTGCTGGCCCTCAATACGCAGAGCGAGATGATCGAGCAGCTGCGTGAACACCTGAATGCCCAGCGGCCGAGGAAGGCCCTGTGAACCCACTGGACCAACTCGAACCGCTGATCGCACCCGCGCCGATCAGCTGGTGGCCGCCGGCACCGGGCTGGTGGCTGCTCGCCCTGCTCCTGCCCGTACTGCTGTGGGCCGCTTTCAAGCTGCTTAAACGCCTGCCAAGCAAAGCGGCCGAGCAGTCGACCGAAGCGCCGCTCGACCCATTGCGCCAGGCCGCGTTGAGCGAACTCGAACGCCTGAGCAAACCTTACGACGGCGTCGATGCCGGCCCCTGGCTGCAGCAACTCAACGCTATTCTCAAACGCCTGTGCCGCGAGCGTTACCCGCAAAGCAACAGCCATATCCTCAGCAGCCGCGCCTGGCTGGCTTTTCTCGACAGCCGCTGCCCCGCCGCCGGCCTGACTCGCTGGATGATTCTGGTGGAAGGCGCCTATCGCCCGCACTGCAACCTGGATGACAAGGCCATCGCCGGGCTCAACCAGGCCGTAGCGATCTGGATTCGCAAACATGTTTGAGTTTGCCTGGCCCTGGGTCTTTCTGGTCGCCCCGCTGCCCTGGTTGCTCCGCGCCTGGCTACCGCCTGCGGACAGCGGCGAAGCAGCGCTGAAAATCAGCTTCCTGGCCGAACTGGAAGGTTTGAGCGGCCGCCGCGCCAGCGTACGGCTACCGGCCCTGCGACAACAAGCACCGTTTGCACTGATCTGGCTGTTACTGCTGCTCGCCTGCGCGCGCCCGCAATGGCTGGGTGAGCCGCTGCCGTTGCCGGCAAGCGGCCGCGACCTGCTGCTGGCGGTGGATGTATCCGGCTCCATGGATTATTCCGACATGGTGTGGGAAGACCAGGAAGTCAGTCGCCTGACCCTGGTCAAACACCTGCTCGGCGAGTTTATCGATGGCCGTCAGGGTGATCGGGTTGGCCTGATCCTATTCGGCAGCCGCGCCTACCTGCAGTCGCCGCTGACCTTCGACCGGCAGACCGTGCATACCTGGCTGGATGAGGCGCAGAAGAACATCGCCGGACCACAGACCGCCATCGGCGACGCCATTGGCCTGGCGGTCAAGCGCCTGCGCGAGCGTCCGGCGCAGAGCCGCGTACTGGTACTGGTGACTGACGGTGCCAACAATGGCGGCGAAATCGATCCCTTGACTGCCGCACGCCTGGCAGCAGAGGAAGGCATCACCATTTACCCGATAGGCATCGGTGCCGACCCCGAGCAAGGCGGCGTACTCGGCATGCTCGGTTTTAACCCCGGTATCGATCTGGACGAGCCGAGCCTGCGGGCAATTGCCGAAGCCACCGGCGGCGAATACTTCCGCGCCCGCGACAGTGAAGAACTGCAGGCGATCGAAGCCACTCTCGATAGACTGGAGCCGGTGGCGCAGAAACCGACTCTGGCGCGGCCGACCTTGCCACTCTATCCCTGGCCGCTGGGCCTGGCCCTGCTGTTCAGCCTGCTGCTGGTCAGCCAAACACTCTGGCCAAGCCTGCAACAACGCTGGCGTACTCAGCTGACACGGCTACGGGGGAAACCGTCATGAGCGAACTGACCAGCCTCTGGCCCCACTGGCAACGCCCCTTCTGGCTGCTGCTGATACCGCTATTGGGCTTTTTGCTCTGGCAGCTTTGGCACCGGGAGAAACGCAGCGGTCGCTGGCAAGCGTTGCTGCCGGCCGCGTTCCAGTCCGCGCTGCTAACCGCCACCGGTGGGCGCAACAGTCGCCTGCCCTGGCTGGCCCTCGGCCTGGCCTGGCTGCTTGCACTAGTGGCACTGCTCGGCCCCAGCTGGCAACGCATCGAGCAACAGAACCCCAAGCCGGCAGACCCGCTGGTGGTACTGCTCGAACTGACCCCAGAGATGCTCGCCAGCGACGCCTCACCCAATCGCCTGGCCCAGGCTAAGCGCAAGCTGCTCGACCTGCTGGAGGCGCGCCAGGATGCACAAACGGCCATCGTCGTGTATGCCGGCAGCGCACATACCCTGGTGCCGCTCTCCGACGACCTGGCTACCAGCCGCAATCTGCTCGATGTGCTGAGTCCCGAAATCATGCCGGAGCCCGGCAAGCGCGCCGATCTGGCGGTGGCCAAAGCCCTGCAATTGCTCGAACAGGGCGCCCAGGGCAATGGCCGCCTGCTGTTGCTGACCAGCAGCCTCGACGAAACCCAGCGCCAGGCGATCACCCAGGCGCTCGGCCGCCGCGGCGAGCGCCTACGCATTCTCGGCATTGGCAGCACCCAGGGCGCGCCGATCATTCAGGAGGACGGCTCATTCCTCAAGGACGCTCAGGGCACCATCCTGCTGCCACGCTTGGACAGCAACGGCCTCAAGCGCTTTGCCAGCGAGCTTGGCGGGCAGTATCAGGGCATAACGCTGGATGAGCGCGACCTGCGCAACCTCGGCCTACTCGATGCACCGCAACAGCTGCGCCGCGATGGTGAGCTGACCCAGCTGCAAGCCTGGGCAGACCAGAGCCACTGGCTACTCCTGCCGCTGCTGTTACTCGCTGCCTGCGCTGCACGCCGCGGCTGGCTGCTGTGCCTGCCGCTGTTGCTGCTGAGCCTGCCGCAGAACAGCTACGCCTTCAGCTTCGATGACCTCTGGCTGCGTGCCGATCAACAAGGCCAGCGCCTGCTTGAGGCGCAACAACCGGCAGAAGCCGCGCAGCGTTTCCACGATCTACGCTGGCAAGGCCAGGCGCTCTACCAGGCCGGCGATTACGCCGCGGCCGCCGAACGCTTCGCAAATGGCGAAAGCGCCAGCGACCACTACAACCGTGGCAACGCCCTGGCGCTTAGCAACGAACTGGAAGCCGCCCTAGACGCCTACACCCAGGCGCTGGAACTGCAACCCGACTTGGCTCAGGCGCAAAAAAACAAAGCCCTGGTCGAAGAGCTGCTGCGCCAAAACCAGCAGCAACAGCAAAATCAAACCGACGAGCAGCAGAATCAGCCCAACAGCCAGCCACAGGCAGGCCAGTCCGATCCAGATGCCCAGCAGCAGGCCGAACAATCGCCGGCCAAGCCGTCAGAGTCTGATGATGAGGGCGAAAAACCCGTACAACCCGGCGCCGACGAAGACGTGGATATACCGCCGAAACAACCAGAAGAAGACGACAGCGACAGCGGCGAAGAACAGATCGCCAGCGCCGAGCCGGCCCTCGACGGCGAACGGCGTCAGGCATTGGAACAATGGCTGCGGCAGATTCCGGACGATCCGGGCGAGCTACTGCGGCGTAAATTCAGGCTGGAACAACAACAGCGCCAGGAACAACTGCAATGAGCCGACTGCTCTGTACCCTTCTGCTTGGCCTGCTGGCCCTGAACGTCAGCGCGCAAAGCCTGACCGCCAGCGTCGACCGTACGCGCCTGGATGCCGGCGAGAGCGTTGAGCTGACCCTGGAATCGAATGACGCCACGCTGTTCGGCAAGCCCGACCTGCAGCCGCTCAATGAGCTGTTTGAGGTGCTAGGCACCCGCCAGGTTAACCGCCTGACCAGCGGCAGCAACGGTGCCCAGGCGAGCACGCGCTGGATCGTCACCCTGCAACCCAAACACAGCGGTTATGTGGTGATACCGCCGCTCACACTCGGCCAGCTACAAAGCGAGCCGATTACCCTGCATGTTCAGCAAGCCGCGAGCGCCGATGACAGCCGCCTGGCACCGGTGTTTATCGATGCCAGCCTGGACCAGGAAAGTGTCTACGTGCAGGCGCAAACCGTGCTGACACTGCGCATCTACCACTCCGTTTCACTGTACGACGACAGCAGCCTGACCCAACTGGAGATGCCTCAGGCGCGCGTTGAAGCGCTTGGTGAACCGCGCACCTACGAGAAGGACATCAACGGCATACGCCATGGGGTAATTGAACTGCGCTACGCGATTTTTCCCCAGGAAAGTGGCGACTTGCTGATCCCCTCGCAAGCCTTTACCGCCACTGCAGTTGATCGCTCCGCCAGCAATGCCTACAACCCGTTCGGTCCACGCCCCGGCAAAGTGGTGCGGGTCCGTTCGCCGGAAATTCCGCTGACGGTGAAAGCCAAGCCAGCCAGCTACCCGACCGACGCGCCCTGGCTGCCGGCGCGCGCACTCAGCCTGAGTGAAGTCTGGAGTCCACAACCGGAGGCAGCCCGCGTCGGTGATTCGCTGACTCGCAGCCTACTGCTCAAGGTCGAAGGTTTGGCCAGCGCACAATTACCGCCCTTGCCCGCCACCCAAGTAGCCGGCCTGCGCCGCTACCCCGACCAACCCCAATTAGCCAACCAGGCCAACGACAACGGTCTGGTAGCCAGCCGTGAAGAACGTGAAGCTCTGGTAGCCAACCGTGAAGGCGAGATCACCCTGCCGGCAATCGAAGTGCTGTGGTGGAACACCACGACCGACCAACTCGAACGCAGCAGCCTGCCCACGCGTAAGTTGCAGGTGGCCGCAAATCCTAACCTGGAAACCCTACCGATCGAGGTAGCAAGCCCAACCGTGCGCGAGGTGGACAATGCCCACCTCTGGCCCTGGCAACTCAGCACTGCACTCCTGGGCCTGACCACCCTGCTCGGGTTTACCCTGTGGTGGCGCGCGCGGCGCCAGCCTCCAGTGCTGCCTAGCCAGCAGACGGGGCCTAGCCAACGCAACCTGCTCGATGACCTTAAGCGCAGCTGCCTGGCGAATGACTCGCAGGCCACGCGCCATGCGCTGGACGCCTGGGCCCGCCAGCAGCCGGAAACCCTCGCCGATATGGCCGCGCGTTTTATCCCACTGTCTGAAGCCCTAGACGGCCTGAACGGCGCACTGTACAGCGAAAGCGGCCAGCACTGGCAGGGCCGTAACCTGTGGCTGGCGATTCGCAGTCTGCCCCCCACAGAAGACCTTGAGAGCACCACCAATCCGGATACCAGCGCTCTGCCTCCGCTGTATCCGCGCTAGCCAGTCAAACTCCATCACGGTGCCTTAAGGCGCTGAACCACAACGGTTCAGCAGCCGTGCCCTCCACTCCCCTCACGGTTGTTGGAAGGATAACTATTAGCCGTTGAGCACAGGCGAGTCCGCGATACTGCTAACGGCTTGTGCAAGTCGCGGGCAAGCATGCTTCTGCAGTGTTTAGCCCGGATAGCACCAATGACGTGTCCGCAGAACGCCAATGGACTACAAGTCAGATGCTGCGCGATTCGCATAACAGCAACCGGCAAAAAACCCGGCTTAATCCACGCACAATAAAAAACCGCGACCCGAGGGCCGCGGCTTTTAGTGTTACGACTGCGTATCAGGCTCAAGCCTTGTTGCGCAGCTTCTCAGGGTTAATCAGGAAGCGGGCAAGTGCAGGCAGCAGCCAGATAGCGCCAATCATGTTCCAGAGGAACATAAAGGTCAGCATCAGGCCCATGTCAGCCTGGAACTTGATTGCCGAGAAGATCCAGGTGGCCACACCGATCGCCAGGCAGATACCGGTGAACAGCACCGCTTTACCGGTCGACTTGAGGGTCTCGTAGTAAGCCTCCTGCAGCGACAAACCCTGACGCAGGTAGGTTTCCAGACGGCTGTAGATGTAGATGCCGTAGTCGACACCAATACCCACACCCAAGGCGATTACCGGCAGAGTCGCCACCTTCACACCGATGCCCATAAAGGCCATGAGGGCGTTACCCAGTACCGAGGTCAGCACCAGCGGCAGCATCACGCAGAGCGTCGCAGCGAAGGAGCGGAAGGTCAGCAGACACATGATGCCTACTGCGGCGTATACCGCGAGCAGCATGGTGGTCTCGGACTTGGCGATCACTTCGTTGGTAGCGGCTTCAATACCCGCGTTACCCGCTGCCAGGATGAACTCCAGGCCGTCCTTGTTGTTTTCCTTGGCAAAGTCTTCAGCAACTTTCACCGCACGCGACAGGGTTTCTGCCTTGTGGTCGGTGAGGAACACCAGCAGCGGCGCCACCGAGCAATCACCATTGTACAGGCCATCAGCTCGGGCAATGGAGTTGTTCAGCACGTCTTGGTTGCGCGACAGGGTTTCCCATTTCAGGTTGCCCTCGTTCATGCCTTTGATCACCTGACGCGACACGGTGACCATGGAAATGGCCGACTGCACGCCTTCGGTGTTCTCCATCTTCCACATCAACTCATCCATGGCCGACAGCGTCGGATAAGTCGAGCAACCTTCAGCTGCCGTCTTGACCATGATCACCAGTACATCGGAGCTGGTGGAGTAATTGCGGATGACGAAGTCGTTATCCAAGTTGTAGCGCGAATCCGGGTGCAGCTCAGGCGCGCCCTGGTCGAGGTCACCGATCTTAAGGTTCTGCCCGTACCACACACCACCGGCCAGCGCCGCCACTGCAACCACCACGGAAATCGGGGCCACCATCGGGTGCGCGCAGTTGGAGATAAAGCGCCAGAATGGGTGCTCCTTGTCGGCTTCTTCGCGACTGATCTTCACCGCCTTCTTGCTGATACCGACATAGGAAATCATGACCGGCAGCAGAATCAGGTTGGTCAGAATGATCACCGCCACACCCATGGATGCGCCGATGGCCAGCTCACGGATCACACCGATATCAATCAGCAGCAGGGTGATAAAGCCCACGGCGTCCGATAGCAATGCCACCAGACCAGGAACAAACAGCTGACGGAAAGCCATACGTGCAGCGGACAACGAATCAGTTGCTTCGCCGGAGGCCATGGCAATGCCGTTGATCTTCTGTACACCGTGTGAAATGCCAATGGCGAAGACCAGGAACGGCACCAGCATCGAGTACGGATCCAGCCCGAAGCCCAGGGTGTGCAGCAAGCCCAACTGCCAAACCACGGCGATCAAGGTAGCCACGACCACCGCTAAGGTGCTCTTGAAGCAGTGGGTGAACCACAGCAGCAGCACGAAGGTAATGGCGATTGCCACAGCAAAGAACAGCGCTACGCCGATCAGACCATCGATCAAATCACCCACTTTCTTGGCGAAGCCAATGATATGGATTTTGACGTTAGGGTTTTGCGCCTGGTACTTATCGCGGATCTTCTCTTCCAGCTCGTGGGAGAACTTCTGATAATCCAGCGGGATCTGCTTGCTCTGATCGTTCGGATCGGCATAGGTCTCCAGCAATGGCAAGTCAACAATACTCGACTTGAAATTGTTGGCGACCAGACGACCGATCTGCCCGGATTTGAGGATATTGCTGCGCAGTTCCTCAAGGCTTTCGGAAGAGCCATCGTAAGTTTGCGGGATCACTTCGCCGCCGGCAAAACCCTCTTCAGTCACTTCGGTCCAGCGTACGCTTGGGCTCCACAGTGACTTCAGGCCGGAACGGTCAACGCCCGGAATATAGAAGGCTTCGTCGTTGATCTGACGCAGCGTCTCCATGTATTCCTTGCTGAAGATATCGCCATCCACCGCTTCCACCGAGATACGCACGGTGTTGCCCAGGTTCGCCAGGTCATTGCGGTGTTCGAGCATCTTCTGGATGTACGGATGCCCCAGCGGAATCATCTTCTCGAAGCTGGTCTGCGGACGCACCTGCGCCGCTTGGTAGAACAGAAACAGACTGATCAACAGGCACAGCAGAATCACGGCCGGGCGATTGTTAAAGATCAACCGCTCCAGGAAGGAGGCAGATTGTTGTTGATGCTTACTCATGCAAAGGCTCCCGGCTTATTGTTGTTGGCCCAGATCGGCGCCAGTAGGCGTAGCAGCATGGACGCCACCCTGCCCTACCAGAATCAGATTGCCGTTTTCCATTGCTGCAACGCCTGCCAGCGAGAGCCGGTCGGCACGATTGGTCACACTGAAATTGCGGCCGCTGTCGGTACTCTTGAGTACGGTACCGCCATGCCCAACCACCACGATGGAACCGTCAGCCAGACGATTACCGTCAGCCAGACCAAACTCCAAAGGACCGTTGTTAGCCGTGTTCAAGCTGATTGCCTGCCAGGTCGTACCAAAATCTGCCGAACGGAACAGATGCCCGCGCAGGCCATAGACCAGCAACGCACCGGCTTCATCAGTGCCCAGGGCACCGAATAGCGAACCCTCGTAAGGGCCTTCCAGGGTTTCCCAGGTCTGCCCCCAGTCCGGGGAACGGAACATCGCGCCTTGCTCGCCCACGATAAACAGGCCGGAGTCTTTGACTTCAACAATGGCGTTGAGGTGGTAGGCGTCTTCGTTGTCCATACGGTCGCTGACGTCTTCCCAATTGGCGCCACCGTCAGTGGTTTCCAACAAGGCACCGTAAGCGCCTACTGCATAACCGTTATTGCGATCCTTGAACCAGACATCCAGCAACGGCGCTTCACGCTCAAGGTCTTCAAACTGTTTGACCCAAGTGGCGCCGCCATCAGTGCTAGCGAGAATCTGCGCATCATGGCCGACAGCCCAACCGTGGGTGTCATCAATAAAGAACACGGCCGTCAGCATTTGCTTGGTCGGCACTTTGGCCTGAACCCAGCTCGCGCCATTGTCGTCGGACAGCAAAATATGCCCGCGATCACCGACAGTGACCAAGCGCTTACCTAGACTGGCAACATCCAGCAGCAGAGTTTGATGGGCTTTGGCAGAAGTGACCGAGTAATGACTGGCGTCATCGCTGGCCGCTTGCAGTGGCGCACTGGCGAACATCAGCGCGGATAGCACACTACACAGCGACAGCGCTTTGGCTATCGGTGAGTGGACGCGGAGCACCGGTGCGCGGGACGATCCCACAACACGACCGGCCTGGGTGCGCCGCATGACGGGCTCACTCATATACCTTCCCCCTTATTCTTATAGGTAGCACTACACTTTTAGCAGTGCGCCTATCCTACTGAGCTTTCAAAAGGCCTGACAATCGGCGTGACGTTATGTTTTGTTAAGGCAGAACCCGCGTGATAGAAGCCTATTCGCCAAGCTGATACGAAAAGGCCGCTACTACCGTAGCGGCCTTCGCGTGAGACTACACGACTATTATCGAGTGCCGCGGCGACGCAGGGCAGCCGGTTTGAAATAACCGTCGTCCGGAACCGCCTGGGTGAAGTCGATGGTGTTGTTCTCTTCGTTGTCCAGGTTCTGCACGTGGTAACGGCGCGCCTGCAGATCGTGGAACACATCGAGTGCAGACCAGGTGGTCGGCAGATCGTAGTAGTTCTTCAGATAGGCGATGGACACGCGCCACAGCTCACCACGGCCGTCGTACTGATCCACCACCGCAGCCTGCCAGCTGTCCTCGTCGAGGAACAGGGTGCGCTTGGAGTAGATATGGCGGGCGCCGGACTTCAGCGTGCCCTCGACCACCCACACACGGTGCAGCTCGTTACGGGTCAGCGCCGGGTTGAGGTGACCGACCTGCAGCAGATCCTTGTACTTAACCTCAGGGCTGGTGACCTTGTAGTTGTTGTACGGGATGTAGATTTCCTTCTTGCCCACCAGTTTCCAGTCATAGCGATCCGCGGCACCGTTGAACATGTCGGTGTCGTCGGCGGTACGCAGACCGTCAGCCGCGGCGATCGGGGTATCGTAGGCCAGGTTCGGCGCACGACGCACGCGGCGCTGGCCGGCGTTGTAACCCCAGGCCTGACGCGGCTCTTTCACCTGATCGAGGGTTTCATGAACCAGGGTCGCGCCACCGGCCAGACGCGCCGGGCTGGTAGTGAACGACAGGTAATAGAACATGATGTTGTTCAAATCGGCGAACGAGCCGTTCTGCAGGTAGTACTTGAACAGCGCTTCCTGCTGCGAGGTCACCAGCGAATAGGCGCCGTTGCGCTGTACTGCCACTTCCGAGGCACGGCGCACGATGTAGGTGCCACGGTAGCGGGCGATATGGTTCCACAGCGCCTCGACACCATTTTGCGGAATCGGGAACGGAATACCGCCGTAAGCGTCGATAAAGCCGTTACCACCATCGGCCAGCTTGGCGCTGGTGGCGTTCTTGATGGTGTTGTCATAGACCCACTGCGGCGCGGAGCCGGAGCGGCGGGTCTGGTACACCGGCATCTGGTAGGTTTCCGGGTAAGCCTTGAACATGGCGATCTGACCCGGCGTCAGATTGGCCTCGTACTGGCTCAGGTTGGCCGCGGTGATGGTGAACAGCGGCTTATCGTCCGGGAACGGATTGACGTGGTGCTGGCCCGAACGGGTGTAGCCAGCCGGCGCCTGGGTGATGCCGCCGGTCCAGGCCGGAATGGTGCCGGCAGCGTTGCCGGCCTTCTCGGCGCCGAAAGGGGTCAGGGTATCGCCAAGTTTTGCGGCTTCCTGCGGGGAAACGGCAGCCAGCGCGGAGCCGGCAGAAAATGCCAGCGCAACGGCTACGGCCATCAGCCTGTGCTTGTTCAGCATGGGTAATTCTCCGTGAAGAGTATTGCCGGGCGCCCGAGAGCGCCCGACGTATTTCTGGTTATAGGTATTAGAAGGAGTACTTGACGTTCAGACCGATGTTGTCGCGGTCACGCGCACCGTTGTTCTGGCCCGCGCCATAGAACTCGGTGTACTGGATCTCGGCTTCCAGGCTGTTCAGGTAGCTGGCACGCATACCGACGGTGTAAGCCTTACGACCTTCGATGAAGTTGCCGGTCTGGTGCGAGTTACCTTCGAAGTCATGCTTGAACACGGCGAACGGCGACAGGTTGACACCGGCGTATACGTCGTTCCAGGTGCCGGTCAACAGTAGGGTATAACCATAAGCATTTTTATTGATCTGATCGTCACGGTCATAACCGCTGGCATAGGCGCCATTACCACGCCCCGCATAATAGCGAACATTTCCTTGGTAATCGGTGTACTTCAGATCGCTACCACGAAGATGCTCGGAGGCCAATTCAAACACGCCAATCAGTGAATCGAAACCCATAGACGGGCCGAAATTCTGGATTGCACCCCAAGAGGTATTGAAAGCCTCAACACGCTCATAATTGTGCAGTTGGCCACCCATCTGCAGGGTTTGACCAGAAATGGTTATCGGTTGATCAAGCGAGAACTGAGTTGCCTGCCCCAAGAACTGTTGCAGTGCATCGTTAGTCGCGGCAATGCCGATCGGCATATTCGGGCGATAGGCAACCTCACCGAACACAGATGTTTTATTGATGGTCGTGTTGAAGCTGAAGCCATACATACGAATATCTTCAACATATTCGCGACGAGCCTGAATCTGATTACCCAGATCAACAGCCAACAAACCACCAACGACCTGCTGCGCTGTGCTGCCTGAAAGAGCTGCAGCCCCACCGACAGCAGGGTTAGTCAACAATGCGCCATATTGAGCGGGCGTTAGGCCTGCGTAGGCACTGTTAACATCTGCGTACACATACGGTTCTTTAGAGTGGTAATTAACGAAATAAAAACCAAACTCTGTGGAGTTCAACTCTTCGGCAAGGTATTTGAAGTTGACACCATACTGCCCGTCGTTCTTGGCATTGATGTCAGGCCCAATACCGGCAACCTTGAAAGCGGTGCTATTAGCAAACTGACTGCCGACGATACCGGAGGCAGGGTTAGAGGAAAGCAAGCCATACAGCGAGTTACCACCAAAGTTCGCATTGGGCGTTACCAAACCGGCCAACGCGCCGCTGCGATTGTAAGCCGTATTGTCGCCATCGGCGAAAAGGTCGGTCTCCGAGAAATAAGTACCAACTGGATCAACCGCAGTCTCTTTCCAGTTGAACTGATAGAAGGTCTCCATCGAGAGGTTATCGGTCAGACCGATGCTGAAGCTAAGCGCCTCGACAGGCACCAGCACTTCTTTCAATTCAGAGCCTGGCAGGCGGAACTGCGCAGCATTCAGCGGGTTGGTGGTGTTGATACCGCCGCGATAAAAAATCCCTTCGCCCCAGTTGAATACCTGCTTGCCGAAGCGAGCCGTGACCGGCATCTCGGCCACATCCCAGTTGCCATAGACGTAAGCATCGAGAATCTGCGCATCACGCCCAGCCTTGTGTCGCGTTTCGCGCGTAAAGCTGTTGTCACGCGGATAATTCTGGCTCGGCTCATAGGCACCGGCACCGAGAAAATCATTGCGTTTATCCATAATCTGGGTGTCATAGAAAGCGGTACCGCGAACGAATACGCCATAGTTCTGGTAAGAAGCCTCCAGATCGGTAGTGATCTTGAACATTTCGGAAACCAGGCCGGTATCGAAGTTGCGGTTGCCATCGTTGGCGTTGATGTCGTCGTTGGTCTTGTCCTGGCCTTGTACGCGCCACAGTTGACCGTAGGAGATGGTGGTATCGAGGGAGCCGGTGATTTCGTTATCGGCGAAGCTGAACTCCACCGCATGAGCCTGGGCGGCGACCAGCAACGGCAGAACACCAGCGAACGCAAAGCCGGCCTTGGCCGGGGCAAAACGTAGAACGGGCTTGCGGGACTTAATTTCCATCGAGACTCACTCCGTGGACAGATCATTCTTTTGGGCGATCCCGTAGCCGGGTCGCGAATTGCCGTACTGACGACGGCTTGTGTTTTTATTTTTTAGCGACATGTTCCAACGACCAGCGAGAGCTTGCACGCGGTCAAGTCCTGCTCAGTACTGCAACCATTGTGCCAATTCAAACAGTTGTATCAGCGCAAACAGCCGTGGGAGAGCCGCTGGGTGGTTTCTTTTCGTGACTGATCAGTCACTGACCAAAAGACGAGAAAAAGTGGCGCACTTTGTCCTACGATCCGACGCTTTATGCCAATTACCACGCGCCTCGCAGCGCAGTTGGGTGATGAATATCACCTCGCTGTCAAGCGACGAAGCCCGAACTTAAGTGTGCAAAGGCATAACGGACTGCATGCATATTTCATTGGGTAACAAAAAAGTGTTACCAACCAGAGGTCGGTAACACTTTTTTTGTGGAGCAAAACCCGTTTCAGGCCTAAAGCCAACCAGTCAAGCGTCGACGTACCGAGTGTGTAGGAGCGGCGCCTCGCCGCGAACCTGAAAAGCTTCGCCCCGGGGCGGGGCTCCTACGAAACAGAGCTTCCGCAGCCTTGCCTAAGCGGCATCAGCCTTAGGCCAGGCTTTTACTCACCACTTCATAGACATCACTGGACAGCTCGCCGGAAGCGAGGATGCGCTCCAGCTCGGCCTTCATCAGTGCCTGACGCGCCGAACCGTACTTGCGCCAGCGGGTCAGCGGAGCCAGCAGACGCGAAGCGATCTGCGGGTTGAGGGCATTGAGGGTGATCACCTGGTCGGCAAGAAAGCGGTAGCCCGCCCCGTCCGCGCGGTGAAAGTTGATCAGGTTCTGGTTAGCGAAGGCACCGATCAGGGCACGCACCTTGTTCGGGTTCTTCAGGGTGAAGGCTTCGTGCTGCATCAGTGCATGCACACGCTCCAGACCACCCGGCAGCGGGCAACCAGCCTGCACGCTGAACCACTGATCCATGACCAGCGCGTTGTCCTTGAAGAAGTCGGCGAACATGGCCAGGGCCTTACCCTGCTCTTCCTGGAACGGCGAGTTGACCAGCACAGCCAGCGCGGCAAGGCGCTCGGTCATGTTGTCGGCGTTGTCGAACTGATCGACGCAAGCCGCCAGCACTTCAGGCTTCTCGCTGAGCATCAGGTAGGACAGCGCGATGTTCTGCAGGCTGCGACGGGCGAAGTGCGCCGCCTCGGCCACGTAAGGCGTGGCCTTGGAGACTTCACGGTTGGCCTGGTAGCGCGCCCACAGTGGAGCGAACAGCGCGTCAGCCAGCGCCTTGCGAGCGAACTCGCGCGCGGCGTGGATGGCCTCGACATCCGCCACCTCACTGATTTCGGTGAGATAGGCCTCGCCCGGCAGCGACAGCATCTCGGCGACCATGGCCTGATCCAGCGACTCGTCTTCAAGCAGGGTGCGCAGCGCGGTGACCAGACGCTGATCCAGCACCAGGGCTTCACCACGCTGGTGCTGGCCAATCAGTTCCTGCAGTACCTGCACGGACAGCTGCTGGCCGGCTTCCCAGCGGTTGAAGCCGTCGCTGTCGTGCTGCATGAGGAACATCAGTTGGTCACGGCTGTAGGGGAAGTGCAGCTTGACCGGGGCGCTGAAGCCGCGCAGCAAGGAGGGCAACGGTTTCTCGGTGACGCCCTCGAAGGTGAAGGTCTGCTCGGCTTCAGTCACCGACAAAACGCGACTGGTGCCCTGCGCCGCGCTTTCGCCCTGCAGGCGCAGCGGCAGCTCATTGCCCTGGGCATCGAGCAGGCCGAGCGCCACTGGAATCACGAACGGCAGCTTTTCGCTCTGCCCCGGCGTGGCCGGGCAGCTCTGGCGGAAGGTCAGGCTGTAGGTCTGCGCCGCCTCGTCATAGGCTTCGCTGACGTCGAGACGTGGCGTGCCGGCCTGGGTGTACCAGCGCTTGAACTGGGTCAGGTCAATGCCGCTGGCTTCTTCCATGGCGCAGATAAAGTCATCACAGGTGACGGCCTGGCCGTCATGCCGCTCAAAATACAGATCGCTGCCTTTGCGGAAACCCTCGGCACCGACCAGGGTGCGGATCATGCGCACCACTTCCGAGCCTTTCTCGTACACCGTCAGGGTGTAGAAGTTGGAAATCTCCATAAAGGCGTCCGGGCGTACCGGGTGGGCCATGGGGCCGGCGTCTTCAGCGAACTGGTGGGTGCGCAGGTAGGCTACGTCCTCGATGCGCTTAACCGTACGCGAATGCATATCGGCCGAAAACTCGGCATCGCGGAATACGGTAAAGCCTTCCTTGAGCGACAGCTGGAACCAGTCGCGGCAGGTCACGCGGTTGCCAGACCAGTTGTGGAAGTACTCATGCGCCACCACCGCTTCAACGCGCTGGTGAGCGGCATCGGTAGCGGTTTCGGCCTTGGCCAGCACACAGCTGGAGTTGAAGATATTCAGGCCCTTGTTTTCCATGGCGCCCATATTGAAGTCGTTGACCGCGACAATCATAAAGATGTCCAGGTCGTACTCGCGACCGTAGACCTCTTCATCCCACTTCATGGATTTCTTCAGGCTGTCCATGGCGTGCTGGCATTTGTCGATGTTTTCCGGCTCGACATAGATGCGCAGCGCCACGTCACGGTTGCTCATGGTGGTGAAGCTGTCTTCTACGCACCAGAGGTCACCGGCTACCAGGGCGAACAGGTAAGCCGGTTTCATAAACGGATCTTCCCAGGTCGCCCAGTGACGACCGCCCTCTTCAGTGCCACTGGCAATCGGGTTACCGTTGGAGAGCAGCACCGGGTAGTCATGCTGCGCGGCGCTCAGGGTGGTGGTGAACTTGCTCATCACGTCCGGGCGGTCGAGGTAATAGGTGATCTTGCGGAAACCCTCGGCCTCGCATTGGGTGCAGAACATGCCGCTGGACTTGTACAGCCCTTCCAGCGCGGTGTTGCTTTCCGGGTGAATGCGCACGCTGCTGTCGATCACGAAGCTGGCGCTAGTGGGCTGCACAGTCAGATGGCTGTCGCTCAGCTGGTAATCGCCGGCGCTCAGCTCGCGGTCATCGAGCGCCACACTGAGCAGCTCAAGCAGCTGACCATCCAGCACCAGCGGCGGCAGGCCGCTACCCGCAGCCGGATTACGGCGCATCACCAGTTGCGCATGCACCAGGGTATGGTCCTCGAACAACTCGAAGGTCAGGTGCGTTTCATCAATCAGATAATCCGGGGCCTGGTAGTCCTTGAGGTAGATCATCTTCGGCTGTTCGGTGCGCATGGCTTGTGGCCCTTTGTCTGCGGCGCGCGGGCGCCGGGTTCGCGAATAAGTAACTCAGGCGGCCAGTTCGTGGACGGCCAGCTGGTAAGCGGTGTATTTGCGGATATTGATCACGCCGGTGTCGAACATCAGGTACTGGCCCTTGATGCCCAGCAAGGTGCCTTCGGCCAGCGGATTCTTGTCCAGATTGAAGCTGGTGATCTTGGCCGGGTAGGCGTCAATCGGATAGCTGATCTGCACCACCGGCTGATCACTGAGCTGCTGAATGGCCTGAATGCCAAAGCGCTGCTGCAACTCGGTCAGCCCGCTGCTGCACGTGGCAAACAGCTGCTCGCGTACGGCAAGCAGATCCACCGGCGCGGCATCGCCCTTGAGCAAGGCGCGCCAATTGGTTTTATCCGCCACCTGGCTACGCAATAGATCTTCGACAAAGCCTGACTGCTGACGCGTGGCGACCCGCAGAATCGGCAGCGCTTGCGTCGCGCCCTGGTCGATCCAACGCGTAGGGATCTGCGTGGCCCGGGTAATGCCGACTTTAATGCCGCTGGAGTTAGCCAGATAGACCACATGATCGGTCATGCAGAACTGCTCGCCCCAGCTCGGCTCGCGGCAGGTGCCTGCGTCATAGTGGCAGCGCTCCGGGCTCATGATGCAGATATCGCACTGCGCCAGCTTCTGCATGCAGGGATAGCAATAACCCTGGCTGAAGCTGCTCTTGGTTTTGCGCCCGCAATGCGTGCAGTGGATCGCGCCGAGAAACTCCAGGCGCAGGCTCTTGCCGATCAGCGGATTAACCGGCAGCAACTCATCGCCTAAGCGAAAGCTGTATTGCACCGGCGCATCCAGCTGCGCCGCCATTTTGCTCAGGGCACCACGGGCCAACTCACTCATCAGTGCAGGGTATCCGAGGATTTGAACAACAGATTGGGGATAGGCGCAGATTTGCTGCTGCATTCCTGCGGGCCCATATAACCGATGCGCTCTTCTTCCGGCAGGTTGTGCGTTTCCCAGGCGATCAGCGCCTGCAGGGTCAGCTCTTTCTGCTCCTGAGTCAGCTTGCGGCCATCCGGCCATTTGCCAATTTCCACAGCCAATTTCAGGCTCTGGTAGATCTCAGGGGTGATGTTTTCAATCGCTTCAAGAAAGGACGACATACGCGCCTCCAAATGCAAAGTGGCAGTTTACCAGCCTGTAGAAGAACTAACTGTGTCGCCGACGCGCCAGCGCGCCACCGACCAGCCCGGTCAAACAACCGGCAAGCAGGCCGCCGACATGCGCCGCGTTGGCGATAGCGCCGAATTGCAGCAGCTCGAAAATGCCGGTCATACAGATCAGCAGCCAGGCAAGCATCATTACCAATACCCCTGGCGGCAGCCGATAGGCGGGAGTAGGTGCCAACCGCTGGAAGATCCAGCAATGCCCAAGTAAGCCATACAGCACCCCGGACAAGCCGCCAAACAGCGATGGGCCGGCATGCAGGTACTGGGCGAAATTGGCCGTCAAACTGAACAGCAGGCTCAGCCCCAATAACATCATGGCACCCTGACGTGCCTCGATCCGCCGCCCCAGCTCCCAATACCAAAGACTGTTCATGGCCAGATGCAACCAGCCTAAATGGATCAACATCGGCGTCAACAGGCGCCACCATTGGCTGCTGGCAAGGGTCTCATTCAGGTAAGCCAGGTAGATGTGGCCATCCTGAATGCGAAAATCGACAAAACTAAACCAGCGGACTGTCGTGTAATTCTCGCCTGTACCTGTGACAGCAAAGACCACGAAAGTCAGCGCCAGCATGATTGCCGTTAACGGGCTGTTTTTCAGCTGCTGAACAAAGCCCGGAGCACTATTTTTAGAAGCCTGTGACGGCTCAAGCAACACCTCAGCATCGCCCAGCGGATAGCGCCCATAAAGTTCGCGCACTTGCTCGGCCAGTTGCTCACCGGGCACCCAGAGCACCTGCTCGCCCGCCTCTTCCGCGACCCGATGCGGCACCTTTAAGCGCTGCAACAAGGTAATAAAACCACTCAGATCGACATGCTCAGGCAAACGCATTGCCGCGACTGCACTCATGGCCGCGCCTCCGGACTGTCGACATCGACCCACACAAACTTACTGGCCTCCAGACGCGCCTCTTGATCCAACCGATAGGCCACCAGTTTGCCGTTCAAGACGGCGCTGTAATCCAGGCAGGCCAGGTTGCTGCGAATCGGCGCTGGTTTGCCGCTGCGCCAGTAGTGGCCAACAAACAGCAGCGGCTGATCAGCACCGTATTTAAGCAGTTCAGTTTTCTGCATTTCGCTGAGCGGCATCTGCGCTGCCAGTTCCGGCAGAGCATCAGGCTGGAAGACAATATCGCCGTAAGTTTGTGGGTCTTCTTCCCAGAATTTGGTGCGAAAGTGCGCGCGGGTAAAGCCGTCATCGCTGGTCAGGGTCATGCCATGTGGCAAACGCATGTCAGTGCCGCGCAGCAGTCGATCCAGCGCGGTATTGGCAAAACTGCCATGCACGGCAGCGGCTTGGAGAAAATGCTCATCGATGCAGCCATCGGCAAACTGCGCACGCAGCGGCTCAATCAGGCTGTCATCCCAACAGGCATGCACCACACGGAAATGCCCAGCATCGATAAACAGCGGTAACTCGTAGAACCAGTCGAGAAAACCCTGCCACTCCGCCGGGTAAGCGTCGAACTGCTCCAGGGTTTCCTTGATCAGCCGAGCATGCCGTGGCGTGTGCTCACGGACAAACTGCCGACCGCTGCCAGGCGCGGCCGGCGTACTCCAGGCCAAGGCATTGAACTCATGGTTACCCATGATGCATAGCGCCTGTCCGGCCGTAACCATATCGCGCACCAGATGCAACGCTTCACGGATACGCGGGCCACGATCGACCAGATCGCCCAGAAAGATCGCCATACGCTTAGGGTGCTGCCACACCCCCGCCTGCTGGCGGTAGCCCAGGGTGCTGAGCAGGCGTTCCAAGGTTTTTGCGCAGCCATGGATATCGCCGATCAGGTCGTAACCGCGAGCGGGATCGAGGTGCATCAAGCCCCCCCGCCAAGCCGGCTACCCCAGCCCAACTTGTTCCGACAGACTTCGTAATAGTTGTGATCCAGCGGATGAATCAGGCGCAGCTTCTGCGGCCGTTTGGCCACGGTGACCGTGTCACCGGGGGCGCAGGTGAAGTGATTCTGTCCATCACAGGAGACCTGCGGATAGAGCTGCAGATCCTTGGACACGACGATTTTCAGCTCGCTGTTGCCATCCACCACAATCGGTCGACTGGACAGCGTGTGCGGGTACATCGGCACAATCACGATGGCGTCCAGCTTGGGGTGCATGATCGGGCCGCCAGCGGACAGCGCATAGGCCGTGGAGCCGGTCGGTGTGGCGACAATCAAACCGTCGGCCTTCTGACTGCAGACGAACTGGCCATCAATAAACAGCTCGAACTCGATCATCCGCGTGGACTTACCCGGGTGCAGCACCACATCGTTGAGTGCATCGCCCTGGCCGATGGCCTCGCCATTACGGCGCACCTCGGCCTCCAGCAGAAAGCGGTTCTCGGTCAGGTAATGCCCTTCAAGCACCTGGGCCACTTTGACTTCCAGTTCATCGGGGCGAATATCGGTGAGAAAGCCCAGGCTGCCACGGTTTACGCCCAGCACCGGCACCTTATGCCGCGCCAGGGCGCGGGCAGCGCCCAACATGCTGCCATCGCCGCCGACCACGATCACCAGGTCGCACACCTCGCCGAGAATCTTGCGCGACGAGGTCTGCAAGCCATGGCCCGGCAGTACTTCGGCGATGGTGTCTTCGAGGATCACATGCAGGTGGCGGGCGAGCAGAAATTTCTTCAGCCGGCGAATGGTGTCGAGAACCTGGGTGCTGCCCAGTCGACCGATGATGCCGATATTACGAAACTGCTCCATGGTGCTCCCGCCAGGCTCTGGATCTAATGGGTCGGATTATGGGCGAAAGCCCATGGCAGCGGCAAACCGCTGACTGCCTATGGCATCGATTAACAACCCGTTGAGAACGCGTGAATGGTTTTTAAACCCGCCGTATCAATGCACAGTCGACGCCACTTAGCCTTGAAGCGCTATGCTCGCAACATGACGCCCTTTCCTCTGCTCACCGACCTGCCTTCGCAGTTGCGCCAGCCTGCTGTGCGCGACCTGGCCTGGGCGCTGCTCTCGCCGTCGTTGCTGGAACAAACACCCTGGCCACAGCGTCATCCACTCAAAGCCAGTCGCTGGAGCCAGCAACCCGACGCTTTGGCGGACTGGCTGCTGAGCCTGGATGCCGACAGCCATGATTTGCAGCAGTGGCTAAGCCAACGATCAATCCGCCGCCTGGGGCTGTATTACGAACGGCTCTGGCAGTTTGCCCTGAATGCCGCACCGGGTGTCGAGGTACTGGTCGCCAACCTGCCCATCCGCCAACACGGTCATACCCTAGGTGAGCTGGACATGCTGCTGCGTGACGAGGAAGGCGTGCATCACCTGGAGTTGGCCATCAAGCTGTATCTGGGTCAGCCGTCATGCAATGGCACGGATCTGGCGCACTGGCTGGGCCCCGGCAGCCACGACCGCCTGGATCTCAAGCTAATGCATCTAGGCCAGCACCAGTTGCCGTTGTCGGCCCGCGCCGAAGCCCAACAGCGCTTATCCGAGCTGAATATTCAACGGCCACAGGCGGCGCTGTGGCTGGGCGGTTATCTGTTCTATCCCTGGCAGCAGCCATCCTATGCCGCGCCGGCAGAGGGCAACCCTGAACACCTGCGTGGGCGTTGGCTGCATCGTGCTGACTGGAGCGATTTTGCCATGCACACCCCCGGTCAATGGCAGCCATTGGACCGTCACGCCTGGCTAGCGCCTGCGTGTATTGAGGAAGCGTGTTTATGGCCGCTGGAGCATTTCAATCAATGGCTTGCGGCACTACCGAGCGATGCTAACGCACAGCTGCTCGTACGCCTGATTGAAGGCCCACAGAATGATTGGCTGGAAGCCGAGCGAGTATTTTTGGTCAATGACCACTGGCCCGCGCAACCGGGCGACTAGCTCAGAGGCTGCGCTCGGTTCGACCGCCTGAGCGCGCGAGATAGCCCGAACCACTCTCACAGAGCAGCGCATCACGCTGGACCGCCGGCAAGGCATCCACCCCATCACGCAGTGCATAGGCGCGATAGCCAAGCTGCGAAAGTAGAAACACTGCACTGCTGCTGCGCTTGCCGCTGTCGCAGTAACACAGATAAGTACGCGCCTTATCCAGTAAGCGCGCTTTCAGACGCAGCAATTGCAACGGCATATTCAGCGACTGCAGCGCATGGGCACGCTCGTATTCTTCCTGCAGACGCACATCCAACCACTGCGCACCCGCCGCCAGCAAACGTGATGCTTCGCCGAGCGACACCTCATCGACCACCGGAGCCTTCAGCAACGCAAAGAAATCCTGACGATCCAGACGCAGTACCACACCATCTTCCAGCATGGTTACCGTGGCATTGCGTGGGCTGTCGGCCAGCAAGGCCTCCTCACCAAAGCAGGCGCCGATCTCCAGCTCGGCCAACACCTGCTGCGCGCTGCCCGCACCGCGGATCACCTCGGCACGACCATTTTTCAGGAAATAGCAGCTGTCACCGATATCACCCTCCTGCAGCACGGTACTGCCTGCGGCCAGCTCGACACGCTGCAGGCGTGCCAACATAGCGCGCACGTTAGACGGCGGCACCTTGGCAAACAGTGGGTTTTCCAACAGCCGTTCCAACCATTCGACTTCGGCATGATCCTGCCCCAGTTCGAGTAGCAGATCCTGATAAGCCAGGCGCCAGGTCAGCAGCCGGTTGAGGGTCGCGGTGTCTAACGCCAGCACACTGGCATCAGTCAGTGCCCTCGCTTCGTGCAAGCGCGGCAGGCTCGGCGACAACGGATGACAACTGGCCTCACTGCCAGCCTGTAAGCGCTGCGCCTGGCCATCGACCGATTGCAGCAATAGCTCACCCGCCAGCAAGTAATAGGTCAGCCGCGCCTGATCCCCCGGGCGAAACAACAACTGACCCGCCAACAACGGTTGCGGCACCAACTGCGCACGCAATTCGCGCCATTGCTGTTCAGACAGCACATTGAGTGGCGTCAGGCTGCGCAACTGTTCGGGGTTAAGAGGTTCGCTCATGGAGTATCCAGGCTCCGCTGGTGAAATTCAGTGTAGCTGGGTTAATCGGCCGATCATGCTTTCGCCGCCTGCTGCAAGGCCGCGGCACGGCCCTGCAAGCCGCCCGTGTGCACAAACACCAAACGACTGCCGCGAGCAAAGTAACCGGCCTCGACCTGCTGGCGCAACGCCATTAATGCCTTGGCGGTATACAGCGGCTCCAGCGGCACACCACTCTGCGTTTCTGCCGCCTGCATAAAATGGAGCAATTCAGCATCCACCTTGGCAAATCCACCACGGCTGGCCTCATGCAGCTGATAAGACCCCACCGGCATACCGGCCGCCTGAATAATCGTTTGCACCTGCTGCTCGACGCCATGATCCGCCGGTACAGCGAGCGCCGCATGCACCGGATGCGCAGCCGCTTCACCGAGCAGCAAACCGGCCAGCGTGGTGCCCGTCCCTGCTGCCAACCACCAGGCATCGTAATCAGCCCACCCCAGAGCTGGAAGCTGCTGGCGAACGTGCTGCACCAAGCCCATACACCCCAGCGCACCCGGCAGACCACCACCGCCCTCCGGCACTGGATAGAAACCCGGATAAAGCGCTTGCCATGGCAACCAGAAATCAGCCGCATGTCGAGCCCGGTAGCCCGCATAACCCAGCCAGTGCAGCTGCATACCGAAGGCCTGCAGATCATCCACAGTCGGAGTCTGCTGCGGATGGCCGCGCAGGAGCCCGACCGTCTGGAAATTGAAACGTTTACCGGCAGCGGCCAGGGCATGCAGATGATTGGAATGCGCGCCGCCCAGGCTGATCAAGCCCGAGGCGCCAGCGACCTCTGCAGCGCGCAGATGATGGGTGAGCTTGAACCATTTATTACCGCTGATAAGTGGGTCGAGCAGGTCAAGGCGCAGCACCGCCAGCTCAACTCCAGCAGCCACCGACCAATCCAACGGAAAGTGCCGCAACGGGGCATGGGGCGCCCACTCAGGCAGGACAACAGACAAGGTTAACTGACAGTGCGCAAACGGCTACTGGCTTTGTGCCGCGCACAGCAATTGGATTCACCCAAAACAAAACGGCTCGGCGTATCGATACGGTCGATGGGGATGGCGCAACGCTCGCCACTGGGCAAAGAAGCCTCACAACTCGGTTTCTGATAATGCGCCAACCAGTGACGGTATTGCTCTTCGCTGACAAAACACTTGGCAGCGGCATAAGCCAGCGGGTTGTCCTGGTAGGCAGCGATGTCCTGCAGCGGGATGGTCAGGTGACCCGCGCCTGGGTGATAGACCACAAAGACCACACCGAGCTTGGCCAGGCGCTCGAGAATCTGATCACCGCCCTGACTGGCCAGATCGGCGTATGCACGTTTGAGGCGATTGATCTCCTGCAGCGCTTGCGTGTCCTGCTCGCCGCGATAAGCCAGCTCGACATCGCGAATGGCAATCTGCTCTTTGTATTCAGCCACTGCAGAGGCAATCTTGGCCTGCATCTCGCCTTCGAACTGCGCGCGCAAGCTGTCACTCTCACTGCGACCATCACGTTCCAGCGCCCGCAGTTGCTCGGTCATCTCCTCACGGGAGGTCTGGAAACTGGCCGCCTGTGCAGCCAGCTGCGCCTTCAACGCAGCATTGTGCTCTTCTTGCTGACGCAATGCCTGGTGCAGACCGTGGATTTGCGCCTGCAAGTTCTTGCTCTGCTCGTCGCTGGCCAACTTGAACTTGGCCAGCTCTTCCTCATGCTGCTGGGTCAGGCTGCTGATGCGCAGACGTTGCTGCTTGATCAGTTGTGCAGCTTTCAGACGCTGTTCCTGATCAAGCTTCTCGGTGGCCTTGGCAGCTTCTTCCTGAGCGGGATCAGGTGCGTACCACTTATCCTCCGAAGCCATTTGCAAGCGCTCAGGGGCCACTGCCTGAGTGCTTTCATCTTCGGCGAGAAGCCCCAAGCTATTGCGTTTGACCACATCGCGCAGCAGTGCCAGGTCGTTATTGCCTGGGGTCAGGCTGGGGTCCCACAGGTGCATCTGGTGCCAGGACACCGGACACTGGCTGCGGCACGCCAGGCGAATCGGTCCGGCACCCAGATCAGGGCCGCGCCCTGCCCGCTCAGCCAAAGCCTGCAAGGGGATATTCCAACCGGAATCCGGCGCACCCTTTTCGTCGAAATCGAGGTAGAAAAACACCAGCGCCTTGATCAGCAAGCGCGGGTTGATCAGCACATAGGCCACCCGCATCTGCTCGTCGGCGAACTCCGGCATATTCACTACGCCATCGAGCAACGCTTCGAACTCAGGGAAAAACATTTGCTTGCAGATGCCACCGCGCTCACTGAAGAACAGTACGGCCTCAACCATCTGTGGCTTGTTCTGCATGCTCATCGCTTTTCCTCTAGGCCGAAACGGGGCTCCGCTCAGCGGTCACTCATCTTGATCATGCTGCGCAAAAAATGGCGCACATGACAAGACTGCCAACAATCTGACGGGCTAAGCAATACCTATGTTGCAGGCGCTATAACCTTGTTCAGGCAAGTCTAGGGGAAAAACCAAGCCCAGCAATGTGACTGGGTTGGCAGTCACCCTGCCACCAGACCGCTAAAAACAGGCCGACAGGGCGAAACTGTGATGGGTTTGGTGCAACGTCTCAGGCTTTTGCCGCGGCCAAAAAAGGGGCCAGCCGCCGACCCATTTCTTCACCTAGGGCCTGCAGACCGCTCATGGGGCGCACCATCACTTCAAATTCGACAATTTTGCCGGCCTCATCGAAGCGAATCATGTCGATACCCTTCAGCTCGCGCTCACCCACTTTGGCACTGAATTCCAGTACCACATTGAGACCATCAGCGCTGGCTAGCTCGCGGTGGTAGGCAAAGTCGACAAACACCTTGCTCACCGTGTTAAGGATAAGCGACACCATGGGCGCACCGGCATAGGGTTTGTAGGCCATGGGCGAACGGAACACCGCTTGCGGATGCAGCAATTCCGGCAGGCTGCGCAGGTCGTTGTTCTGCATCAGAGCATGCCATTGCGCGAGCGTAGCGGCGGCGGCCGCTTGTAGTTGAGAATTTTCGGACACGGGCTTCTCCTTATTGTTGTAAGCCGTATGCAAAACGCCCCGCACTAGGCGGGGCGTCGGCTGCGTTAGAGTTCGGCAGCGAGGCGCGAGCCCTGGTTGATTGCACGTTTGGCATCCAGCTCACTGGCGACATCGGCACCACCAATCAGGTGCACGCTCTGCCCGGCGTTTTCCAGGCCTTCCTGCAGTTCACGCAACGGGTCCTGGCCAGCGCAAACAATCACCGTGTCCACCGGTAACACCTGCGGCTCGCCACCGGCGATGCTGATATGCAGGCCGGCGTCGTCGACCTTGAGGTACTCGACCGAGTTGAGCATCTGCACGTTCTTGTTTTTCAGACCGGTGCGATGGATCCAGCCCGTGGTCTTGCCCAAGCCATCGCCGACCTTGGATTTTTTGCGCTGCAGCAGGAACACTTCACGCGCCGCCGGATGCGGATGGGCCTGCACGCCCGCCACGCCGCCGCGAGCTTCCAGCGCAGTGTCGATGCCCCACTCTTTCCAGAACTCTTCGCGGTTGAGGCTGGTGGACTCGCCCTGATGGGTAATGAACTCGGACACGTCGAAGCCGATGCCACCGGCGCCAATCACCGCGACCTTCTGGCCAACCGGCTTGCGCTGCAGAATGGCGTCTAGATAGCTGATTACTTTGGCGTGTTCGATACCCGGAATAGCCGGGGTGCGTGGCGCAATACCGGTGGCCAGGATGATCTCGTCGTAGCCGCCCTTAGCCAGGTCATCAGCCGATACGCGGGTGTTCAAGCGCAGATCAACGCCTGTGGTTTCCAGCTTGCGCTTGAAGTAGCGCAGGGTTTCAAAGAACTCTTCCTTGCCCGGCACACGCTTGGCCACGTTGAATTGGCCGCCGATTTCGCTGGCCGAATCGAACAGGGTCACGCTGTGACCACGCTCAGCGGCCACGGTGGCCGCTGACAGGCCAGCAGGACCAGCACCGACCACGGCAACCTTCTTCACCGTAGTGGTCGGAATGTAGTTCAGCTCGGTCTCGTGGCAAGCACGTGGGTTGACCAGGCAGCTGGTCAGCTTGCCACCAAAGGTGTGGTCCAGGCAGGCCTGGTTACAACCGATGCAGGTGTTGATCTCATCGCTGCGACCTTCGGCCGCTTTGTTGACGAAGTCTGGGTCGGCGAGGAATGGACGCGCCATGGAGACCATGTCAGCGTCACCCTCAGCCAGCACTTGCTCGGCCACTTCCGGGGTGTTGATGCGGTTGGTGGTGATCAGCGGAATACTGACCTCGCCGCGCAGCTTGGCGGTGACCTTGGTGAACGCGGCGCGCGGCACCTTGGTGGCGATGGTCGGAATACGCGCTTCATGCCAGCCGATGCCGGTATTGATCAGGGTCGCGCCGGCTTTTTCGATGGCTTTGGCCAACAGGACGATCTCGTCCCAGGTGCTGCCGCCTTCAACCAGATCCAGCATCGACAGGCGATAGATGATGATGAAGTTCGGGCCGACGGCCTCACGTACGCGACGGACGATCTCCACCGGCAAACGCATGCGGTTCTCGTAGCTACCGCCCCAACGGTCGGTACGGTGGTTGGTGTGCGCGGCAAGGAACTGGTTAATGAAATAACCTTCCGACCCCATGATCTCCACACCGTCGTACTCGGCCTGCTGGGCCAGCACGGAGCAGGTGATGAAATCCTGGATCTGCTTCTCTATGCCTTCCTCGTCCAGCTCTTTCGGCTTGAACGGGTTGATCGGCGCCTGGATCGCGCTCGGCGCTACCGATTTAGGGCTGTAGGCGTAGCGACCGGCGTGGAGAATCTGCATGCAGATCTTGCCGTCCGCAGCGTGCACAGCGCGGGTCACGATCTTGTGCTTTTCGGCTTCTTCCGGGGTGGTCAGCTTGGCTGCGCCGGAATACACACCACCTTCATCGTTCGGGCCGATACCACCGGTGACCATTAAGCCAACGCCACCACGGGCACGCTCGGCGAAATACGCCGCCATGCGCTCAAAACCATTAGGCTTTTCTTCCAACCCGGTGTGCATCGAGCCCATCAGGGTGCGGTTCTTCAGCGTGGTGAAGCCCAGATCAAGCGGGGCCAGCAGATTGGGGTACAGAGCAGTCATGGATATCTCCACATCGGGTGTTGGCTTTCACGGATGCCGCAACCTCTTAGCGGGTCGCGGTCGAATATGGTCTAGACGATAATCAGCCGCGCCGAACAGCTCAATGACTAAAAGTAACAACCTAATGATCAAAAAGATCAGCAGCTCTTGGCAAAACCCATACGCCTGCCTACCCTGGCGGCCTTGTCTAAATGCCCAACACGATTGGGCGCAGTCGGGATAACGACGCAATGCTGAAAAGCACACGGGTCAAACTCGGTGACCTCTCGGTAGGATTTGTCGACAGTCTGGCCGACGCCATGCGCCATTGCGCCGAGGACCCACAACCGCTGCTCGACAGTTATGGCCTGGATGCCGCACGCCTGGCCGAGCCGCGCGCGCGGCTGTCGATCCCGCGTTATATGCGCCTGGGTCATAGTGCCATCCAGCAATGCGGCGAACCCGGCCTGGGCCTGCTGATGGGGCAAACCAGCCGCCTGAGCCAACTGGGCCTGGCAGGTGTGACGGCGATGCAGGCACCGACCGTGCGGGAAGCGGCGCGCGCGCTGATTCGCTTTGAGCCGCTGTATGCCAGCAACTACCGTGGCCAATCCAGTCTGCATGAAGACGCTCAGGGCGCCTGGCTGCGCTTCTATTCGATAAGCCCATACAACGCTTACAACCGCTTCGTGGTCGACTCAGTGCTGGCCAGCTGGGCACAGCAACTGTGCAAGCTGGCGCAACAGGACCTGCCCGTGGAGAAAGTGCAGATCGAATTTCCTGCACCTGACTATGCGGTGCAATACGCCGCGCTGTTTGCCTGCCCGGTGGAATTTGCCAGTGAACACAACCAGCTGCGCCTGAGTCAGCAAAGCTTGAACCTACGCAACCCGGAGCACTGCCCAAGCACCTGGCGGCACCTGATGGAAATCTGTGAACGGGAACTGACGCAGCTGACCCGCACCCGTAACCTGCGCGAGCGCATTACTCAGCTGCTCGGCCCATTGCTGCACGGCCGCGAACCGGACCTCGCCGAAGTAGCCGCGCGCCTGCAGCTACCGACCTGGACCCTGCGGCGCAAGCTGGCCGAGGAAGGCACGCAGTTTCGCAGCATTCTCAACGACACCCGCCGCGACCTGGCCATGGCCTATATCCGCGACACCGAACTGGCCTTCGGTGAAATCGCCTACCTGCTCGGCTTTGCCTCGGCCGAAGCCTTCCAGCGCGCGTTCAAACGCTGGAACCAGCAAACCCCAGGCGAATATCGCCGCGAGCAGCGCCGAGCGCTCTAGCAGCGCTAAAAGGATCAGAGCTCGGTGGCGTCTTCGTCGCGCTCCGGCACATCCTGCTCGGTGGCGCGCGCTTCCAGCAGCTCTTCTTGATAATCGTCCATTGCCTATTCCTCCCACTCGATATGTCAGCGACTGCTCATTGCATAAACAAAGAACATGCCAATCAAGCTAGAGCAGGCAGATGAACGCAAGATGACAGGTTGTCGCGCGACAGCTCTAGCGACGCATGACAAGGAATTGCAGGCAATAAAAAACCCGCTGATATCGCTATCAGCGGGCTTCCTATATGGCGCAGCGGACGGGACTCGAACCCGCGACCCCCGGCGTGACAGGCCGGTATTCTAACCGACTGAACTACCGCTGCATGTCGGTGGACTTTCGTCCGTACAACTCTTGCTTCGTCTGACGAAGCAGCCTTTAGGGCTTCTTCATCTCAGCTTGAGCGAACTCAAACTGGAAAATATGGCGCAGCGGACGGGACTCGAACCCGCGACCCCCGGCGTGACAGGCCGGTATTCTAACCGACTGAACTACCGCTGCGCGTCGGTGGACTTTCGTCCGGTTTCACAAGAGTGGTGGGTGATGACGGGATCGAACCGCCGACCCTCTGCTTGTAAGGCAGATGCTCTCCCAGCTGAGCTAATCACCCGCTGCTTGCGAGGCGCGAAATTTACGCAAGGGCCGCACCTAAGTCAACACCCTGCTTCAAGTTTTTCTAAAAAAGTGCAAAAAACGCTGCCCTTGCCAGGTGCTATCGCAGGGCACGCCGCACCCTTATTGCGCCACCCGCAGGCTGAGCCGGGCAGCCACTTTATTGTCCTCAGCACGATCTAACCCGGCTTCAGCGATTTGCACGCCCTGCTCCTGCAGCACAGTGAACCAACGCAGCAACTGGGCAAAAGGCGCCGGCTGCAGATTGAGCTGCACAGCACCATCGCCGGAATTGTCCAACCGCTCGATGGTCAGCCCCTGGATTGCCGCCGAGGCCGTGACCATGCCTTGCAGCCGCTCCGGATCAATCGCCTGCTGCGGGGTACTGGCCAGATTGCGCGCCGCCGGCGCCTGGCTATGCAGGTAGGCATTCAACTCGCGCTGCGTTTCAAACGCATTGCGCGCAGCGGCCAGGCGCTCCTGCGTCGGTTGCCAGAGTGTCAGGTAGAGCAACACCAGCAGCAGAAACGCGCCCAAGCCACCAAGCGAGAACTGCTCACGCGGCGCCAGAGCACGCCAGCGCTGCAGCAACAGCGAATTATCCAATTGCGCGGTAAAGCCTTTGCCTTGCGGAACCATGCTCATCCTCCGATCACCACGCGCGCGCTGACGCCACTGCCTTCACGGCTGGCTGAGCCCAACTGCACCGCCAAGCCAGTTTCTTGCAAGCGCTCACGCAGACGCTCCAGTTCGGCAAAGCCGGCAGCCTGTACCTGCATGGCCAGATCGCCACGTACTTCACTGAAATCCACCTGACTGATCTGCACCTGGCCGCCCTCAGCAGCCAACGCGCCGCTGACCTGGGCAAGCAAGCCGAGCAGACGGGTTTGCCCACTGCCCGCGCCTGCCTGCAGATGCTGATCAAACTGCGCACGCAGGTTGACCAGCTTGCTGTCCTGCGGGAACAGCTCCTTGTACAACGCGGCGCTGGAGGCAGCGTATTCATCGGCCTGACGCTGCAGGTGCCAGCCCTGCGCCAGATTGAAGCCCCACTGCAGCACCAGCCACATGCCGACCAGCCCCAGCAAGGGCCGCCAGCGTTGCCAGTGGCCATTACTGCTTTGCACGGCGAACTCGCCCTGGGCCAGGTTATTGCGCAGCGGCTGTTGAGCGAGCCAAACAAAGGGCTCGGTCACCGCCATGCGTTCATCTACCGGCTGTGGCGCTTGATGCTGAGAATCACACCAGGCCACCTGCGGTTGCACACACAAGGGGCTCAGCTGCGGCCAGTCCTGCGCCTGCAGCGCCATTTGCGAGACATTTTCGCCGCCCAGCAACCAGCGGCCATGCAGCGGCAAGAGCGCAGTACCCGGCCCGGGCAACAGATCGGCATCCACCACAATCGCCTGCGGCGCTGCGGGGCACAACGCCAGCCAGCCGGCCAACCAGCTGCGGCGCACGGCAAACACCCGGTGACGGCCATCGGCCAATTGCTCGCCCAACGCCAGGTGCATCAGTTCGACTTCTTCGGCAAGCAGCTCTTCCACCGCAAACGGCAACGCCTGACGCAGCCAGCGGGCTTTGCGCGTCGGCAGGTTAACCGCGCAGGCCGTTACCGCCTCAACGGGCAGGACCAGGGTCCAGCTAGTGGCAAGCTGCATCTGCGCGTCACCAAACGCCAGGGTTTCACTTACCCCGTCGGCCACCCTGTGCACGGGTAGATCCGCCTGCGCGCCAGCACAGGCGGCGGGAGGCAGAAATACATAGGTCTGACTCATGGTTCGACTTCCTCAACGGGCGCCGGCGGCATACCGCCCTGCCCCAAATCACGGGCTAGAACATACAACTTGCCATCGCTGGCGCGCTGCAAGGTACTGCGTAAAACCTGACGGCGCTCACCCACAGTGACCTCGCTGAGCACCTGAAAATATTGACTACCCACAGCCAACCCTTGGCTCTGCACCTGCAAGCCGCTCAGCTGCGCGGTAAAGCTCGGTAAATCACGATAGCCCTCACTGCCCCGCGCGGCGACCAGGCCCTGAGCAGTACTCAGCGGCAACCCTTCAGCCACGCTGGCCAGCACGTGCGCGCTGGCGGTATTGACGTTAAGCGTGGCATCCGCCGGCAAGGCGCTGACATAAGGTAATAAGCGCTGGTAATCCGCCTCGGTCATTTCCAGCAACAGGCGCAGCTCGGAGACATCCTTCAACTCGCGGTTGCCTGCGCGATAAGGTGGCTGCGCGAGCAGGTACTGATTGTCTTCCGCACCGTAACCGCCGCCTGGCTGATCATCGGCATCCAGCCAATCGAGCAGCCGCTCGGCGTAAGGCGCTTCGATCTGCAACCCCAGCAGCAGACGACGAAATTGCGCCACGGCGGCCTCATTAGGCTGGCCCTGACGCAGCAAGCTGTTGAGGTTGAAACGTGCGGTCAGATCGGTGATCTGCACCCGCAAGGCGCCGCCCTCATCCAGGGCAAAGGGCGCTCGGGCTTTGGCCCAGGCCTCGCCCGGATGATCCACCGGCGCACGCGGGTCACCTTCGCGCAGGTCGCGCTGCAGAACGGCCTTGGCCAGGGTCTCGCCACCCAGGGCGTACTGCCAGGCCTGGCGCACATGCAGCTGATTAGCGCTGCTGCGGATCGACAGTTGCTGACGGGCGATAATCCCGGCGCTGACCACAGTGACCACCGCTACCACCAGCAACACGGTAATCAGCGCCATGCCGCGTTGCCGACTCATGAGCGCGGCTCCTCGGGAATATCGCCGCCGGGCTCCGCAGGATCGTCCGGGCTAGGCTCGGGCGCCTGTTGCAGACGCTCCGGCAAGCCTTCGGGCAGGCGCAGCACACGGCGCAGCTCACCATAACGGCGATGCTCCAGCACCAGTTCAACGGCCTGCGGCAACAGCTTGAGTGCATCGTCCGGGTTGTTGCCCAGGGGCGGCCAACTGGTCTGCCAGCTGCCTTCCTGATCCAGATAACGCAACTGCAGTCGGGTCACCCCATCCAGCGCCTGTTGCACCTGCGGCTGACTGTCTTGCGCCTGATCCAGCACCGTCCAGTACTGACGTTGCCACTGCTCGCCACTGAGCTGCCAGCGCACCCGCTGCAAACCGGAGCGCGACTGCCCCAGCGGATTGCGCCAACCGCTGCGGGTCAGCTCCAGGGCTGGGTTATCCAGGTCCTCACCAACCAAAGCGGCGCGTGGATCACCAAAGGGATCACGTGTGGGCCTGGCCTGCACCTGCAACACATCGCGTTCGAATGCAGCCATGGCGCGCACCAGCTCGCGAAGTTGCAGTTCATGGTCACGGGTGACCCTGTCGGTTTGCAGCACGCTGTCAAGCATGCGGTAGGTGCCCAGCCCCAGCAGGGCAAAGATGGCGATGGCGATCAGCAATTCAAGCAGGGTAAAACCGCGCGCGCCCCTCATTGCAGCACCCCGAGAAAACCATTCAGGCTGACCACTGCGCGCTCACGCACATCACCGCCTAAACGCCCCTGCTCTGCGGGCGCGACCCACAGGGTGACGCGGCGCATATCTGCCTCACTGGTGGCCAGCACCTCGCTTTGCCATTGCCAGCGCCGCCCTGCGAAATCCACCTCGCCCTGGTCGCGGCCATCAGCAACCGAAGTCTTCGACAACTGCAACTCCGCCAGCTGGTTGTCGGCGATCCACATGGCCAGGGTCTTTTCTTCCAACCGCGAGGCGGTTTGCAGGCTGCGCGCGGTGGCCGTCAGTACGCTAGCGGCGACCAGCGCAAAAATTGCCAAAGCAACCAGCACCTCAAGCAGGGTAAAACCGCCCGCGCGCCTCATCGTTTGCGCCCTGCCGGCTGCTCACTCTCAACCTTGGGCAGCTGAAAACCATCACTGACCAATTGCAGGCGCAGCCCATCGGCGCGGCGCTCGGCCAAGCGCAAACGAAACGGACTGATTTCCCCGCTCGAGAGCAACAACAACTGCGGCGTCAGTGCACCTTTGCTGGGTTCTTCGCCCTCTGGCAGCGGTAGCTCCAGCGCCGCACCTTCCAGCTCGACACTCAGCTCGGCCCAGCCCGGCAGCTTATGCGGCTTGGCCGACAAGGCCTGCCAACTCTGCTTCGCCGAGTCGTAGCGCAGCACTTGGTAGGCCTCACGACTGAGCAGCAGGCCGTACTCCTGGTTATCCAGCACCGCTTCCTCGGCCAGCACGCCAATCAACCCGGCCAGCCGTTCGGCTTCGTTATGCAACTCGCGTCCAGGACCGGCGATGCCCACGCTGAGCACCGCAATACCGATCAGGCTGCCGAGAATCACCAGCACCACCAGCAGTTCGATCAGGGTAAAGCCCCCAGCCTGGCTCGGTTGCTGGCGCATGAGGATCAGAGGTCCCAGTTACCGATATCGGTATCCTGATCACTGCCGCCTTCCTTGCCGTCGGCGCCCAGGGAATACAGGTCGAAAGCCCCCTTGGTGCCCGGTGCCAGGTATTGGTAGACGTTGCCCCACGGATCGATCGGCAAGCGCTTGAGGTAACCGTCGCGGTTCCAGTTTTTCGGCTGCGGGTTGCCAGAAGGTTTCTTCACCAGCGCTTCCAGGCCCTGCTGGGTGCTCGGGTAGGCATGGTTATCCAGCTTGTACATATCCAGCGCGGCCGCCACGGCCTTGATATCGCCCTTGGCCACGGTGACTTTGGCCTGATCGGGCCGGCTCATCACCTGTGGCACCACCAACGCGGCGAGGATGCCGAGAATGACTACCACCACCATGATTTCGATCAGCGTAAAACCGGATTGACGCTTGTTCACTGCTTACCCCACCAACTGATTGAGAGACAGAATCGGCAGCAGAATGGCCAGTACGATCACCAGCACCACCGCCCCCATAAAGACCAGCATAAAGGGCTCGAACAGCCCCACCAGCAGCGCCACCTGGGCACCCAAATCGTTTTCCTGATTGCGCGCTGTGCGTGCCAGCATCTGATCCAGCTCGCCGGAGCGCTCACCGCTGGCGATCATATGCAGCATCATCGGCGGAAACTGCCCGCTAGCCTCCAGCGCCCGGGTCAGGCTGCCGCCCTCGCGCACCTTCTGCGCGGCAATCACCACATCGGCGCGAATCACTCGATTGGCGATTACCTGTGCGCCGATGCCCAGGGCTTCAACCAGCGGTACGCCGCTGCGGGTCAGAATGGCCAGGGTCGAAGCAAAACGTGCGCAGTCAGTGGCACGAATCAAGCGTCCCACCAGCGGGATGCGCAGCAGAAAGCCGTGCCAGCGCGCTTTGACTGCATCATCACGCAACGCCCAGCGCAGGGCGAACACGCCCAGGATGGCGAGAATTACCGCCAACCAACCCCAGCCTTTGACCCAATCGCTCAGGGCTATCAGACCCCGAGTCAGCGCCGGCAGGGTTTGCCCGGAGTCGACAAAAACTCGCACCACGTCCGGCACCACATAACCGAGCAGGAAGCCGACGATCAGCAAAGAAGCGCACATCAGAATCAGTGGATAAAGCAGCGCCAGTTGGATTTTCTGCCGCGACTGCTGACGTTGTTCGGTGTAATCGGCCAACTGTTCCAGCACCGGACCCAGGTGGCCAGCATGCTCGCCCGCCGCCACCGTGGCACGGTACAGCTCGGGAAAAGCCGAGGGGAATTCTTTCAGGCTGCTGGCCAGGTCATGACCTTCCAGCACCCGCGCACGCACCGCCAGCAGCATACTTTGGATACGCGGCGAACTGGCCTGAGCTGCAGCTGCACGCAGGGCTTCCTCAATTGGCAGCGCCGCTTGCACCAGGGTTGCCAATTGACGGGTGATCAGCGCCAGATCACGCGCGGAAATACCCCGAGCAAAACTAAAATGCGAGCCTGCCCCAGCCTGTTCACGGGTGCGCGTGGCTTTGACATCCAGCGGCGCCAGTTGCCGTTCACGCAGAATCTGCCGCACCTGGCGCGCGCTGTCAGCTTCCAGCACACCTTTCTGCTGGCGACCTTTGCCGTCGAGGGCGAGGTATTCGAAGGCGGCCACGCGCTATTCCTCTCGCGTCACGCGCAGCACTTCCTCAACCGTGGTCGCCCCTTCCAGCACCTTGCGTCGGCCATCCTCGCGGATACTCGGGCCGAGGGTGCGGGCGTGGCGGGTCATGTCCTGCTCGGAGGCGGCATTGTGAATCAGCGTGCGCAGGTGGTCATCGAACACCACCAGCTCGTAGATACCGGTACGGCCGCGGTAGCCCTGCTGATGGCACTCGGCGCAGCCGCGGGCGTGATACAGCGTCGGTGGCTGTGCGAACGGCACTCCGAGCAATTTGCACTCGGCTTCGTCGGCCTGGTAGGCCTCTTTGCAATGCGGGCAGAGCACCCGCACCAGGCGCTGGGCCAGCACGCCGAGCAAGGATGATGACAACAGAAACGGCTCGATACCCATGTCCACCAGACGGGTAATCGCGCCGATAGCACTGTTGGTGTGCAGGGTCGAGAGCACCAGGTGGCCGGTCAACGAGGCCTGCACGGCGATTTCGGCGGTTTCCTTGTCGCGAATCTCGCCGACCATCACCACGTCCGGGTCCTGACGCAGGATCGCGCGCAGGCCGCGGGCGAAGGTCATATCGACCTTGGAGTTGACTTGCGTCTGACCAATGCCTTCGAGGTGATATTCGATGGGGTCTTCGACGGTAAGAATATTGCGTGTGCGGTCATTCAGGCTGACCAGGCTGGCGTACAGCGTGGTGGTCTTACCCGAACCAGTAGGCCCGGTGACCAGCAGAATGCCGTGGGGTTTGCGCACGGTGGCTTCCATCTGATCGCGATCACGCGCACTCATGCCCAGATGCTGCAGGTTGAGCCGGCCAGCCTGCTTATCCAGCAAACGCAACACCACGCGCTCGCCATTGGCCGACGGCAAGGTCGAAACCCGCACATCCACCTCTCGGCCGCCGACTTTCAGGGAAATACGGCCATCCTGCGGGATGCGCTTTTCAGCGATATCCAGCCGCGCCATAACCTTGATCCGCGACACCAGCAAAGCCGCTAGCTCGCGTTTGGGCTCCAGTACCTCACGCAAGATGCCGTCCACCCGGAAGCGCACGACAAGGCGTTTTTCGAAGGTTTCCAGGTGAATATCCGAGGCGTTTTCTTTGATCGCTTCGCCGAGGATGGCGTTGATCAGTCGGATGATCGGCGCGTCGTCTTCCTGCTCCAGCAGGTCTTCGGTTTCCGGCACCTGCTCGGCCAATGCCGCCAAGTCCAGGCTGCCGCCGATGTCTTCGGCCAATTGCATGGAGGCTGAATCATGCTGATAGGCCTTGGCCAGGGCCTGCTCGAAGGCCTCTGCCGACAGCGCCTGCAACGGCAGCTGTACACCGACAAAACGCTGCGCCTCGCTCAGCGCCACCAGTTCGACGCCTGGGCGATAAACCAGGCTGGATGCACCCTCAACGCTTAACAGCACCACACCATGGCGCTTGGCAAAGCTGAAGGGCAAACGCCGTAAGGGCACTTCAATAAGCAGCGCATTCATTCGTAACATGCCTTTGTCACAATAACCCGACACCACGCAACAGGCGCCAAACGCAGGACAGCTAGCCAGGGTTCTGTGAATTAATTGTTGTAAGTTGGCGGAAACAGCATGAAAACAGCGCACTATCTTTAGCACATTGAGCGGATCGACACACTACCCCAACGGGGGGCTGCCAAATGCCCGGCAAGTGTCTATGATCAGCGCGCGATCCACGCCACATAATAATAAGTTCCGGAGTGACGCCCCTTGCCCCTTTTGGCCTCCCAACGCTGGCTGCAGCGCCATGCCACCACTCTGGTGGGCTTTGCGCTGGTGATCGCCATGAGCGTTAGCCTTGCCTGGCAAAGCGCCGATTGGCTGCGCCTGTTGCGCACCCCGATCAGTGCCACTAACACCTCGGCCACCACCGCGCAAACCGCTGTACAGCCTACTGAAATCGGCCAGCTATTCGGCACCAGCAGCGCAACCAGCGACAGTCCAGCACCCAGTACTAACCTGCGCCTAACCCTACTTGGCAGTTTTGTTCATGCCGATCCACAGCGCTCCACCGCGATTATTCGCAGTGAAGGCAGCACCGCCCAGCGCTACACCCTCAACAGCGAGATCAGCAGCGGTGTGCGCCTGCATGCTGTAGCTGCCGACCACGTTGAACTGCTGCGCAATGGCCGCCGCGAAAGCCTTAGCTTCCCGCTGAATAACTCGAGCACCAGCAGCCTGCAGAGCAATACCTCGGAGGCCATAGCGGACCCACTTGAGCAGCTCAGCGAAATGGAATCCGATGACCTGAGCCAATTACGTGAACGCATGGATGCGTTGCGCCAGCAGATGCAGGACTCCAGCACACTGCCGGGCACTGCAGAATCCACCGAACAGCATTTGGAAACCAACTGACACGATGACTCCGACTCTCTCGCGCCTCACCTTCGCCCTGCTGGCCGCCGGCCTTGCCTTCAGCTCGCTGCCACTGAGTGCTGCCGTTACTGCTGTAGCGCCCAGCGCCAGCCAGCAGGAAGAAAGCTGGACCATCAACCTCAAGGGCGCCGACATCCGTGAGTTTATCGACCAGGTCGCGCAGATCAGCGGGCAAACCTTCGTCGTCGACCCACGGGTCAAGGGCCAGGTCAGCGTGGTGTCCAACAGCCCGTTGACACTAACTGAGGTGTATCAACTGTTTCTCTCGGTGATGGCCACCCACGGCTTCAGCGTGATCACCCAGGGCGACCAGGCACGCATCGTCCCCAACGCCGAGGCCAAGGCCGATGCGGACGCCGGGCGCAACGCACCAGACCGCCTGGAAACCCGACTGATTCAGGTACAGCATGGCTCGGCCACCGAACTGATTCCGCTGATCCGCCCACTGGTGCCGCAGTACGGCCACCTGGCGGCGATCAGCAGCGCCAACGCCATCATCATCAGCGACCGTACGGCCAATATTGAACGCATCGAAGACCTGCTGCGTCAGCTCGACCAGAAAGGCCAAAACGACTACAGCGTGCTCAACCTGCAACACGCCTGGGTCATGGACACCGCCGAAGTGCTGCGCAATGCCGTAGACCGTGGCCAGGCCAAGGGCGCGTCCGGCACTCAGGTGATTGCCGACGGCCGCACCAACCGCCTGATTCTGCTCGGCCCGCCGGCCGCACGGGCCAAGTTGGTGGCCCTGGCACAGTCGCTAGACACACCCACCAGCCGCTCGGCCAATACCCGCGTGATTCGCCTGCGTCATGGTGATGCCAAGAGCCTGGCGGAAACCCTCGGCGAGATTTCCGAAAAACTCAAACCTGAAACCGGTGGTGAAACCACTGGCAAGCCGCAGACCATCCTGATCCGCGCCGACGAGAGCCTCAACGCACTGGTGCTGCTGGCCGAACCTGATGTGGTGGCGACCCTGGAAGACATCGTGCGTCAGCTGGATGTGCCACGCGCTCAGGTTATGGTCGAGGCCGCGATTGTCGAAGTCTCCGGCGATATCACCGACGCCCTCGGTGTGCAGTGGGCCGTGGATGGCCGCGGCAGTACCGGTGGCCTGGGCGGAACCAACTTCAGCGGCACCGGATTGTCTGTGGGCCGCGTATTACAAGCCATTCAGGACAGCGGCAGCGACACTGATAACAACACCCTGGCCAACCTGCCGGATGGCGCCATCATCGGCCTGGGCACAGACAGTTTCGGGGTACTGATTACTGCGCTGTCGGCAAATAGCAAAAGCAATCTACTGTCCACGCCCAGCTTGCTGACGCTGGATCACCAGAAAGCGGAAATTCTGGTCGGGCAGAACGTCCCCTTCCAGACCGGCTCCTTTACCACCAGCGGTTCGGGCGCGGACAACCCCTTCACCACCATCGAACGCCAGGACATCGGCGTGACCCTGAAAGTTACCCCTCACATCAACGAAGGCGCCAACCTGCGCCTGGAAATTGAGCAGGAAATTTCCTCTATTGCGCCCACCAGCCAGGGCGTCAATGCCGTCGACCTGATTACCAACAAGCGCTCGATCAAGAGCACTATCCTTGCCGAAAACGGCCAGGTTATCGTGCTCGGCGGATTGATTCAGGATGACGTGACCCAGGCTGACTCCAAGGTGCCACTGCTCGGCGATATTCCGCTGGTGGGCGCCTTGTTCCGCTCAACCAAGGAAACCCGCATCAAGCGCAACCTGATGGTCTTCCTGCGTCCAACCGTGGTGCGCGATGGCGCAGGCCTGGCGGCGTTGTCCGGGAAGAAATACAGCGATATCCGGGTACTGGGCGACGTACGTGAGGACTACCGCCCTGGTATTTTGCCGCGCGACCCTGTGCAGCTGTTTGACCAGAACACTCCTGAGGCGATCGACCTGCGCGAGTGATGGTTACGGGTACGTAATCAGGCGACATAGCAATAAAAAAGGCCTCGGTGGATACCGAGGCCTTTTTTTACAGCGATGAATCCTTACTTATCTTCGTTACGCTGGTGCTTGAAGAACACACCGCTGTCACCGAAGGTAGACGCGATAAAGGCCGAAGTCAGTTCCATCTCGCCGATCTTCACCGCACTGTTGCGCCGTTGTGCGGCGTAGTTGCGGCTGATCGATGGAATGATCGAACTTTTGATCTCCATCGAGGTGGCATACACGTCGTAGACCTTGGTGCCGGCATTCAGGGTCAGCAGGTCCGTACGGAAGTCATGGGCTGTGCTGGCGAAACGATTACGAAGCTCGGTGCGCGGCACAAAGTAAATCTGCGTCGGCGCTTTGGGTTTAGCTACGGCGGCGCCTGCCTGGGTGACTTCTGCAAGGTCGTTGAGCAGCAGCAACGTCGGTTTGAGGCTCACCGCGGAGAACAGGATGGTGGTTCCCAGGGTGTCATTGGCTTCCGGCACCACGTACTGCGACAGCTCGTTGGCGAAGAAGTTATGGTTAGCGCCCTGCCCGCTCAGGGTGTACAGCGCGGAAACGTTCTCCGACGGCTTGCCATCGACAAAGGCCTTCCACGCCAGCCCCGGTGCGAAACCGCGATCCGCCGGATCACCGGTAACCGACAGCCGCAGCAGGCCGCTGTCAGAGCCCTGGAACAGACCGCTGTAGGGGTTATTGGGCACCGCGACGAACTTGACCTTGGCCATCACACCATGCGGATGAATCGGCTTCTCATAACCGGCCGGGGCCACGTCGCTGCGCACCTTGACCTTGTTCCAGAGGATTGAGCCGATCAACCCGCCAACATTCACCGGCTGCAACGCTGGCAGTTTGTCCGCCGCATACTGGGTGCGCAGCGCGCCGTTGACCCAAAGGTTTTCCTGCTTGTTGGCCCCAGGCCAGCTTTCGTAGTCCGCCGGAATATTCAGCCCCCAGGGTTTGAAGGCGTTTTCCACGCCGGCCAAGCTGGCTTGCAGCTGCGGGTTATGCCGACGCAGCACATCCACCATGGTGGTGTGTTCGACCCAGTCGATCCCTTCCTGGGTGTACACCTCCGGACGGTAATCCTTGGTGTAGAAGCGGTCAGCCATCAGGCGGCGCGAGGCGTTCATGATAAATATCTGGAATGCCGTTTCACCGAAGGCAAAGCCCTCAGGACGTACGGTTTCCGCCAACTGACCGACCAGGGTGTCGATTTTCTCGATGTCGTTGTTATACAGACGCTTGAGCTCGGCCAGGGTCGCGGCATCCTTGGTCAGGTCCTCGAACTTGGTGATCGGGTTGAGGCCGATCTGCCGGCGGAACTCGTTATAGCGCGGCACGCCACGCTCACGGTCACGCAACACATCTATGGCGGCCAGGTCGATATCACCCACCAGCGGCATCGACAGGTTACGCAAGAAGTTCGGGTAGTTGTTCAGCGTCAGCGAACCCGGATTGGTGATGCCGAAGGAGTACCACAGGCGCTCCGGGCGCTCGTCGTTGAGCAGGTTTTCCGCGTCACGGTCACGGGTGTTCTGCAGTGCGATGGTGCGCGCAACCTGGTTCGAGCCGATGTCATACACCTGCACGTTGTCGCGCATCAGCGGGTGCATGCGGTACACCGCGACAAACTCTTCGGTAAGGGTGAACGGCACGCCGTAGTTGTTCGGTGCGGTGGAGCCGACGATGCCGGTCAGGGCGTGGTCGATGGCACTGTTACCAACGCCCGGCGCAACATTCGGGTCGAAACCGAGAATGCGTTTGACGAAGGAATCGGAGCGCGCCAGGTCTGCCTGGAGCATGCGCACTTCGGCCTGGAAGTCATCACGCGGGCCGCCCTGGCCGAGCAGGCCCCACCAGTTGGAGTACATGGCGCGTTCGGTGATTGGGTTGGCGATCACCGCTGGGGTCCACTCCACGGTGTGGATCTTGGCCATCAGCGCCGAGTTGATCAGGCGCGCGCGGTCATACAGCCACTGATCGCTCTGCGCGGGGTACTTCTGCTTGAGCTTGCTGGCGATGGCGTTGTGCTCGAGGGTAAACAGCTGATGCAGCATGCTCAGGCCTACCCACCAGTTTTCGTTGAACCCGGTGACCGGTTTACCGCTGAGCAGCTCAGTGGGCAAAGTGCCGTTGGCGTTGACCTTGAGCTTGCCGTCGACAAACGAGCGCACCTTGTCGTTGGTTTCCTTGCTGCTGCCATACAGCTGCGAGCCGTCCCACCAGTGGGTGTTGTGGTTGCGGTAGGTTTGCGGTTTGCCGGCGTCACTGCTGCTGCGCGTCGGGTCAGGCTGCGTGCGCTTGACCGACATACTGCCGCTGCCCAGCACATCGCCCGGCGGCAGCGGGAACTGGATCGGGTCGGCGTCGGCATTCGGGCCGTGATCGAACCAGTCGTGCACCATAAATTGAATCCAGGCGGCGGCAATAAAGTTCAGGCTTGGCGCCGGCTTGAACTCATCCCGCGCCATCAGGCTGTTACTCACCTCACGCGGGTTAGGGCTAAGCAAGGTGGTGGTTTCACCCTGGGTCACCGCCGGGTTGACGTTACGGCCAAAGCGCCGATACACCGAACCCTCGGCCGGGTTACTGAGAATGTTGCAGGTACCGTCTTCAGTACGAGCCGCCTGGCTGCGCGCATCACAGGTGATGTTGGCGTTGTAGCCCGCGTAGTTTTCAACATCGAAGAGGTTGTTCTCGAACAACGCCTGGCGTTCAACCGCCAGCACCAGTAGTCCAGAGACTACGCCCAGCGTTCCCAGCTTGGTCAAAGCTGGCCAAGTGACCCATACCGACATGGCTATTGCTCCCGTTTTATTGTTGTAGGGACAAGGCGGCTACTGACATAGCAGCGCAGGATCAAGCCTATCGACGGGTATGGCGCAACGCCCCCTTCCAGCGGAGGGGCTATGGCCAATCAGTTATGCAGAGCGATCTAGTTGAGCGAGGCGCGCGGCCGTACGGAGAGAATCGCCTCGGTGCGACTGGAGACATTGAGCTTGGCGTAGATGTTTTTCAGGTGCCATTTGGTGGTGGACAAAGCGATACCGGTCTTGTCGCTAATCTGAGTGTTCGACAGGCCGCTAAGCAGGCACTCGAACACCTCCACCTCACGCCCTGTCAGCAGGCCGCCGGCCAGCGTATCAAGCGCCGGCGCAACCTGAATACCCTGGAGAAACTCTGCGTAGTGCTCACGGTAGTTGTCCGGTACCACCAATAAGCCGGCCTGCACCAGATCCAGCACACCTGCGGCAAAACCTGGGGCCTCATCGAATACCGAGCGATTGATATTGACGATGCCATAAGTCTCAACCAGCCCCGCCAAAGCAGCCAGTTGCTGGCCCTTGCTCTGGCTGGGCGCCGCCAGCACCAGGCGGTTGGCTTCGACGATCAGCAGCCGCGCACGCATCTCACTTTGCCGCAACGAGGCCGCCAGCACCTTGAGAATCCGCTCGGCCTGCGCCTGCGCACCGCGTGCCTGCAACCAGTACACACAGGCCAACCCCTGACGCTCCCAACTTTCGTCATAGGCGCGCACGCGCTCCCATTCCCCGGCCTGCAACCGCCCAGGCAAACCGTAGCGCTGAGCTACGGCATCCATGACGGCACTCTTACCGCTCAGGTACGCCTGACGCATGCTTTCCTGGGCCACCTGGCTGACAAAACGCGCGTAGTTGCCCAACTGCAGAATGCATGAGAGTTGATCGAGCAAGCGGCTGGAACGCGCCGTCTGCTGCTGGCGATGCAACAACCGCGACAAGGTGATGTAGACCGTGGCAATCGCTTCGGTGGCCGAGGACGAATTGACCATCGCCATCAGCTCGTTACACAGCTGCTGTGCCTCGACCAGCTGATTCTGCTCATACAGCACTACCACCATGGCCGTGGCGCGATTGACCCAGGCCGGAGAAACAGAATCGGTGCTTTGGTAGTCCAGACACACCTGCTTACGCGCATGGGTGGCGCGCCCGGCATTGCGGTGGCAGAGCGCGATAATCAGATCGGTGTAACTTTCCAGAAAGCTGTGTCCACATTGCGCGAGCAACTGCTTGGACTCGCTAGCAAAACGAATCGAATCCTGTAGACGTGCGGCCAATAGATGCTGATAGGCAATCACCGCCAAGGTGCAAGCACGAATTTCCAGGTCCTGCCCCGCACCCAGCAAGTCGCGCCAGGCAGGCGGCGGCACAAAGTCCTTGTCCTGCTCGAACAAGCCCAGCAACAGGGCAAGAAACTGCCGCGTTGCCGGCTCCAGATTTACGCCTGGCGTGGTGTGCTCGAGAGTATCGAGCAACTCAAGGTGGTAATGCGCCTGGTGAAAACGCCGCGACAGTGACAGCGCCGCAATCAGCCAGCCGAGCAACTTGGGTTGCGCCAGCAGCTGCGTCTCCGGCAGCGGCTCAAGCCAGCGCAGAATGTCGCCAAACTGCCCACAGCGCACCCATGACGCGCAGCAGTGCTCCAGCAGCCCGAGGAAGATGTGCTGATCGCTACAGTGCCGGGCATGCTGCAACGCCTGCTCATACTCGCCCAGACTCAGGTAATAGTCGGCGGCGCGGCTGTGCAGCTGATCCAGGCGCGCGTATTCCTCGACCTGCAGGCGGCGGCAGAGAAAATCCTGCAACAGGGCATGAAAACGGAACCAGCCTGACTGATTGTCCACCGGCAACAGAAACAGCTGGCGCTCAGCCAACTCTTCCAGCAGCAACGCCGAACCACTGCGCTGCATCACATGATCGCAAAGCGCGCCATCAAAGCGCTCGAACAGGCCACTGCACAGCAGGAATTCACGCAGGTTAGGCGGCAACTGGCGCAGTACCACATGGCCGAAGTAATCGACGATTTCTGGCTGACTGCCGTTAAAGCGCTGCAGCGCCTGAGTGCCGAAGCGCGCATAGGCCAGCAGCGCAATCTTCACCCCCGCCACCCAGCCTTCGGTCATACCCAGCAGGCTGTCGACGTACGCCTGACTCAGCACCTGACCGCCCAGGTGAGTATTGAGCTGCTGCACCTGCTCGACCGACAGGCGTAGATCATGCTGATCAATGCACAGCAGGCGGTTTTCCAGCTTCAGCTGGCTCAGGGCAAAGCCCGGGTGATTACGGCTGGCGATGATCAGGTGGACATGGCCTGGCAGCTTCTCCAGCAGCGCCGCCATCACCTCGAGAATGCTGCGCGACTCGATCCACTGAAAATCATCCAGCACGATAAACAACGGCCCCTCAACTCGCGCCAGAGCATCAGCGAGCAGATCACCCAATAGCTGCGGCGACAGGCTGGAAGCTACCGCCAGGGGGTTGAACCAGGACGTATCGAAATCGACCACCTGGGCGCGAATGTTGTCAGCCAGGCGACGGAAAAAACACAATGGGTCGCTGTCCCGCGCTTGCAGCGGGTAATGCACCACGATCGCAGCGCAACGGCCGCGCCAGTGTTGCAACAGCGTCGACTTTCCCGAACCGGCCGGGGCCAGCAGCAAAGTCAGGGCAAAGCGCTCACTGCGCGCCAACAGCTCCAGCAGGCTCTGGCGGAGCACACCATTGGCAGGCAATACGCATGGCTGAAGTCGGTCCATCAGGCAGACCCTGTTCTTATTATTCTTCGCACGGTCAGACGCCGCACTTGGCCATGGATGCTAGCGCCTGCGCACCTTCAGACTTTGAAGTGCGTCATGTTTTACCCGCAGCTAACCAAAGGATTGCCCACAGCCGTACGCGCCCGAGAATGTGGCGAGACAAGAGAATGAATTTGGGGAGAAATGAAGCACCTGGCGGGCCGGGAAGGTCCGCCAGGTGAGGAGAACGACTTAGAGCGCCGCCAGGCCGCGAGCCAGATCGGCTTGCAGGTCGGCCAGGTCTTCCAGGCCCACCGCGACGCGGATCAGGTTGTCACGAATACCAGCGTTCGCACGCTCGGCGGGGCTCAAGCGACCATGCGAGGTGGTCGCCGGGTGGGCAATGGTGGTCTTGGTGTCACCGAGGTTGGTGGTGATCGAGATCACCCGCGTGGCATCGATAAAACGCCAGGCCGCCTCTTTGCCGCCCTTGACCTCAAAGCTGACTACTGCACCGAAGGCACTCTGCTGACGCTTGGCCAACTCATGCTGCGGGTGGCTGGGCAAGCCGGCGTAGTACACATGCTCAATGCCGGGCTGTTGCTGCAGCCACTGCGCCAATTGCAGCGCGCTGGCGCAATGCGCCTGCATGCGGATACGCAGGGTTTCCAGGCCTTTGAGGAAGATCCAGGCGTTGAACGGGCTGAGTGTTGGCCCGGCGGTACGCAGAAAGCCCACCACTTCGGTCATCAGCTTGGCCGAGCCTGCAACTACACCGCCCATGCTGCGGCCCTGGCCGTCGATGTATTTGGTTGCCGAATGCATCACCACGTCTGCACCGAGCTTCAGCGGCTGTTGCAGAGCAGGAGTGCAGAAGCAGTTATCCACCGCCAGCAGTGCGCCTTTGCTGTGGGCGATGTCCGCCAATGCAGCAATATCCACCAGTTCGGCCAATGGGTTGGACGGCGACTCGACAAACAGCAGCTTGGTGTTGGGCTTGAAGGCAGCGGCCCAGCCATCAAGATCAGCCAGCGGCACGTAATCAACCTGCACGCCGAAGCGCTTGAGGTACTTCTCGAACAGGCTGATGGTCGAACCGAATACGCTGCGAGACACCAGTACATGGTCGCCAGCGCTGCACAGGCTCATGACAATGGCCAGAATCGCCGACATGCCGGATGAAGTCGCGACCGCCTGCTCAGCCCCCTCAAGAGCGGCGATGCGCTCCTCGAAAGCACGCACAGTCGGGTTGGTGTAGCGCGAATAGACATTGCCCGGCACTTCGCCAGCAAAACGCGCGGCAGCATCGGCCGCGGTGCGGAATACGTAGCTGGAGGTTGGGTAGATCGCCTCGCTGTGCTCACCTTCTGGCGAGCGGTGCTGACCGGCGCGCACCGCCAGAGTATCGAAGCCGACGCCGTCGAGATCGCTGTCCAGACGCCCGGCTTGCCATTCAATCGTCATTGCCAATTTCCTCAACCGGCCCGCCGCAGCGGGCCGGACTGCAACCTAGTTGTTGTACAGGTCGATAATCGCGCTGACGGCCTGGGACTTGACCTTGGAGGCATCGTTGCGCGCCTGCTCGATCTTATCCAGGTAGGCCGCGTCGACATCGCCGGTCACGTACTTACCGTCAAACACCGCGCAGTCGAAGTTGTCGATCTTGATCTTCTTGCTGCCACTGACCGCTTCGATCAGGTCCGGCAGATCTTGATAGATCAGCCAGTCGGCGCCGATCAGCTCGCAGACTTCCTCGGTGGTGCGGCCGTGCGCGATCAACTCATGGGCGCTGGGCATGTCGATGCCGTACACGTTCGGATAACGCACCGCTGGTGCGGCCGAGCAGAAGTACACGTTCTTCGCCCCTGCTTCGCGGGCCATCTGGATAATCTGCTTACAGGTGGTGCCGCGCACGATGGAGTCATCCACCAGCATCACGTTCTTGCCGCGGAACTCCAGCTCGATGGCGTTGAGCTTCTGCCGTACGGATTTCTTGCGGGCTGCCTGGCCCGGCATGATAAAGGTACGACCGATATAACGGTTCTTGACGAAGCCTTCGCGGAACTTCACGCCGAGATGGTTGGCCAGTTCCAGTGCCGCGGTACGGCTGGTATCCGGAATCGGAATAACCACGTCAATGTCATGCTGCGGACGTTCACGGAGGATCTTGTCGGCCAGCTTCTCGCCCATGCGCAGGCGCGCCTTGTACACCGAGATGCCATCCATGATCGAGTCCGGACGCGCAAGATAGACGTGCTCAAAGATGCACGGCGCGTATTTTGGGTTCGCCGCGCACTGACGGGTGAACAGCTTGCCTTCTTCGGTGATGTACACCGCTTCGCCCGGCGCAAGGTCGCGAATCAGGGTGAAGCCGAGCACGTCGAGGGAGACGCTTTCCGAGGCGATCATGTATTCCACGCCTTCGTCCGTATGACGCTGACCGAAGACGATCGGGCGAATACCGTTGGGGTCGCGGAAGCCGACGATGCCATAACCGGTGATCATCGCGACTACCGCGTAACCGCCCAGGCAGCGCTCGTGCACGTCTGTGACAGCGGCGAACACGTCTTCTTCGGTGGGCTGCAGCTTGCCGCGCTGGGCCAGCTCGTGAGCGAACACATTGAGCAGCACTTCCGAATCAGAGTTGGTGTTGACGTGGCGCAGGTCAGACTCGTAGATCTCCTTGGCCAGCTGCTCGACGTTGGTCAAGTTGCCGTTGTGCGCCAGGGTGATGCCATACGGCGAATTGACGTAGAACGGCTGCGCTTCGGCCGAGCTGGAGCTACCCGCAGTCGGGTAGCGCACGTGGCCAATGCCCATATGGCCGACCAGACGCTGCATGTGGCGTTGTTGGAACACGTCACGTACCAGGCCGTTGTCCTTGCGCAGGAACAGGCGGCCATCATGGCTGGTGACAATACCGGCAGCATCCTGGCCGCGGTGCTGGAGGACGGTGAGCCCGTCATAAAGCGCCTGATTGACGTTCGATTTACCGACGATACCGACAATGCCGCACATGTGACGCAACCCCTACTCAATGAAACACGATGATTCGCAATGCACTTACGGCAGTTTAGGCTGCTGCAGTGCCTCTTTGAACGGTAACTCCACCGGCGCCGTAACGCCGCTGGCCAGCCACTCACTGGACAGACCCAGAATCAGGTTTTTCGACCAATCAGCAACCATCAGAAAATGCGGTACAAGTGCTGATTCCTGCCACCAGCTGTCTTGCTCCACTGGTGCCAGGCTGATCAAACCGACCAGCACCACGACCAGCAGGCCTCCGCGCGCCGCGCCAAAAACCATGCCGAGAAAACGATCGGTCCCTGACAGTCCGGTCACTCGGATCAATTCACCAATCAGGTAATTGACCAGGGCACCCACCAACAAGGTGACTACAAATAGAATCGCGCAACCTGCAATCACGCGCGCCGAGGGCGTTTCGATAAAATCCACCAGGTGCTGTGACAGTGCGCCGCCGAACATCCAGGCGACCACGCCAGCAATGATCCAGGTAAGCAATGACAGGGCTTCCTTGACGAAGCCTCGGCTCAGACTGATCAGACTTGAAACGGCGACAACGGCGATAATCGCCCAATCGACCCAGGTGAATGCCACGATGCAGGTTACCGACAAGAAAGGCGCTGCATTTTAGCAGAGCACCTGTGTGGGGCGTAAGCAAAGGATTCGCCAACCGCTGAAATGCCCGGCAGGCCTAGTGGCGGGCCAAACAGTTAGGCTTGGCGATGAACGCCAAGCCGTTTGCTCAGCCGGCTTCGGGCTGAAAACGCACCACGAAACCATTGAGCTTGTGCTGACGATTTAGCTGATCACGCAAGCGATCCGCCTCGGCACGCTCAATCAGCGGCCCGACAAAGACCCGATTCATGCCATCAACGCTGCGGATATAGGCGTTGTAGCCCTGGCTGCGCAGGGTTTTCTGTAGTTTCTGCGCGCCATCACTGCTGGACAGGCTCGCCAACTGCACCGACCAACTGATCGGCAAGCTATTGGCATCCAGCTTACTCGGCGCAGGCTGAGGTGGTTCTGCCACAGGCTCAGGCGCGGCAGCTGGTGTCCCTAGAGTGATGGGTTCGGCCGGCAGCTCACTCACAACAGGCTCGCTTGGCTCCAGGCTTTGCGCGGCCTCGCTACCAATCGGCTCATCAGGCAAAAGCTGCGGTTCAGGCACGGCCACAGGCTGTAATTCAACTTCGGGAGCCTGGGGAGCCGCCGGCATTTCAGGCGCGTCTACCTGCACGCGCTGCGACTCATCCTCACGCGACAACAGCATTGGCAGGAAAATAACTGCCAGCGCCAGCAATACCAGCGCACCGACCATGCGCTGCTTCAATCCCTTATCCAGCAAAGCCATCCTGCACGCCCCCATTGGCTTGGCGGGCCAGCCAATCCAGGGCCTCGGCCACGCAGTAGAAAGATCCAAACAGCAGCACTTCATCCCCATCCGAAGCCTGCTCACACTGAGCTTCAAGCGCTGCCTGCACACTGGTGTAAGCAGCCACTTGCGCACCGCTGTTATGCAGATGCGCCTGCAGCTCGCTGGCTGCACGCGTGCGACTGGTCGGCAAAGCCGCCACCGCCCAACTGTCCACTTCGCTTAACAACGGCGCCACTACACCGGGCAGGTCCTTGTCAGCCAGCAAACCAAACACGGCCAGGCGCTGACCTGCTAGCGAACGGCTGGCCAAACGCTGAGCGAGATACTCGGCAGCATGGGGATTATGCCCAACATCGAGCAGCAGTGTGAGTGACTTACCCTGCCAATTGAGGCTTCTGCGATCTAGACGCCCGGTCACCCGGGTCTGCTGCAACGCCTGACTGATTACCTCAGGCTGCCAGGGCAGCTGCATCACTGCATACGCCTGCAGAGCTAGGGCAGCGTTTTCCATGGGCAGGTCGAGCAGCGGCAAGTGGGCCAGCTTCAGCACTTCGCCTTGATGATTGAGGCCGTACCAGGACCAATCCTGCGCATTCAGACTCAGGTCATAGTCACGGCCACGCAGAAAGAATGGAGTATCGAGCAGTGCCACTTGATCAAGCAGCGGCTGCGGCGGCTCAAGATCGCCACACAGAGCAGGTTTTCCAGCACGGAAAATACCAGCCTTCTCAAAAGCCACCGACTCACGGGTATCACCCAGCCAGTCGGCGTGGTCGATGCCGATGCTGGTAACCAGAGCGATATCGGCGTCCAGTAGATTCACTGCGTCCAGGCGTCCGCCTAGTCCAACTTCCAGCACCAGCGCATCCAAACCAGCTTGCTGGAATAACCAGAAGGCGGCCAGGGTGCCCATTTCGAAATAGGTCAGTGAGGTGTCACCACGCGCGGCCTCGACCACAGCGAAGGCCTCACAGAGCATGGCGTCAGTGGCTTCGACGCCAGCGATCTGTACTCGCTCGTTGTAACGCAACAGGTGCGGTGAGCTGTAGACACCGACTTTGAGGCCCTGCGCTTGCAGCAGCGAGGCAATAAACGCACAGGTCGAACCCTTGCCATTGGTTCCAGTGACGGTAACCACATGCGGAGCCAGCTTGGACAAGCCAAGACGCTGCAAAACGATCCGCGAGCGCTCCAGCCCCATATCAATGGCGCTGGGGTGCAGCTGCTCCAGATAGCTCAGCCAATCGGCAAGGGAGCGCTCGGTCATGCAGTCGCCGGCAGTGCTACAGGCGACGGTAGACCCGTCAGCTGAGCCAGCAAACGCGCGAGACGCGGACGCAGTTCAGCGCGGTGAATGATCATATCGATGGCGCCGTGCTCCAACAGGAATTCACTGCGTTGGAAGCCTTCCGGCAGCTTCTCGCGCACGGTCTGCTCAATCACCCGCGGGCCAGCAAAGCCAATCAGAGCGCGGGGCTCGGCAACAATCACATCACCGAGCATGGCCAGACTGGCCGACACGCCGCCGTACACGGGGTCAGTCAGCACGGAAATAAATGGAATACCTTCCTCACGCAGGCGCGCCAGCACGGCCGAAGTCTTGGCCATCTGCATCAGCGAGATCAGCGCTTCCTGCATGCGTGCACCGCCGGATGCGGAGAAGCACACTAGTGGGCAACGCTGCTCCAAAGCGGCATTGGCGGCGCGGACAAAGCGCTCACCCACAATGGCGCCCATCGAACCACCCATAAAGGAAAATTCGAACGCGCAAGTCACAATCGGCATACCTTCCAGGGTGCCGCGAATCGACACCAGGGCATCTTTCTCGCCGGTCTGCTTTTGCGCGCCAGCAAGGCGATCCTTGTACTTCTTGCTGTCGCGAAACTTCAGGCGATCAACCGGCTCAAGATCGGCGCCCAGCTCTTCACGTCCTTCAGCATCTAAGAAGATATCCAGGCGCGTGCGGGCATCGATACGCATGTGGTGATTGCACTTGGGGCAAACATCCAGGGTCTTTTCCAGCTCAGGCTTGTACAGCACCGAATCGCAGGACGGGCACTTGTGCCACAGGCCTTCGGGCACCGAACTCTTTTTGACCTCGGAACGCATGATCGATGGGATCAGTTTGTCTACCAACCAGTTGCTCATGCTCTTGACTCTCCAAAGCTGTTAACCGGACGGGCTGCGCTAAATGCGACCAGGCCTAACCGGGAAAATTCATGGGTACAGTCGTTTCAGGGGCCGGTGAAGCTATCCGCAGTACACACCCGCCACCTCAAACGCCCGCCTGCAGCGTTTATCAAACCTGCAACAGGGGTATGGACGGCCAAGCCAGCAGCGTCGTCACATCAACCCTGCGCACCTTAAGCAGTCTTTACCGACTGCATAAAAGCGCGAATCTTCTCAGCATCCTTGATGCCCTTGGTCTTTTCGACGCCGCCACTGACATCTACGGCATAAGGACGCACCTGAGCGATGGCCTGGGCAACATTCTCAGCCGTCAGGCCGCCCGCCAGAATAACCGGCTTGCTCAAGCCTTGAGGCACCAGCGACCAATCGAAGGCCTCCCCCGTTCCCCCCGGAATGCCTGGCACATAGGTATCCAGCAGGACACCACTGGCATTCTTGAACAGCGCCACCTGCGCAGCAATGTCATCGCCCGGCTTGACCCGTAACGCCTTGATATAGGGGCGATGGTAGCCATCACAGTCTTCAGGGTTCTCGTCGCCATGGAACTGCAGCAAATCCAGCGGCACTGCATCGAGAATCTCACCTAGCTCACAGCGACTGGCATCGACAAACAGGCCCACAGTGGTCACAAAAGGTGGCAAAGCAGCAATGATCGAGCGCGCTTGATGCAGCGTGACGGCGCGCGGGCTCTTGGCATAGAACACCAGGCCAATTGCATCAGCGCCCGCCTCAACAGCCGACAATGCGTCCTCTATGCGGGTAATGCCACAAATCTTGCTGCGAACGGCTGACAACAGGATGACCTCGATAAATTCAGTGGAAGCCGGATGCTAGCAAATAGCCTTTCAGGCGTCAGCCGCCACATCAGGCAAGCCGGAAAGAAAGTGCGGCCCCAAGTAGCGTTTGGGCAAGTCGAACTCCTCGGGGTAATCAACCTGCACCAAATACAAACCATAAGGGTGCGCAGTCACTCCACCGGTACGTCGCACACGGGTTTCCAGCACTTCCTGCGCCCACTCCACCGGCCGCTCGCCCGCGCCAACGGTCATCAGCACCCCGGCGATATTGCGCACCATATGATGCAGAAAGGCATTGGCGCGGATATCCAGCACGATAAACCGTCCGTGCTGCAATAACTCGAGGTGATGCACCGTTTTGATCGGCGACTTGGCCTGACATTGCCGCGCGCGGAACGCACTGAAATCATGGGTACCGATAAAACACTGTGCGGCTTGGCGCATGCGCTCGATATCCAGCGGCCGATGATTCCACGTGACCTCTTCGGCCATATGCGCCGGGCGAATCTGGTCGTTATAGATCACATAACGGTAACGCCGCGCCTGAGCGCAAAAACGCGCATCAAAGTGCGCCGGCATCGATTTCGCCCACGTCACGCTGATATCACCGGGCAGATTCATGTTCGCGCCCATGACCCAGGCATGCATGGAACGATCGACCGGCGTACTGAAATGCACCACCTGAGCACTGGCATGCACCAGTGCATCGGTACGCCCGGCACAGCTCAGGGTTACGGGAACGCCGCCAGCGACTTTCGACAGGGCTTTTTCCAGCGATTCCTGAATTGAAGGCACACCTGCACGCTGACGCTGAAAACCGCGATAGCGCGAACCTTTGTACTCGACACCCAGGGCTATCTTGAAAACGCCAACGGCAGCCGATTCGGCTGCCGTTGTAGTATGACCATCAGACATGTATCAAACCAATTTAGCGATCAGCTCACGCGCTTCACTTTGCTGACCTTCGTTACCTTCGGTGATGACTTCATCGAGGATATCGCGAGCACCTTCGGTATCACCCATGTCGATGTAGGCACGCGCCAGATCGAGCTTGGTTGCTGTCTCGTCGGTACCCGAGAGAAAGTCGAAGTCATCGTCATTATCCATACCAGATGAAGCAGTGCTTGCCGGCATACCCAGATCCGCTGGCTGATCCAAGTCATCAGACAACAGGTCCAGCTCAGCGCTAACTTCATCCAACTGAGCAGCGAAACTGTCGCTTGATGGCTGCGCAGGCACCTCATCATTCAGCGACAGATCGAAATCAGCCGATAAGTCGAAATCACCACCCGCTTGCTCACTCGGCAGATCAAAACCTGACTCAGCTGCGACCGGCGCTGCACTTAGCTCGTCATCCAGACTCAGCAGGAAGTCATCTTCGGCAGCTGCCGCAGGCTTGGCCGGAGTATCCAGATCCAAACTGAAGTCAGCCAAATCGCCGCTCAGGTCAAGACTGCTATCACTGCTTTCAGGTAGGCTCAGATCAAAACCCAGGTCATCATCCTTGCTGTCGGCTTGCTCAACCGGCGAGCTGAAGTCCAGATCGTCATCAAGTGACAAGCTATCCAGATCATCCAATGAGGCCGAGTTACCGGCAGCCTGCAGATCACGATCCAGCTCAGACTCGAGATCATCCAGGCTCAGATCGAATGCATCGTCTTGATCGCCAGCAGCGGCTTTCGGGCTAGGCTCGTCCAGAGCAAGATCATCCAGACTGAAGCTGTCTAAATTCTCTTCTGCAGCTGCAGCTGCGGCGGCGGCAAAGCCAGCACCGGCTGCAACTGCCATGGCCGGATAGCGCGCTTTGATCTGATCAAGCTCTGCAGCACTGCCACCAATCTCACGCAGCTCGCTGTCCTGACGGGCGAAACCATTACGGTCACCCATCTCGGCATAGACTTCCATCAATTTCAAACGCAGATCACTGCGCTGAGGTTCATCATTGATGGCGCTTTGTAGTAGTTCAGCAGCCTGAGGGAAGCGACCGTAGGCAATGTAGATATCAGCCTCGCCCAACGCATCGCCAGTTTGCGCAGTCACGCGTTCTTCGCTCGGCAGATCGGTTTGCTGACCATCCAGCTCATCAGCCATGCCAGCAAAGCTGTCATCCTGAAGGTCCAGACCAGCATCCAGATCGGACGGGTCGTCATCAGCTACCAAGCTTTCCTGCAGCTCGGCTTCTTTCAGTGCATTGCGGCGCGACAGCATCATCAGCGCCACCAGCAATATCAGCAGTGCACCACCACCTGCAGCGCCCAGCAAAATCGGGTTAGCCAACAAATCATCAAGGGTGCTGCTTTCAGCTTGCGGCTCAGCCACTACCGGTGCTTCAGCAACAGGTGTGACCGGAGCTGGCTCAGGAGCAGCAATCGGCGCGGGCTCTACCGCAACAGGCGCTACGGTCTCCGGCTGGGCAGCGGGCTCTTCGCTGTAGTTAAAATCCGTTTCAGGTGTAGCAGCCGGCACTACGGGAGTAGCAGCAGCTGGATCCTGTGGCGCGGCCTCTGGCGCAGGCTCAACCGGAGTAGCCGGGGCCTCAGCTACCGGTGCTACTGGGGCGGCAGGTGCAACAGCTGGGGCTTGGCCTTGCGCAGCAAGATCAGCCTGCAGTTTGGCCATTTGGTCGTCTTTCAACTGAATCAGACGCTGGAGCTTGTCGAGCTGGCTCTGCAGGTCTGTCATGCGGCCTTTCAGCTCATCATTTTCACGACGACTGGAGTCCAGGCTTTCCTGGGTCACGGCCAATTTGTCAGTTAGCGCTTTGCTGTCGGCTGCGCCCTTGTCGCTGCCAGTAGTGGCTTTACCACTGTCAGCAGCAACCAGTTTCAGGCTATCGCCAGTTTCAACCTTGGCTGGAGTCGCGGCGGCGCTGGTGCGTTTGGTGGCATCCAGCTGACGCGCGCTGGCAGCAACGCTGCGGCCTTCACGCCAGGCTGCATTCTGCTCGGCAACCTGAGCCAGGGCTTCGCCCTGGGCACGGCTCTTGACTTGTTGCTCATCGGGTAGACGCAACACCTGACCACTTTTAAGGCGGTTGATGTTGCCGCCGATAAAGGCATCCGGATTCAAGTCCTGAATCGCCAACATGGCCTGATGCACGCTGCCACCAGCACGCGCTCGCTGGGCAATTTCCCAGAGGGTGTCGTTGGCGGTGGTTTTGTATTCATTGCCTTCCAGCGGTTTGGCCGCTGGCGCAACAGGTGCTGCTGGAGCTGTTGGCGCTACAGGCTTAACGGCAGCTGAGGCCGGGCGCGGAGCAGGAGCTTGCACACGTGGCGCAGGCGCTGGTGCAGCTACAGGCATTTGCGCGGCAGCAGGAATAACACTCTGCGGGGTATACAGCGGCGGATCCAGCAACACGGTGTATTCACGCAACAAACGGCCATTCGGCCAGAGCACTTCAACCAGGAAGTTCAGGTAAGGCTCACGCATGGGTTTGCTGGAGGTCACCCGAATGACGCTTTTGCCATTGGGCTTGAGCACCGGGGTGAATTTCAGGTCAGTCAGGAAGAACTGACGATCAACGCCGGCTTTAGTGAATGCTTCCGGGGACGCTAGGGTCGGTATAACTTCGTTGGAAGCCAGGTCACGAACTTCCAGCAACTCAATCTCAGCCACTAACGGCTGATTGAGCGCCGATTGCAGGGTCACCTCACCCAGCCCCAGCGCGTGCGCCATACCGGATGACAGCGCCGAAGCAGCTGCGATTGCCAGCACCAGTTTGCGAACCCGAACCATAGCGTTATCCCTTGTTTTATCTTTTTTTCTCGACCAGCGAGAGGATGTTGATAATTGCTGCCTACTACGCCCGAAGACGCAACCCCATCCAGCAATCAACTCAGCCAGTATTGCCAAGCTCGAAAGATTCTTCAAATTTCTTGGTAAGTATCTTTTACAGATAGTGTTTTATCAACAACTCGGCCAATTGCACAGCATTTAGCGCCGCGCCTTTTCTCACGTTATCAGACGCAATCCACAAATTGAGTTCAGCAGGATCAGCCAAACCGGCGCGCACTCGGCCAACATAGACCACATCCTGGCCGACGGCGTCGCCGACCGCGGTCGGATAATCATCCATTTGCACCAATTCCAGAGCCGGCGCGGCGTCCAGAGCAGCGTATACCTGCGTAAGGTCGATGGCCGACTCGGTCTGCACTGAAACGTTCAGGCTGTCGCCAAAGAACACCGGAACCTGGATACAGGTCACCGCAACCTGCAAATCGGGCAATGCCAGCAACTCCTTGAGCTCGCCGGCAATCTGCCGCTCTAGCGCTGCGTGCCCTGCGCTATCGGTCTGTTCGACCTGCGCCAGCAGATTGAAGGCCATTTGCCGATCAAACAGCTGCGGCTCGAATGCTCGGCCATTGAGCAGCTCGGCGGTTTGCCGCGCCAACTCGGACACCCCTTCCCGCCCGCGACTGGAAACCGCCAGGCAGGCCGTCACAGTCACCCGCTGAATACGCACTTGCTCAGGCAACGCCGCTAGCACCGCGGCCAGTGCAACACCCGGGGCGCTTGGGCTGGTCAACAGATAAGGCGCCGTCAAGCTCGCTAAGACTACAGGATTGACCTCGGGAATCACTCGTGGCGCCTGGGCGGCGGGCAAACCACTGGCCAGATCAATCACTGCGCAGCCAGCCGCAGCGGCTTGCGAGGCATACTTCTGCGTCACTTTGCTGCCAGCAGCAAAGAACACCAGCCGCACGCTGGCAAAATCGAAGGTTTCCAGATCGCGTACGCGTAGGTTCTTGCCCTTGTAAGACAAGGAACGCCCGGCTGACTCACCGCTGGCTACCAAGTGCAGATTAGTCACCGGAAACTCGCGCTCTTCCAGCAGCTGCACCAAGGTTTCGCCAACACTGCCGGTGGCGCCGATTACGGCAATATCAAAAGTACGTGTCATGGCAAGGCTCGAATAAATAAACCCAGCACTGTATAGCCGCCCCCACCAAATGCAAAGGAGCGGACTGCCGGGCGCTCGATTTGACTCGAATGCCCAACAGCCCGCCCCTTTTAGTCAACCGGTTTACGTATCAGCGCAGCGTGATTAACGCTCCAGCAGGATGCGCAGCATGCGTCGCAGCGGCTCGGCCGCGCCCCACAGCAGCTGGTCACCGACGGTGAACGCGCCGAGGTACTGCGAGCCCATGTTGAGCTTGCGCAGACGGCCGACAGGTACGCTCAGTGTACCGGTCACAGCAGTCGGACCCAGCTCGCGGATGCTCGCTTCACGCTGGTTCGGTACCAATTTGACCCAGGGGTTGTGCTGGCTGATCAGGCCTTCGATGTCCGACAGCGGCACATCCTTGTTCAGCTTGATGGTCAGCGCCTGGCTGTGGCAACGCATGGCACCGATGCGCACACACAGGCCGTCGACCGGGATCGGGCTCTTGAAGCGGCCGAGGATCTTGTTGGTTTCTGCCTGACCCTTCCACTCTTCACGGCTCTGCCCGTTCGGCAGCTCCTTGTCGATGTAAGGAATAAGGCTGCCGGCCAGCGGCACACCGAAGTTGTCGACCGGGAAGGATTCGCCGCGCATGGCTTCGGCCACTTTGCGGTCGATATCCAAAATGGCGCTAGCCGGGTCGGCCAGTTCATCAGCTACCGAGGCGTTGATTGCACCCATCTGCTTGATCAGCTCACGCATGTTCTGCGCACCAGCACCGCTGGCCGCCTGATAGGTCATGGCACTCATCCACTCGACCAGGCCAGCCTCATACAGACCGCCCAGCGCCATCAGCATCAGGCTGACGGTGCAGTTGCCGCCGATGTAGTTCTTGGTGCCGGCATCCAGCTGCTGATCAATCACCTTGCGGTTAACCGGGTCGAGCACGATGACCGAGTTGTCATCCATGCGCAGCGATGAGGCGGCATCGATCCAGTAACCCTGCCAGCCGGCTTCGCGCAGCTTGGGGAAGACTTCACTGGTGTAGTCGCCACCTTGGCAGGTGAGAATCACGTCCAGGCTTTTCAGCTCGTCAATGCTGTAGGCGTCCTTCAAGGGCGCCGTTTCCTTGCCAATCGCGGGGCCTTGGCCGCCGACATTGGAGGTGGTGAAGAACACCGGCTCGATTAAGTCGAAATCCTGCTCTTCCAGCATGCGTTGCATCAGCACGGAACCGACCATGCCGCGCCAACCGATCAGACCTACACGTTTCATAACCACTACACCTATATAAGCTGACCACCGGAGACCTCCGGCGGGCCAGGAAGATTACAGACTACGCAGCGCTTCGACTACCGCATCACCCATTGCCGCCGTGCCGACCTTGGTTGTACCCGCGCTGAAGATATCGCCGGTGCGCAGGCCCTGATCGAGCACCTTGCTCACGGCCAACTCGATGGCATCAGCCGCGACCGTCTGATTGAAGCTGTAACGCAGCATCATCGACACCGACAGAATGGTCGCCAACGGGTTGGCAACTCCCTGCCCGGCGATATCCGGCGCGCTGCCGTGGCACGGTTCGTACATGCCCTTGTTGTTGGCATCCAGCGACGCCGACGGCAGCATGCCGATGGAGCCGGTGAGCATGGAGGCCTCGTCCGAAAGGATGTCGCCGAACATGTTGTCGGTGACCATCACGTCGAACTGCTTCGGTGCGCGCACCAGCTGCATGGCGGCGTTGTCCACGTACATGTGGCTGAGTTCAACGTCCGGGTAGTCCTTGGCCACTTCAATCACCACGGCACGCCAGAGTTGGCTGGAAGCCAGCACGTTGGCCTTGTCCACCGAGCAAAGCTTCTTGCCACGCACGCGGGCCATGTCGAAGCCGACGCGGGCGATACGGCGGATTTCACTCTCGCTGTACGGCAGGGTGTCGTAGGCCATGCGCTCGCCGTTTTCCAGCACTTTGCTTTCACGCGGCTGACCGAAATAGATGCCGCCGGTCAGCTCACGCACGATCAGAATGTCCAGACCCGCGACGATTTCGCGCTTGAGGCTGGAGGCATCGGCCAGCTGCGGATAGAGAATCGCCGGACGCAGGTTGCCGAACAGCCCCAGCTGCGAGCGAATTTTCAGCAGGCCACGCTCCGGGCGGATAGCCGGATCAATAGCGTCCCACTTCGGGCCACCGACAGCACCGAGCAGGATTGCGTCAGCAGCCTTGGCGCGGTCCAGCGTTTCATCGGCCAGCGGCACGCCATAACGGTCGATGGCCGCCCCACCAAGGTCATCGAAGCTCAGTTCGAAACCCAGGTTGTACTTATCGTTAGCCAGGTTCAGCACCTTGACCGCTTCGGCCATGATTTCCGGGCCAATACCGTCACCGGGGAGAATCAGAATCTGCTTGGACATACTTTTCTCAACTCATTAAATCGGCAAGTGACACATGCACTCGCCCACTGATTACTTGATAGCGCCGAACAGCCAGGGGCTGCGCTGCTGGTAAGTGCTTTCAAAGGTCTTGATCGCGTCGCTGTCCTGCAGGGTCAGGCCGATGTCGTCCAGGCCATTGAGCAGGCAATGCTTGCGGAAGGCATCAACCTCGAAGCTGTACAGCACGCCATCCGGACGGGTCACGGTTTGCGCGGCCAGGTCGACAGTCAGCTGATAGCCGACAGTGGCTTCCGCCTGCTGGAACAGCGCATCGACCTCATCTTCTTTGAGGATGATCGGCAGCAGGCCGTTCTTGAAGCTGTTGTTGAAGAAGATATCGGCAAAGCTCGGCGCGATGATCGTGCGGAAACCGTATTCCTCAAGCGCCCAAGGCGCGTGCTCACGGCTGGAGCCGCAACCGAAGTTTTCCCGCGCCAGCAGCACGCTGGCACCTTGGTAACGAGCGAAGTTCAGTACGAACTCCTGATTCACCGGGCGCTTGGAGTTGTCCTGATTCGGCTGGCCGACATCGTGGTAGCGCCATTCATCGAACAGGTTCGGGCCGAAGCCAGTACGCTTGATCGACTTCAAGAACTGCTTGGGGATGATCTGGTCAGTGTCGACGTTGGCGCGATCGAGCGGTGCAACCAGGCCGGTGTGTTGGGTAAAGGCTTTCATCGTCAGCTCCTTAGGCCTGGATCAATTCGCGCACATCGATAAAGCGACCGGTCACTGCCGCCGCCGCCGCCATCGCCGGGCTGACCAGGTGAGTACGTCCACCGGCACCCTGACGGCCTTCGAAGTTGCGGTTGGAGGTGGACGCGCAATGCTCGCCACTGCCGAGTTTGTCCGGATTCATCGCCAGGCACATGGAGCAGCCCGGCTCGCGCCATTCAAAACCGGCTTCGATAAAGATGTGGTGCAAACCTTCCTGTTCCGCCTGGGCTTTGACCAAGCCGGAACCCGGCACCACCATCGCCTGCTTGATCGTACTGGCGACCTTGCGGCCCTTGGCCACTTCAGCAGCGGCACGCAGGTCTTCGATACGCGAGTTGGTGCAGGAGCCGATAAATACGCGATCGAGCTGGATATCGGTGATCGCCTGATTGGCCTGCAAGCCCATGTATTTCAGGGCGCGGATGATCGAATCCTTCTTCACCGGGTCGCTTTCGGCAGCCGGGTCCGGCACGTTCTGGTCAACCGCCAGCACCATTTCCGGCGAAGTGCCCCAGCTGACTTGCGGTTTGATGTCTTCAGCGCGCAGCTCAACTACGGTGTCGAAATGCGCATCGGCGTCGGACACCAGATCCTTCCACTGCGCCACAGCGGCGGCCCAATCGGCGCCTTTCGGGGCAAACGGGCGACCTTCGACGTAGGCGATGGTCTTCTCGTCCACCGCCACCAGGCCCACGCGGGCACCGGCCTCGATGGACATGTTGCAGATGGTCATGCGCCCTTCCAGCGACAGATCGCGGATTGCGCTGCCAGCAAACTCCAACGCATGGCCGTTACCGCCGGCGGTGCCGATTTTGCCGATCACGGCCAGCACGATGTCTTTGGCGGTCACGCCGAACGGCAGCTTGCCTTCGACCAGCACCTGCATGTTCTTCATCTTCTTGGCCACCAGGCACTGGGTGGCGAGCACATGCTCGACCTCAGAGGTGCCGATGCCATGGGCCAGCGCACCGAAGGCGCCATGGGTGGAGGTGTGCGAGTCGCCGCAGACCACGGTCATGCCCGGCAAGGTGGCGCCCTGCTCTGGGCCAACTACGTGAACGATGCCCTGACGAATGTCGTTCATCTTGAATTCGAGGATGCCGAAGTCATCGCAGTTCTCGTCCAGGGTTTGCACCTGAATCCGCGACACTTCATCGGCGATGGCTTCCAGGCCGCCCTGACGCTCGGCCTTGGTGGTCGGCACGTTGTGGTCCGGGGTGGCGATGTTGGCGTCGATGCGCCACGGTTTACGGCTGGCCAGACGCAAGCCCTCAAAGGCCTGGGGCGAGGTCACTTCGTGGAGGATATGCCGGTCGATGTAGATCAGCGACGAACCATCGTCGCGGCGCTTCACTTCGTGCATTTCCCAGAGCTTGTCGTACAGCGTTTTGCCGGCCATCAGCGGTTCCCTCATCAGCGTCTTTCTATGCCTGGGCAAATAGCCCTTTGGCTTATGGGGTAATCCTATGGGCTTGAATTAAATTACTCAAATTCATATTTTTCATCCAAAGGATTCCTCACTGGAATACAAGTAAGCTTGAGCAGCGCCTATTGCGCCCCACCCACTGCCAGGAACAGCCGCATGGATCTCGCCACCCTCAATGCATTTATTGCCATCGCCGAGCTGGGCAGCTTCTCCGAAGCGGCGGAACGCCTGCACCTTACCCAGCCAGCGGTGAGCAAACGCATCGCCAGCCTGGAGCAGCAGCTGAGTGTGCGCCTGTTCGATCGACTGGGCCGCGAGGTCAGCCTGACCGAGGCGGGCCGCGCCTTACTGCCGCGGGCCTACCAGATACTCAATGTGCTTGATGATACGCGCCGCGCGCTGACCAACCTGAATGGCGAGATCAGCGGTCGCCTGACCCTGGCCACCAGCCACCACATTGGCCTACACCGCCTACCACCGCTGCTGCGCGCATTTACCAGGGCGCATCCGCAGGTGGCGCTGGATATCCAGTTTCTCGACTCCGAAGTGGCCTATGAAGAAGTGCTGCATGGCCGCGCCGAGCTGGCAGTAATCACCCTCGCCCCGGAAACCCGCGAGCCGGTTCATGCGGTGGCCGTATGGGACGACCCGCTGGATTTCGTCGCTGCCCCCGAGCATCCACTGGCACGTAGCAAGGCGATCAGCCTGGCCGATGTGGCGCATCACCCGGCGGTATTTCCCGGTGGCAACACCTTTACCCACCACATTGTGCGACGCCTTTTCGAGGCCCAGGGGCTGACGCCGAATATCGTCATGAGCACCAACTACCTGGAAACCATCAAGATGATGGTTTCCATCGGCCTGGCCTGGAGCGTGCTGCCGCGCACTATGCTCGATGATCAGGTCGCGCGCCTGCCATTACCGGGCATCCAGCTGACCCGTCAGCTGGGCTATATCAGCCACACTGAGCGCACCCTTTCCAACGCCGCGCGGGCCTTTATGAACCTGCTGGATGCTCAGCGTGATGGCCTTGCAATGGCCAGCGACTAGGGGCTAACGTGGGCTTATAACGATAAGAAAGGTTTCTGCATGACTCAGCCCCGTAGCTCAGCCAGCGACCAGGAAACCCACGCATACAAAGGAAGAGTTGGTCGTGGCTAAATCCAGTGATCGCCGTCCGCCACTGCCGTTTATCCCGGCATTGGATCCTGCCGAATTCGAAAACGCCTGGAACGATGCCCCGCGCCTGTTGCGCGCCCTTAACGGCGCCAAACTGGGCACTTGGTACTGGGACATCGAAAGCGGCCGCGTCAGCTGGTCACGAGGCGCCCAGGCGCTGTTCGGCCTCGACCCCAAGCAACCGCTGGAAAAACGCATCGACTATATCGAGCTGATTCCCGAGGAAGACCGCCCAGATATTCTGCGCCTGTTTGAACAACTGCTGGCCGGTAACCCCAGCAACCGTGCCTTCCGCCACCGTATTCGCTGGCCGGACGGCAGCTTGCACTGGCTGGAGATCAGCGGCAGCCTGCAACTGGACGCCGATGGCAAGCAGCGTGTCATTGGCGTCATCCGCGACATCAGCAACCAGCAAGCCCGCGAACAGGCGCTGCGCAGCAGTGAGGAAAAGTTCGCCCAGGCCTTTAATTACAGCCCGGACGCGGTGGTTATCACGGAGAAATCCAGCGGCCGCTTTATCGAAATCAACGCAGGTTTCGAACGTCAATTCGGCTGGACCAGTGAACAAACTCTGGGCCGCACCTCGCTGGAAATGGGCATCTGGGCCTGCCTCAAAGATCGCCAACGGATGATGGACGCGGTCAAAAGCAACACCCTCAACGGCTTGGAAGTACCGCTCTACCACCGCGACGGCAGTATTCGCCGGAATCTGCTGTTTGGCGGCGAAATTATCCTGGATGGCATTCCATGCCTGGTTCTGTCGCTGCGTGACATTACCCAGCAACGCCAGCAGGAGCGTGATCTTCACGACAGCCAGGAGCGCCTGAATCTGGCCCTGGATTCGGCCGACCTCGGCACTTGGGACTGGCACATCCCAAGCAACATGCTGTTTGGCTCTGCGCGCGCCTCCAAACTACACGGTTTGGAAGATGAGCCCTTCCATGACGACTTCCGCAAGTTCTTCAGCTGCGTCCCACTGGAAGACCGTCACGCCATGCGCAAGTACTTCAATAACTTGGCGCAGGGACTCACCGAGGATTACCAGGTCACCTACCGCGCGGTATACGGCAACAAGGAGGTGCATTACCTGGAAAGCACCGCCAAGCTCTACCGCGACGCCGACGGCAAGCCTGAACGCATGGCCGGCATCCTCATCGATATCAGTGAGCGTGTGCGCCGCGAACAACGCCTGGCAGCTTCTGAGGCCAAATTCGCCAACCTGTTCCAAGCCAGCCCCGACCCCGTCGCCCTGACCACCCTGCCTGACGGCGTGGCCATGGAAATCAACTCAAGCTTCAGCCAGGCCTTCGGCTGGCAGCCCGAGGAAATTATCGGCCGGCGCATGACCGAGCTGAACTTCTGGGCCAACCTCGACGTGCGAACCGCGCTCTACGACAAGCTCGAACGCGATAAGAGCCTGCATAACGAAGTGGCGGATTACCTGGATAAACAAGGGCGCGTGATCACCTGCGTGGTGTCCACCAGACCCCTACTGCTGAATAACCAACCCTGCATCCTCACCACCTTCCGTGACATCAGTGAACGGCAAAAAGCCCAAGCAGCGCTGCAAGCCAGCCAGGAGAAGTTCGCCCTGGCGTTCCACTCAAGCCCCGACGCCATCACCATTACCGAACGCGACAGCGGCCGCTATATCGAAGTCAACGAAGGTTTCGGTCGCCTAACCGGCTACAACATTGACGAGGTGATAGGGCGCAGCGCCATGGAGCTCAATGTCTGGGCAGACCTGGCTGAGCGTGACGCGATGATCCAGCGGCTGCAGCGCGACGGTCATGTCTACCACATGGAAATGCACGGCAAGCACCGCGACGGCACGATCAAGCTGGTTGAGGTATCGGTTGAACCCATCGAGCTAAACAACACGCCCTGCCTGCTGCTCACCGCCCGCGATATCAGCGAGCTCAAGGAAGCCCAGGCTCAGGTGCAGCACCTGGCTTACCACGACTCGCTGACTAACCTGCCCAACCGTGCACTGCTGCTTGATCGCCTGACCCAGCAAATCGCCCTGCTCAAACGCCACGAACTGCGTGGCGCCCTGCTATTTATTGACCTGGACCACTTCAAACACATCAACGACTCACTCGGCCATCCCGTCGGCGATGCGGTGCTCAAGCTGGTGACGGCACGTTTGGAGTCCAGCGTACGCCAGGAAGACACGGTGGCACGCCTGGGTGGCGACGAGTTTGTCGTCCTGATTTCCGGCCTGGAAGGCAAGCGTTCAAAGGTCGTGCAACAGGTCCGCACCCTGGCAGAAAAACTGCGCCACTTACTCGCCGAACCCATGCTGCTCGACGGCCACCAACTGCAAGTAACGCCCAGCATTGGCATCGCCCTGGTGCCTGACCACGGCGATACACCATCCGATGTGCTCAAGCGTGCGGATATCGCCCTGTACAGGGCCAAAGATTCGGGCCGCAACTGCATCCAACTATTTCGCAACACCATGCAGAAGGCTGCCAGCGAGCGCCTGCGCCTGGAAAACGACCTGCGTCTGGCGCTCGCCCGGGGTGAATTCGAGTTGTACTTTCAGCCTCAGGTAGATGCACGGAACAACCAGATTATCGGGGCCGAAGCCCTCTTGCGCTGGATGCACCCAACCCTCGGGCCGCAGTCGCCGGCGCTGTTTATCCATGTGCTCGAAGAAAGCGGGCTGATTCTTGAAGTCGGCGCATGGGTACTTGCCGAAGCCTGCCACGCCTGCGCCCGCCTGATTGAGCAGGGCACGGTCAACGCCGCGCAGTTCAGCCTATGCGTCAACATCAGCCCTCGACAGTTCCGTCAGCATGACTTTGTTGACCGAGTAGAAAGCAGCCTGACCAACAGCCACCTGCCGCCGCAGATGCTCAAACTGGAAATCACCGAAGGCATCGTGATCCAGAACATCGACGACACCATCGCCAAGATGAATCGCCTCAAACGCCTCGGTGTAACCTTCGCCATGGACGATTTTGGCACCGGCTACAGCTCGCTGACCTACCTCAAGCGCCTGCCGGTGGATGTGCTGAAGATTGATCAGTCGTTCGTGCGCGACGCCACCTTGGATGCCAACGATGCCGAGATTATCCGCGCAATCGTCGCCATGGCCCGCAGCCTGGGCTTGGGCATGATTGCCGAAGGGGTTGAACAGGTCGATCAGTTGGAGTTTCTCCAGCAACAGGGCTGTCACCACTATCAGGGCTACCTGTTCAGCCGGCCAGTGCCACTGCAGCAGTTCCGCCAGTTGCTGCACGACAACCGCATACCGGCGCCCCTGTAAAACAACAAGGGCACCCGCAGGTGCCCTTGTTGTTAACCGCAACGCTGCTTAGCTCTGCAGCACAGTGCGACCAGCACCAATTGGAATGCGCTTGGCTTTTGCCTCTTCCGGCACGATACGCACCAGGTCGATATTCAGCAGGCCGTTGACCAGGCTGGCAGCCTTGACCTCGATATGGTCGGCCAAGCGGAACGACAGTTTGAAGGCGCGCTGAGCGATGCCCTGGTACAGGTAGGTGACGTTCTCGGCGCTGGTATCGCGCTTGCCACCGCTAACGGTCAACACGCCGCGCTCGACCTGCAGCTCCAAATCGTCCTCTTGGAAGCCCGCAGCCGCAACCACGATGCGGTATTGATCGTCGGCATACTTCTCGACGTTATAGGGTGGATAGCTGCTACCTGCCTCGTTGCGCATGGCCGACTCGAACAGATCATTAAACCGGTCGAAGCCAACGGACTGACGGAACAGCGGTGTCATGGAAAATGCAGTGCTCATAAAAATCTCCTGAGGTTCAGCGAGTGAATAAGCGCAGGACCCGACTTCGGCATCCCACACCACTGAACATGTGGTGACTCAGAAAAATTTCAAGTGCTGCATGTTGTGCACAGCGCCACAGCGGCAGTAAGGGCTGGCAGATCGTCAGGCACTAACCTGCTCGACAGGCTCTACCTCGGCAAACTGGATACCGAGCAAGCCATCAATGCGCAGACAGTCGTTTTCGCGGCGCAGCAGGTTGAACAGCTCGGTGGCTTCGGGGTAGCTGCGGGTCAGCATGGCCAACCACTGTTTGAGCCGACCCGGTGCGTAGCGTGGTGACATTTTGCGCCGCGCCTGCAGCCAGAAATCCGCAAGCAGCGGCTGCAACTCAGCCCAACTCATGGCAACCGCGTCCTGCCCTGCCCTGGCAGCGGCAATCTGCCGGGCCAGGTCAGGACGCGCCACCAGGCCACGACCGAGCATGATGTCCTCAACCCCACTGACCTCACGGCAACGCCGCCAGTCATCCAGGGTCCAGATCTCGCCATTGGCAAATACCGGCACCTTCACTGCGTCCTGCACCCGCGCCACCCATTCCCAATGCGCCGGCGGCTTGTAGCCTTCAACCTTGGTCCGCGCGTGTACCACGATCTGCGCCGCGCCGCCCTCGGCCAGCGCCTCGGCACACTCCAGGGCATAGTCCTTGTGATCAAAACCCAGGCGCATTTTCGCCGTGACCGGAATCGCGGCTGGCACCGCACGACGCACTTCACGGACGATGGCATGCAGCAACTCGGGCTCTTTGAGCAATACCGCGCCGCCACGGGACTTATTCACCGTCTTGGCCGGGCAGCCGAAGTTGAGGTCGATCACGGGCGCGCCGAGGGTGCAGGCAAACGCCGCGTTGTCGGCCAGGCAGGCTGGATCGGAGCCGAGGAACTGCACGCGCAGCGGCGTGCCGGCGGCCGTTTGCGCGCCGCAGAACAATTCAGGCGCGAGCTTCTCATAGGTGCTGACGGGCAATACCCGCTCGGTCACCCGGATAAATTCCGTCACACACCAATCGATGCCGCCCACCTGAGTGAGCACATCGCGAAGGATTTCGTCGACCAACCCCTCCATCGGGGCCAGGGCGATTTGCATAGGCAATCTCTTGAAAATGCGGTGCTGCGCTTCGGCTAAAAGTCGCAGGTAGAAAAACGCCGCGTAGTGTACGCGGCGTGATGGTGAAACGCTCAGGCATTAGCCCAACGGCGCATCACAGTTCCATGGGAAATGGGGGTTGCAAAGCAGCGCCATAACCCTCAACAAACTCTGGCGGCATACGCTTGGGCTTACCGCTGGACAGTTCGATGCAGACAAAGGTGGTTTTCGCCCGCAGCAGGGTCATGCCATCTTCGGGGCGAATCAGCTGGAAGCGTCGGTCCATCTTCAAGCGCTGATCGGACTCGACGATCCAGGTAGCCATCTGCAGCTGCTGGTCTTCGTAGGCGCTGGCCAGGTAGTCGATCTCATGGCGCAGCACGGCCATGGCGCGGTCGAGGCGGCGATACTCAGCCAGGTCCAGCCCCAAAAACTGCGAATGGCGCCAGGCGCAGCGCTCCAACCAGCTGACGTAGACCGCATTATTGGCATGGCCAAGGCCGTCGATGTCCTCGGCCGTGACCTGAATATCAATGACAAAGGGATTGCTCAGCTCCCAGCTCATGCCGACTGCTCCAGGCTACCGGCCAGGGCGCGCGCCTCGGCGGCCAGCTGGGTGATCTGATCCCAGGCACGTGCGCGTACCAGGTTACTTGGCGCGATCCAGGTGCCGCCGACACAGGCCACGTTGGGCAAGCGCAGGAAGCCCAGCAGGTTATCCGGGGTTACCCCGCCGGTTGGGCAGAAGCGAATACCGGTAAACGGGCCCTTGAAGCTCTTGAGCATCTTGATGCTGGTGGCGCCATCGGCCGGAAACAGCTTGAGCGAGCGGTAGCCGTATTCCAGCGCCAGCAGCACCTCGGACGGCGTCATCACACCCGGCAGATACGGCAGGCCGGAATCCTCTGCCGCCGCCGCCAGACGTTCAGTGCAGCCAGGGCTGACGGCAAACTGCGCACCGGCATCGCGGGCTTCGAGAAACTGCTCGGCGTGGATCACTGTGCCGGCGCCAATCAACAGGTCCGGCAGTTCCTTGCGCATCGCCGCCAGGGCATCCAATGCCCGCGGCGTGCGCAAGGTCACTTCCAGCACGCGGATGCCACCGGCGTGCAGCGCACGGGCCAGGTCCACCGCCAGGCTGATGTCTTCAATCACCAGCACCGGTAACACCGGGCGGGCCTGCTGCAGCACCACATCCATCGTCAGGCTCATGCCTTGCTCCCCGCTCTCAAATTCAATTGTCGCGTTCAGTCTTCAAACAGGCTGCTGGCGCCCTGCTCAGCCGACCCGACCAGACGGCGCTGCGCGGCGAACATTTCCAGACCATAGCCCAATTCCAGCTCGGTACTGGCAGATGCCAATGGCCGCGCGGCCAATTGCTGCTCACTCAGTTCCACCTGCAGCAGACCATTTTGTGCATCCAGTACCAACCAATCACCGTCCTGGAGCCGCGCCAAGGGACCACCGGCTGCCGCCTCCGGAGTGACGTGCAAGGCAGTGGATACCTGCCCCGAAGCCCCAGACATGCGCCCATCGGTCACCAGGGCCACCCGCTGACCGGCTTGCTGCAAATTGGCCAACAACGGCATCAGTTTGTGCAGCTCAGGCATGCCATTGGCTTGTGGGCCTTGGAAGCGCACCACCAGCACCAGGTCACCTTGCAGCTCATCGGCGCTGTAGGCCGCCTGCACAGCTGCTTCCGAATCAAAGATGCGCGCCTGGGCGCGGATGTGCCAGAACGCCGGATCCACCGCAGAGGTTTTCAGGATGGCGCGCCCCAGGTTGCCTGCCAGCAGCACCAGCCCGCCCTCCTCGGCAAAAGGCTCAGCCACGTGCCGGACAATATCCGGCGCCGGGCTCTGTGCCGGCAGGTCACGCCAGGCCAAGCGTTCGCCCTCCAGCCAGGGCTCGCGGGTATAGGCACGTAAACCATGTCCGGCGGCGGTGGCTACATCGTCATACATCAAGCCGGCGCCAAGCAGTTCACGCAGCAGCCAGGCCGGTCCACCGGCGGCCTGAAACTGATTCACGTCCGCCGCGCCATTCGGATAAACCCGCGCCAGCAGCGGCACCACCTTGGATAACGCGGCGAAATCATCCCAGCTCAGTTCATAGCCCGCCGCTCGAGCGATGGCCGGCAGGTGCAAGGTGTGATTGGTCGAGCCGCCGCTGGCAAGCAAAGCCACCACCGCATTGATCAGCGCCCGCGCATCAATCTGCTGACCGACCGGCAGATAGCGCTCGCCCTGGCGGCTGTTGTGCGCCACCAGGCGCGCTGCCTCATCAGTCATGGCATCGCGCAGCGGTGTGTAGGGGTGAATAAAGGCGCTGCCCGGCACGTGCAGGCCCATGGCTTCCATCAGCAACTGATTGGTATTGGCCGTGCCGTAGAAGGTGCAGGTGCCGGCCTGGTGGTAAGCAGCCAACTCGGCAGCCAGCAGCTCATCACGACTGGCTTCGCCACGGGCATAACGCTGGCGGACTGCGGCTTTTTCCTTGTTCGGCAACCCAGATTGCATGGGCCCGGCCGGCACGAATACGGCCGGCAGATGACCGAAATGCAGCGCGCCAATCAGCAGGCCGGGGACGATCTTGTCGCACACCCCCAAATACAGCGCGCCATCGAAAATACCGTGGGTCAAGCCGATGCCGGCAGCCTGGGCAATCAGGTCGCGGGAAAACAGCGACAGTTGCATGCCGCCCTCGCCCTGGGTGATGCCATCGCACATGGCCGGCACCCCGGCGGCGAACTGCGAGGTCGCGCCAGCCTTGGCCAGCGCCACTTTCAGACGCTCGGGATAGTCCCTGAGCGGCGCATGGGCCGAGAGCAGATCGTTGTAGCTGGAAATGATCGCGACATGTGGCGAGCCACCCTGTTTCATGATCAGCCGCGCATCATCAGGTTGCGCCGCCAGAGCATGGGCCAGGTTGGAGCAACCCAGGGCCTGATGTGCGGTGCGCGCGGCAGCCTGGGTCAAGCGCTGTAAATAGCGCTCGCGGCGTTTGGCCGAGCGTTTTTCCAGTGCGGCGGTCACCTGCTCAACAACCGGATGCAACATGACTATTCCCTTTCTCGGTGAGGTACAGGCTTGCAGTGTAACGGCTTAGCCACTGCTCTAACGCAGCAACGCCTATATGCAGCAGACCTCAACATGCTCTCAGGGTGCCCAGTAGATATTTACCGGCAACGGACTGCGCTGCAGCCAAGCATACAGCGGTAACTCGCGAGCCGAAGGTTGATCCGCCAGCACGGCATCAATCAGCTCGCGCTTGCGCTCGCCGAACGCCAGCAAGCCCAACCACTTCCCGCGCTGCAACATCGCCAAGTTTAGTGATAACCGTTGGCGTGGCTCTTGCGGCGCCAGAGCTGGCAAGGCTGCAGGTTCAGCTTGCGGATCCAGCGCAGCAGCCAGGCCGGGCATACCGGGAAACAGCGAGGCGATATGCGCGTCTTCACCCATGCCCAGCAACACTGCACTAAACGGCGGCCACTGCGCCAACTGCTCGCCCCAGCTCAATGCCGATTGTTCAAGCGTTGCGCCTTGGCGTGGGTCAAGGCAATTAGCCTGCGGCAGCCCCTGATGCAACAGCTGCCAATTACTTTCTGCCGCCTGCGCTGGCACCCAGCGCTCATCGCTGGGACTGAGGTCAATCCGTTGGCTGTCCAACTGCCGCGCCAAGAGGGGCAATAAGGCCTGCGGGCTACTGCCGCCGGGCAGGATCAGACCGGCGCGAGGCTGTTGCCCCAGTGTGGCCCGAATCTGCGTTGTCAGATCAGCAGCCAGCGCATGCAGACAAGCGTCGCGCTGAGCATGGCAATGCAACAAATTTTGACTCATAAGCGACCTCGGAGAAGCTATCGGTATGTCATAAGGCCGCGTAATAATGCACCGTTGTAGTGTCGCCAACATCCTTGCCATGGAATGCCTCTTTTGATTGTGTTGCTGCGCGTACTCCTACTGCTGTTGCTGCCGACACTGGCGCAGGCCTCCAGCCTGCCGCTTCTAGCCAGCGATACCCCGCTGCTGCCAGGCCCGGCCATGCATGTCTGGGCTGACCCCGAAGGCCTGGCGGACATTCACAGCGTTCGCCAGCTGCCTGAATCGGCCTGGCAACCGGTAGCCCGTCGCGATGCCAGTTTCGGCTACAGCACACACGCCTACTGGTTGCGTTTCAGCCTGCACAACCCGGCTGATAACGCCATCAACTGGGTGCTATTGATCGGTAATCCGCTGCTCGACACCCTGGACGCATACGGCCTGGACGACGGCCGGGTGTACCAGGCGGGCGATCAGCGGCCGTTCCACCAACGCTGGGTCAATCACCGCCAACTGGTGTTGCCATTCAGCCTGGCTGCCGGGGAGGAACGTGAGCTGATCCTGCGCATGCAGACCGACGGCTCGGCCAACCTCAGCGCAAGCCTGATGAGCAGCCAGGCCTTCAACCAGTATGAACAACGCATGCTGCTGCTCCAGGGCCTGTTCTTTGGTGCGCTGCTGGTGATGATGATTTACAACCTGTCGATTTTTATCATCACCCGCGACCGTAACTACCTCTGGTACAGCCTGTTTGTCGCCAGCTTCAGTTTTTACCAGTTCATCCAGTTAGGCTTCGCCTTGCAATGGTTCTGGCCCGAGTCACTGACTTGGCAGCAGATGAGTTTCCCGTTCAGTTCGGCGCTGGCGACACTGTTCGGCGTACTGTTCACCCATGGCGTGCTCGACCTCAAAAATCACCATCGGGCTTACAGCTGGATTTGCCACGGCCTAATTGGCTGCAGCCTGCTGGTGATGGCACTGGCCGTGGCAGCGCCCTACCTCGTCGCGTTAATCGGCAGTTTCGTGCTGCTTCTGGTCTGTGCAATTTTCGGCTGCATCTTCACCGTGCTGCGCTGGCGCGACGGCTACCCGCCGGCCAAGCTGTTTGCCCTGGGCTGGTCAGCACTGATTATCGCCAGCCTGTTCAGCGTGCTGAGCGGCACCGGCCTGATCGCCAATTCGCTGCTAACCCTGCACGCCCAGCAGATCGGCAGCCTGCTTGAGCTGGTGATCTTTTCAATTGCCCTTGGCTTACGCATTCGGCTTGCGCAAAACGCCCAGCAAGAAGCTCAAACTCAGCTATTTGCCAACGAGCACCAGCTGCGCTTGGAGCAGGCCAAGAGCCTGGACCTGCAACAACAAATTAACGAAGGCTTGGAAGCCCGCGTGCAGGAGCGCACCGCCTCCCTGCAACAGGCCCTGCAGGAACTATCGATTGCCAACCGTCAGCTGGCCGAACTGAGTCGTCGCGACAGCCTGACCGGGCTCCTCAATCGTCAGGTGCTCAACGAAGAACTGGAGCGTCTGCTGGCACAGGCCAAACGCAGCCAGCAGCCGATTTCAATGCTGATGATGGACCTGGATCACTTCAAGAAGGTCAACGACCTGCACGGCCATCTGGTCGGCGATGCCTGCTTGCAGCACGCCGCCCTACGCATGCAGCAGCGCATGCGCAGTAATGACCTACTGGTACGTTTTGGCGGTGAGGAGTTTGCCGCCGTGCTTTGCGACACCCACCAATCTGGCGCAATGGACCTGGCCGAGCAGCTTCGCGCAGACCTGGCCAGTCACCCCTGCATGCACCAGGGTTTGAGTATCGACCTGAGCCTAAGCATCGGCGTGTACACGCTCACGCCAGGCCCCAATAGCGAACGCGAGCAGCTGTTACGGCACGCTGACCAAGCGCTCTATCAAGCCAAAGCAGCCGGGCGTAACCGGGTTATTGGCTACGAGGCGAGCGCCTTGGACGGTGCCTGAGTCAACGACGCCAACAGCGTCAGCACGGCCTGTACAACCTGCGGATCGGCCAGTACGCGCTGATGCCCACCACGCTCGAGGCGCAGCAGACGACTGTCGAACCAGCTCTGGTGAATGGCCTCCGCCTCGCTGAACGGCACCATCGGATCGTCCACCGCATGCACGACCAGTCCGGGAAAATCCAGTTGATAGTGCGCGCTATCAAGTTGTCCTGCAGGAATCCCTGCCTGCTCTTCGACCAACTGGACAAAGTGCGCGCGGGCCTGGCGCGGCAGCCCCATGTAGTGCGAGAAGCGCCGCAGCATGGTCAGAATTCGGCTGGGCGCGGCAATGCTGACGAGCGCCTCAGTACGCAAGCCCAACTGAGTGGCCAGCAAGGCGCTAGCGCCGCCCATGGAGTGACCAATCACTGCTTTGAGTGGTGGCAACTCACTGGCAGCCTCCAGCAAGGCACGGGCAAACAGCACCACATTGGCCTCGCGCCCAGGCGAACGGCCATGAGCTGGAGCATCCAGCGCCACCACGCCGTAGCCAGCATTAACCAAAGCCTTGATCAGCTCGGCAAACTGCGTCGGCCGCCCTTCCCAGCCATGCATCAACAACACGGCTGGCCCACTGCCCCAACGCAGCGCGGACAGACCGAAACGCAGGGTGATGCGCTCGGCCTGCGCCAGCAGCGGCAACTCCCAATCCCGCGGCGGCAAGGTGTGTGGCGTCATAAACTCCCGGCGCAACTTGCTGGCCAGGGCATGTGGCGCCAGCAGACCAATCGATGCGTTGAAACCACGAACCCAGCTCATGCTATTCATTGCCATATCCTCAAACGATTGCCGATTTAGCGGCACGCAAGACTCGATCAGACAACTCACCAGGGCCCAGCGCGCGTGCCAGCGCCAGCCCTCCGACCATCAAGGCAATATCGGCCAGCGCCTGCTCAGCCTCTTCAGGACGGCCCGCGAGCTGCGCTGTCATCAACTCGATATGCTCGGCCAGCACGACGCGAAAGCCTTCCGGCATACGCGCCAGCTCGCCTATTGAACTGGGCAACGGACACCCTTGCTCGCTGGCATCACGGTGCTTACGCGATAGATAAAAGGCAGCCAGCAACACTCGACGCTCACGGCCAGGCAGCACGGCATCAAACTGCATGACTCGCTCGCGGCGTTGACAGAGCATCTGCTGGAACACTTCCAACATCAGCGCGTCCTTGCTCGTGAAGTGCGCATAGAAGCCACCGACTGTCAGGCCTGCAGCGCCCATCAACTCCGCCAGACCAGGCTCAGTCGGACCGCGCTGCAACAACGCCGCACGAGCAGCTGCGAGGATGCGCTCGCGGGTTTGCGCCTTCTTATCGCTCACGCCTGCCTCCTTAACATTACGATCATAATATTAAGGTCGAAATATAATTAAGCAAGCCTCTTGGGCAGCCGCTGATCGGCTGGAGAATACTGTTCAGGAGGTAGAAAAAATTGCTTGGAGCAATGTTTAACGTCGCGTAGCAACGGCCCACAGGGTGGCCGACAGGGATGTCAGACCACAAAAACAAAAGGGCCATTCACTAATGAATGACCCTTCAAAATCCCGCAGAGCGGGCAAAAATGGCGTCCCCTAGGGGACTCGAACCCCTGTTACCGCCGTGAAAGGGCGGTGTCCTAGGCCACTAGACGAAGGGGACGAAACCTTCGAAGAACAAGGCCAGCTTTACGCTGGCCCCGTGGCAGTTGTTACTGCTACAAATTTGGTGGAGATAAACGGGATCGAACCGTTGACCTCTTGCATGCCATGCAAGCGCTCTCCCAGCTGAGCTATACCCCCAGATTTATCGCCTCTCGGCTCACAGCCCAAACCAGCACTGCTTTTTGAAACTGGCGTCCCCTAGGGGACTCGAACCCCTGTTACCGCCGTGAAAGGGCGGTGTCCTAGGCCACTAGACGAAGGGGACGTAACCCTTCTACAAACAACCAGCTACAAGAGCTGATTGTGGCAAGCCTTACGGCTTTGAATATGGTGGAGCTAAACGGGATCGAACCGTTGACCTCTTGCATGCCATGCAAGCGCTCTCCCAGCTGAGCTATAGCCCCATCTCAAGGACGGGGCGCATGTTAAGAGCGCGCCCCACACCTGTCAACAAAATTTTTACCAGCATCTGCATTCTTTATGCTGACAGAACAACCACTTACCCCATACCGGCACGCCAAAACGACGGCCGGACGGGGCATTCAGCTGCTTAGGCAATGGCAGCCAGCAGCTTCTCCCACTCTTTGTTTTCTTTCTTCGACACACCACCGAGCAGCTCAATGGCCTGACGCAGACGGAAGCGAGTCAGATCCGGGCCGAGGATTTCCATGGCATCAAGTACGGATACCGAGCTGGCCTGACCGGTGACAGCAGCAAACATCAACGGCATGGCGTCACGCAACTTCAGCTCCAGGTGCTCCACCACGGCCTGAATGCAACCAGTGATCCTGTCCTTTTCCCACTGACGCAGCGCTTCAAGCTTCCACAGGATCAACTGCATGACCTGGCGTACCTGATCGGCACTGAGCTTTTTGCTCTCGAACAGCTTGGCGTCCAGCGTCAAGCCGCCCGCAAAGAAAAAACTGGCCAGCGGGGCGATCTGGCTAAACGTCTCTACCCTGCCCTGTACATGCGGGGCAATCTGCATCAGGTAGTTGCTGTTGAACGCCCACTTCTGCGCGCCAGCGGCGAAGTCTTCGACGCTCAGTTCACGCATCCACTGACCGTTGAGCCAGGACAGCTTCTCCAAGTCGAAGATCGGCCCGCCCAGCGATACACGGTTGATATCGAAGTGCTCAACCATCTCGTCGAGGCTGAACTTCTCGCGCTCATCCGGCATCGACCAGCCCATACGCCCGAGGTAGTTGAGCATCGCCTGCGGCAAGAAGCCCATGCGTTCGTAGAAAGTGATCGAAGTCGGGTTTTTGCGCTTGGACAGCTTGCTCTTGTCCGGGTTACGCAGCAGCGGCATGTAGCACAGCTGCGGTTTTTCCCAGCCGAAGTACTCGTACAACAGGATCAACTTGGGTGCCGACGGCAGCCATTCTTCACCGCGCAGCACGTGGGTGATACCCATCAAGTGGTCGTCGACTACGTTAGCCAGGAAATAGGTCGGCAGGCCATCGGTCTTCATCAGCACCTGCATGTCCATGCGATCCCATGGGATCTCCACTTCGCCGCGCAGCATGTCCGGCACCACGCACACGCCTTCGGTCGGCACCTTCATCCGCACCACATTCGGCTCGCCAGCCGCCAGGCGCTGTTGTACTTCGTCGGCGGACAGGTGCATGCAATGGCCGTCATAACGCGGCGTTTGCTTGGCCTCCATCTGCTCGGCACGCACTTTGTCCAGACGCTCAGCACTGCAGAAGCAGTGGAAGGCATGACCCTTCTCCACCAGCTCGGCGCTGTACTTCTGGTAGATGTGGCCGCGCTCGCTTTGCCGATACGGGCCGTGCGGGCCGCCGACATCAGGACCTTCACTCCACTCGATGCCCAGCCAGCGCAGGGCGTCGTAGATCTGCTGTTCAGACTCACGCGTCGAGCGCACCTGGTCGGTATCTTCGATACGCAGGATAAATTCGCCACCGTGCTGACGGGCAAAGCACAGGTTGAACAGGGCGATATAGGCGGTGCCTACGTGCGGATCACCAGTGGGCGACGGCGCAATACGGGTGCGGACGGTGGTCATGGAAAGTCTCGAAGAGTTGCAGTGAACGCGGATTAAGACGGCGATGGTAACAGGCCAGCCGTGGGCGGCTCCAGCAGGTGACCACCCGACAACGACAGACTGCGTATCAGAAAGTCCAGGAAAGTTTTCACCTTCATGGCCTGGAACCGCCGTGATGGATAGACCGCATAGAGTTCGCCGACCGTCAGCCGCGCTTCGGGCAACAGTTCAACCAGTTGCCCCGCCTCTACCGCAGCACCGCAGATCATCACGGGTAGCCCGGCGATTCCCGCCCCCGCCATGACGGCTTCTCGGGCAAAGGTGATGTTGTTGCACGACAGCACGCTCTGGCAGGTGATGTTTTCGCCCGCCAACGGCCAATAACGCGACGAGTCACGCGGCAACATAACGGCGCGATGCCCCGCCAATTCCTCGACCATTCGCGGCGTACCGTGCCGAGCCAGGTAATCCGGACTGGCATACAGACGCCGACTGGTCTCGAACATCTTGCGTGCAATCAAGGTGGAGTCCTGCGGCTGCCCCACCAGAATGGCGATATCCACCCCTTCCTCAACGGGGTCGACATGCCGCGAGGTCAACTCCACCTCGGCGCTGATCTGCGGGTACTGGCGCATGAAGTCACCCAGCACCCTGCCAAGGAACAGCTGACCAAATTCAATCGGTGCAGTGATGCGCAGCAATCCCGAGGGCTCCAACTGCAATTGCATCACTGCCTGCTCGGCCTCGGCAAAGTCGAGCATGATCTGCCGACAGCGCTCGTAATAGGCCTGTCCGACTTCCGTTAGGCGCAGCTTGCGTGTGGTGCGATTGAGCAGGCGCACACCAAGACGCTCTTCGAGCAGAACAATGCGTCGACTGACGGTCGACTTCTGCATGCCCAACCCCTGCGCTGCCAGGGTGAAGCTGTGGCACTCGACCACCCGTGTGAAGATCAGCGCATCATCCAGCCCCATGATTGTTCCTCATAAGCAACAAAGTTTCCGAAGTCTAACGACTACAGGCACGAAAGGAACACTGTTAGATTTGCTTACACTTTTGCCCGAGCTTCGAGCGCCCAACATGCCTGCCCAACTGCAACGCCGCCTGTTTGTCTTCCTGCTTCTTCTCAGCCTCATCGCTGCCGTCTTTTTCGGCCATTGGTGGCTGATCGGCCGACACCTTGAAAGCACCGACAACGCCTATGTACAAGGTGAAATCACCCGTGTGTCCAGCCAGCTGGGCGCACGCATCGACAAGGTATTGGTGCAAGACAACCAGCATGTCGAGCAGGGTGAGCTGCTGTTGGTGCTGGAAAGCGCCGACTTTGAGCTGGCCAAGCAACGCGCCGAAGCCACCCTGGCCACCCGCGAGGCCGAGCTGAGCCAGGCGCGCAGCACCCTGAACCAACAGGACAGCCTGATTGCTGCCAGCCGTGCCGATGTGTCGGCCAGCGAAGCCACCCTGGGCCGCACGCAGATTGACCTGTCACGCGCGCAAACCCTGCGCAAGCCGGGTTTCGTCTCCGAGGAGCGCGTCACCACCCTGGCCGCCGACAGCCGCATTGCCCGCTCGCAAGTGAGCAAAGCGCAAGCCGATCTACAAGCCCAACGTCAGCAGGTCAGCACCCTGCAAGCCGAGATCAAGCGTCTGGAAGCGCAGATCAGCAGCGCCCGTACCGACCTGGCCCAGGCTGAGCTGAATATTGCCCGCACTGAAATCCGCGCGCCCATCAGCGGTTTTATCGGCCAGCGCGCCGCACGCCACGGCCAATATGTGCAGACCGGCGCCTACCTGCTGTCACTGGTACCGGATCAGGACATCTGGATTCAGGCCAACTTCAAAGAAACCCAGATCGGCCACATGCGCCCTGGGCAAAGTGCCGAACTGACCTTCGACAGCTTCCCTGACACGCCGATCGACGGCCGCATCGAAAGCTTATTTGCCGCCTCAGGTGCGCAGTTCAGCCTGCTGCCGCCGGATAACGCCACCGGCAACTTCACCAAAGTGGTGCAGCGCATCCCGGTGAAACTTACCTTTGCCGCCGACAACCCACTCAAGGGGCTGATTCGTCCGGGCATGTCGGTCGAGGTCAAGGTCGACCTGCAGTCCGAGCCGCACCATGGCAGCTGATGCGCTGATCCGCCCCACAGGCGAGCCTAGCCGGCGCGACTGGATCGCGGTGATGAGCGTAATGCTCGGTGCCTTTATGGCGATACTGGATATCCAGATCACCAACTCATCGCTGAAGGACATCCAGGGCGCGCTGTCGGCCACCCTGGAGGAAGGCTCGTGGATTTCCACCTCCTACCTGGTGGCGGAAATCATCATGATCCCGCTCACCGCCTGGCTGGTGCAGTTGCTGTCGGCACGCCGCTTGGCGGTATGGGTGTCATTGGGTTTCCTCGCCTCCTCGCTGCTCTGCTCAATGGCCTGGAGCCTGGAGAGCATGATCGTGTTCCGCGCCATGCAGGGCTTTACCGGCGGCGCACTGATTCCCCTGGCGTTCACCCTGACGCTGATCAAACTGCCGGAACACCACCGTGCCAAGGGCATGGCGCTGTTCGCCCTTACAGCCACCTTCGCCCCCTCGATCGGCCCGACCCTCGGCGGCTGGCTGACGGAAAACTTCGGTTGGGAATACATCTTCTACATCAACGTGCCGCCCGGCCTGCTGATGATCGCCGGGCTGATGTACGGTCTGGAAAAAAAGCCCGCAGACTGGCAGCTGCTGAAAAGCACCGATTACGCCGGCATCGTCACCCTCGGTATGGGCCTGGGCTGCCTGCAGGTGTTTCTCGAAGAAGGCCATCGCAAGGACTGGCTGGAGTCCAGCCTGATCAGCGGGCTGGGCAGCATCGCCGCGATCAGCCTGGTGCTGTTCGTCATCCTGCAAATCTCGCGTCCCAACCCGCTGATCAACCTCGGCGTGCTGCGTGAACGCAACTTCGGCCTGTCGAGTATTTCCAGCATCGGCCTGGGCATGGGCTTGTATGGCTCGATCTATGTACTGCCGCTGTACCTGGCGCAGATCCAGGGCTACAACGCCCTGCAGATCGGCGAGGTGATCATGTGGATGGGCGTGCCACAGCTGTTTCTGATTCCGCTGGTGCCGCTGCTGATGAAGAAGATCTCGCCGAAATGGCTGTGCGCTTTGGGGTTTGGCCTGTTCGGCGGTGCCAGCTTCCTCTCCGGGGTACTCAACCCGGATTTCGCCGGCGAGCAGTTCAACCACATCCAGCTGTTACGTGCGCTGGGCCAGCCGCTGGTGATGGTCACCATTTCACTGATCGCCACTGCTTATACGCTACCGCAGGATGCCGGCTCGGCGTCGAGCCTGTTCAACATTCTGCGTAACCTCGGCGGCGCCATTGGCATCGCCCTGCTAGCGACCCTGCTGGACAGCCGTGCCAAGGTGTATTTCGACTACCTGCGCGAGTCGCTGGTACCGACAAACCCGCAGGTCGCCGAGCGCCTGGCGCTGCTGACTGAAAAGCTCGGCAGCGAACAAGCGGCACTGGCCAAACTCAGCGAGATCACCCATCAGCAGGCGGCGATCATGGCCTACAATGACGCCTTCCACTGCATCGGCATCGCCCTCGGCATCAGCATGCTGGCAGTTCTGCTGACGCGCAAACTGCCCGCTGGCACTACCGGTGGTGCCGCGCACTAATCCATCTCGCGCGCCGCATACCGGCGCGTTGCTGTTTCAGGTCATCCATGTCCGCATCCGCTTCGCGCACACGCTCCCTGCTGCTGATCGGTGCCTTCGCCATTATCTAAATTGGCTGGGGCACGACTTACCTGGCCAACCACTTCCTCTTGCTGGAAGTCCCGCCCTTTGTCATCGGCAGCCTTCGTTTCTCGATTGCCGGCCTGCTCGCCCTGGCCTGGGTGCTGCTCAGCGGCCAACTGCGCATCCAGCGCAGCGACTGGGGCGGCGTACTGATCGGCAGCCTGGCGCTGATTGCCGTCGGCCAGGGCGCGCTGATCTACGCCAATCAGTACCTGCCCACCGGCATGCTAGCCATGCTCTACACCACCCTGCCGCTGTGGAGCGTGGCGCTGGAATGGCTGCTTGGTGAGCGTCCGCCGCTGTGGGTAATGTGTGGGCTGGCGCTGGCCTGCAGCGGGATTGTCCTGCTGATGAACAACGGCTTGGACCAACGCGCGTCGACTGAGCAATGGTTCGCCGGCCTGCTGGTGGTATTCGCCACACTGCTCTGGGCCGGCGGTGCCTGGCTTATGCGCCAGCGCCCGCCGTTTCGTTCCAGCTGGCTGGGACTAAGCCTGCAGATGCTGATCGGCGCGCTACTGCTGGCGCTGTTCGGCCTGTGGCATGGCGACTGGCAAGCGCTGGACCTGCGCGCAATAAGCGGCAATGCCTGGCTGTGGCTGGCGTATCTGGTGCTACCTGTCAGCCTGGGTGTGTATCCCGCGTATTTCTGGCTGTTGCGTGAAGTGCGCCCGAGCCTGGTGTCGACCTTCGCCTTCGTCAACCCAGTGGTGGCCTTGCTGCTCGGCTACCTGCTGCTGGGCGAACGGCTCAGCTTGATGGCACTGCTGGCCTGCGGCATCACCCTCGGCGGTGTAGTGCTGATTATCTTCGGCCGACGTTAATCGCACACCTGAGAAAGGGGCTTTAGCCGCGGACAAACAGTCAGCCTGTCGCGGCGAAAGCCCCTTCCACACCCAGCCAATCAAACCTGCAGCAATCGATCGCGCAGTTTCTGGATTTCATCACGCAGCTGCGCGGCGGCCTCGAATTCCAGATCGCGGGCCAGGGCGTACATTTTCTCTTCCAGCTGGCGAATGCGCTTAGTGATTTCGCTCGGTGACCGCAGTTCGTTCTCGTAACGCGCACTTTCCTCGGCCGCCTGAGCCATGCCCTTGCGCTTCTTGCTGCGCGCGCCAGGCACCACGGCCCCCTCCAGGATGTCCTTAACGTCTTTGAACACACCCTTGGGGGTAATGCCATTGGCTTCGTTGAACGCGATCTGCTTGTTGCGCCGCCGCTCGGTTTCGCCGATGGCGCGCTCCATCGAACCGGTCATGCGGTCGGCATACAGAATCGCCCGACCGTTGAGGTTACGGGCGGCGCGGCCAATGGTCTGGATCAACGAGCGTTCGGAACGCAGGAAACCCTCTTTGTCCGCATCAAGAATCGCCACCAGCGACACTTCCGGCATATCCAGGCCTTCGCGCAGCAGGTTGATACCCACCAACACGTCGAACGCCCCGATGCGTAAGTCGCGGATGATCTCGACGCGCTCTACGGTGTCGATATCGGAGTGCAGGTAACGCACCTTTACGCCGTGATCCCCAAGGTAATCGGTCAAGTCTTCGGCCATGCGCTTGGTCAGGGTGGTGACCAACACGCGCTCCTCAATGGCCACGCGCTTGTGAATTTCCGAGAGCAGGTCGTCGACTTGGGTCAACGCCGGGCGCACCTCGATCTGCGGGTCAACCAGACCAGTCGGCCGCACCACTTGCTCGACCACCCTCCCAGCATGCTCGGCTTCATAGTTGCCCGGCGTGGCGGAAACGAAGATGGTCTGCGGGCTGGCGGCCTCCCACTCTTCGAAGCGCATGGGGCGGTTGTCCAGCGCCGACGGCAGGCGGAAACCGTATTCGACCAGGGTTTCCTTACGCGAACGGTCGCCCTTGTACATCGCACCGACCTGCGGCACCGAGACGTGGGACTCGTCGATTACCAACAGCGCCTGGTCTGGCAGGTAGTCATACAGCGTCGGCGGCGGCTGGCCAGAATCTCGGCCCGAGAGGTAACGCGAGTAGTTTTCGATGCCGTTGCAATAACCCAGCTCGATGATCATCTCCAGGTCAAAACGGGTGCGTTGCTCCAGGCGCTGCGCTTCCACCAACTTGTTATTGCTGCGCAGGTACTCCAGGCGCTCAACCAGCTCGACTTTGATCTTCTCCACCGCCTCCAGCAGCACTTCACGCGGGGTGACGTAGTGACTCTTGGGATAGAAGGTGAAGCGCGGCAGCTTGCGGATGACCTCGCCAGTCAGCGGGTCAAAGGCCGAAATGCTTTCCACCTCGTCATCAAACAGTTCGATGCGAATGGCTTCCAGGTCAGATTCGGCCGGGTAAATATCAATCACATCACCGCGCACGCGGAAGGTGGCGCGGGCAAAGTCCATGTCATTGCGGGTGTATTGCAGGTCGGCCAGGCGGCGCAGCAAGGCGCGCTGGTCCATTTTGTCGCCGCGATCGACGTGCAGCACCATCTTCAGGTACGACTCGGGGCTACCCAGGCCATAGATGCACGACACGGTGGTGACGATGATCGCGTCCGGCCGCTCCAGCAGCGCTTTGGTCGCCGACAGGCGCATTTGCTCGATGTGGTCGTTGATCGACGCATCCTTCTCGATAAAGGTGTCCGAGGACGGCACATAGGCTTCTGGCTGGTAGTAGTCGTAATACGACACGAAATACTCAACCGCGTTGTTCGGGAAGAAGCTCTTGAACTCCCCGTATAACTGCGCAGCCAAGGTCTTGTTCGGCGCCAGCACCAGCGTCGGCCGCTGGACTTGGGCAATCACATTGGCGATGGAAAACGTCTTACCCGAGCCCGTCACGCCTAACAGTGTTTGGTGTGACAAACCTGCTTCAAGGCCTTCGACCATCTGCCGAATCGCCTCGGGCTGATCGCCGGCAGGCTGGAAACGGGTGACCAGTTGAAACTCGGACATGACGGACCTCGACAAGCGGATGTGACGCGGCCTGAAAGCCTACGTCAAAACCGGTGAAAAGCGTGTGCCTGTTGTCGCAGCACAGGTTATGCGCCGGTATACTACCGCCGCACTTACGCAACCCCTAGTCGGGTGTTGCCTGATCCCCACTTCTCCTCTTCAGAGCTGCCGCATCCATGAGTCTGTTCTCTGCCGTCGAAATGGCTCCGCGCGATCCTATCCTGGGCCTCAACGAAGCCTTCAACGCCGATACCCGCACGACCAAGGTCAATTTGGGCGTAGGCGTTTACTACAACGAGGAAGGCCGCATTCCGCTGCTACGCGCCGTAGCCGAAGCCGAGAAAGCCCGCATTGAAGCCCATGCCCCACGCGGCTACCTGCCGATCGAAGGCATTGCCGCCTATGACAGCGCCGTGCAGAAACTGTTGCTGGGTGCTGACTCTGAACTGATCGCCGCTGGCCGGGTGATCACCACCCAGGCCGTTGGCGGTACGGGCGCACTGAAGACCGGCGCTGATTTCCTCAAGCGCTTGCTGCCCAACACTGTGGTGGCGATCAGCGACCCAAGCTGGGAAAACCACCGTGCCTTGTTTGAATCAGCGGGTTTCCCAGTACAGAACTACCGCTATTACGATGCAGCCAGCCACGGTATCAACCGCGCCGGCATGCTCGAAGACCTGAAAAACCTGCCTGCCCGCTCAGTTGTAGTACTGCATGCCTGCTGCCACAACCCGACAGGTGTCGACTTGTCGCTGGACGACTGGAAAGCCGTGTTGGACGTGCTGCGTGAGCGCGAGCATGTACCGTTCCTCGACATCGCCTACCAGGGTTTTGGCGACGGCATCGAGCAAGACGCCTTTGCTGTGCGCCTGTTTGCCGCCTCCGGCATTCCGTTTTTCGTCTCCAGTTCGTTTTCGAAATCTTTCTCGCTGTACGGCGAGCGCGTCGGGGCCCTGTCGATTGTCACCGGCAGCCAGGAAGAAGCCGGCCGCGTGCTCTCGCAAGCTAAGCGCGTGATCCGCACCAACTACTCCAACCCGCCAACCCACGGCGCCACCGTGGTGGCCAATGTGCTGAACAGCCCTGAGCTACGCGCCCTGTGGGAAGAAGAGCTGGCCGGCATGCGCGAGCGTATTCGCGGCATGCGTATGGCCATGGTTGAACAGCTGGCTGCATTGAACTGCAAACGCGACTTCAGCTTTGTCGCCCAGCAGCGCGGTATGTTCTCCTACTCGGGCTTGACCGCCGAGCAGGTAGAACGCTTGAAAACCGAGTTTGGCATCTACGCGGTCAGCACTGGCCGCATCTGCGTCGCCGCGCTAAACCAGCGAAACCTGCCTGCGGTGACCCAGGCCATCGCCCAGGTGCTGTAAACCTGCTAAAAGGAAGTCAGCATATGCTTGACTTCCCTTTTTGAATCAGTAGGATACGCGCCATCGTTCCGCGATAGCTCAGTCGGTAGAGCAAATGACTGTTAATCATTGGGTCCCTGGTTCGAGTCCAGGTCGCGGAGCCAGTAGTTCATCGGGGTATAGCGCAGTCCGGTAGCGCGCCTGCTTTGGGAGCAGGATGTCGGGAGTTCGAATCCCCCTACCCCGACCATTTTTGGGTCGCACGTGGTGCGAAATACAGCTGGCTTTACGCAGCTGTTCGCAGAGTACGCAACTCGTATGCAAAACCATTCAAGTTCGCTTGAATGTAAAAAACCCGCCTTGTGCGGGTTTTTTATTGCCTATCTTGTGGCGCACACCACGAACATAAATCACCAAAAACTATTAAAGCCATTCAATCCAAACATTTTACCAATCACAGCCTCACCACTACGCTACACCTCAATGAAGAATAGTTCTCACTCGAGGTGCGCCATGCTCAAGACCCTGACCTTCACCCTCATGCACTTCTGCATCGCCTTTGGTGTCACTTACGCCCTGACCGGCAGTATCGCAGCCAGTGGCCTGGTGGCGGCTATCGAACCGCTGTGCAACTCGGTGGGTTTCTACTTTCACGAGAAGGTCTGGCAGCGTATTGAGGGGCGCCCTAAGGCTGCCGCTGAACGCCCCACGCATGCCTGGCTGCATCACCAGGCATAAGGCCTGGTGCGAGGGTAAAAACCCGAACAGGGCATAAAAAACAGCCAGCGTGGCACTGTGCCAATCCGCTACTATGCGCGGCTCAGCCACCATACGCGCCCGATCATGCCCGCTACCTCTCGCTTTCCTATCGCTCCTTATGCATTTGCCTGCCTGCTTGGCCTCCTTGCGCTATTCGGCCTGTGGTATGGCATTGGTCAACCCGTCACATTGGCAGATGCCGCAACGCCCACGCACAAACTGCAGTGCGCGTCTTACACACCGTTCGACAAAGATCAATCGCCCTTCGATCAACCGATGCAGCTGCGTCCAGAGCGAATGGACGCCGACCTGGCGCTACTCGCTGAGCGCTTTGAGTGCCTGCGCACCTATTCGGTGACCGGCCTGGAAGAGCTGCCGAACATGGCGCGCAAACATGGCTTGAAGCTCATCGTCGGCGCCTGGGTTAGCCGAAACCCAGCCGACACCGCGGTTGAGATTGCCGGCCTGGTTAAAATCGCCAATGCCCACCCTGATGTAGTGCAAGCAGTGATCGTCGGTAACGAAGCGCTGCTACGCAAGGAAGTGACCCCACAGCAACTGGTGGTGTTGATTGAACAGGTCAAGGCACAGATCAAGCAGCCGGTAACCTATGCCGATGTCTGGGAATTCTGGCTCAAGCACCCGGAAGTTGCTCCCGCAGTGGACTTCATCACCATCCACTTGCTGCCTTATTGGGAAGACAACCCAGCGAGTATCGAAAATGCGCTGCATGAAGTCGCCGAAGTCCGCCAGACCTTTGGCAACGCCTATGCCCCCAAAGACATCCTAATCGGTGAGACCGGCTGGCCAAGCGAAGGTCGCCAACGCGAAACCGCCGTACCCAGCCTGGTCAACCAAGCGAAATTCATTCGTGGCTTCGTCGCCATGGCCGAGCAAAACGGCTGGCGCTACAACCTGATCGAGGCCTTTGACCAGCCGTGGAAACGCGTCAGTGAAGGTGCCGTCGGAGGTTATTGGGGGCTCTATGATGCGGATCGCCAGGACAAATCAATCCTCGCCGGCCCGGTGTCCAACCTGCCGCACTGGCCGACCTGGCTGATGATCAGCCTGGCACTTGTAGCCGCTACCCTGTTGTGGGCTGGTCGCCCCCATTCACCCCGCGCCGCGCTCTTGCTACCGCTGCTTGCGGCAGTGGGTGCTGCCTGTATCGGCCTGTTTGCAGAACTAACGCTGGTCACCAGCCGTTACGTGGGCGAATGGCTCTGGGCAGGTGCACTGATCGTGCTCAACCTCGTGGTGCTGAGCCATGGCGCACTGCTACTCAGCAGCCGAAATAGCTGGCGCGCACGCACATTCAACTGGCTGCATAGCCGGGGCGCTCTGTGGTTGACCCTGAGCGGCTTTGCCGGCGCGGTGATGATGCTCGCGCTGGTGGTGGATGCGCGCTACCGCAGCTTCCCCAGCGCGGCACTGTTGCTACCGACACTGGTCTACCTGTGCCGCCCAGTAGGCGGCTACCGCCGTGAAGTTGCATTGCTTGCCTTACTGATCGGCGCCTGCATTGCACCGCAGCTGTACCAGGAAACCCTGAGCAACTGGCAAGCCATCGGCTGGGCGATGACCTGCGTGCTACTGGTGGCGGCGCTGTGGCGCAGCCTGCGGCTTAAAGCGCAAACCGCCTAATCAGGCGATTTGCGGCGCACGCACCCAACGCAGCAGCGCCAGCACGACGGCAAAAACTGCCAGGCTGGCGCTGTACAACACCAGCGCCGGCAGGCCGAGCAGCAAGGCCGGCACTGCCAGTCGCTTGCCCCATGCGCCGGGCAACACAAATGCCAACACGGCACAGACCAGCGCAGCCCAAGCCAATACACGGAAATGGATCAACCAGCCAAGGCTGGCACGCACCTGGCAAGCCATCTGCTGCGGGTCATCAACGCATAAACCAACCCACTGTGCGCCTTCCATCAGTTGGTAACGCAGCACAAAGCTCAGGGCCAGACACAGGGCCGCGGCGATCAGCAGAGCAGTCAGAGGCAAATAACGAGACATGGGTAACTCGGGCAATTGAAAAGGCTGCGTAGGATAAGCCGCCGCGTCGCGGATAACACCCCCCCGAGATCGCCTACTCACAGCCGCTGCGGCTAGAATCCAGCCATGCTGATACGTCGCCTGATACTGATCGTCGCAAGCTTGCTCGGCCTCTGGATGCTGTGGGTCATTGTGCTGCCCACGCCCAGCGGCCCGCCTGCCAGCAGCCCATCACACAGCGGAAGTTGGCGCTTAGCCGCGCACACCGTCAGTACGTTGCAGCCGTTCCAACTGGAAGCGCGCATCCTCGGGCGTGAGGACTATTACTTTGACCGCGGCGCCAAGCTCTCGCCAACCGGTCTGGCCCTCGGCTGGGGGCCAATGGCTGATCCGGAGGTGCTGCGCCATATCACCATCAGCCAGCGTAACCGCTGGTACTTCTGGCGCGCCGAACAACTGCCAATCGAACGCCGACAGATCGAGATCCACAGCGCCAATATGCACCTGATTCCCGCCAACCCGGCGGTAGCCAGCACCCTGGCCGGACTCAAAGAAGGTCAGCAGATTCGCCTGAGTGGACAGCTGGTGCGAATCGACGGTGACGATGGCTATCGTTGGATCAGTTCACTCAGCCGCGAAGACACCGGTGACGGTGCCTGCGAACTAATCTGGGTTGAACAGTTGGCCGTATTGCCTTGACGCACCCAGTTTCAAATGGCTCTTTTGCCTGAAAACTGACAGCTCTATAACTAAACGGCACTTAACCACGCTTATGTGGTCAAATCGACCCGCACCTGAAGCACTGCATCAGTCCTAGCTCTCAAGAGATTTAGCCATGTCGCCTGTCCCTCGTCTGCTTGCCCTTCTCAGTTGCCTCGCGCTGATGGCTCCCGTCAGCGCCGCCGATATCGACGCCAGCAGTTATGGCTACCCGATCAGCAACCCTTTCGAAGCCACGCTGGCAACCACACCGCCCGAGCTGCGTCCGAAACTGCCGGCCGACGCGGACATCAACCAAAGTGACCACCAGATCAAACTGCGCCCGGAGCGCGAGTTTGAGTTGCCAGAAAACTTCTGGCCGGTGACCAAGATGCACTACCGCATTGCCAAACAGTCCGGCGAAGCGCCGCTGATCTTTATCATTGCCGGTACGGGCGCGCATTACGCCAGCAGCACCCCGGAATACCTGAAGAAGCTGTTCTACGGTGCGGGTTATCACGTGGTGCAATTGTCATCGCCGACCAGCTATGACTTCATGACCTCCGCCTCACGCTTTGCCACGCCCGGCATTACCCGTGAAGACGCCGACGATCTGTACCGCACCATGCAGGCGGTGCGCGCCCAGCATCCGCGCTTGAAAGTGAGTGAATATCACCTCACCGGCTACAGCCTGGGTGCGTTGCAGGCGGCCTTTGTCAGCGAGCTGGACGAGACGCGTCGCAGCTTCAACTTCAAACGCGTGCTGTTGCTCAACCCGCCGGTCAACCTCTATACCTCGACCACTAATCTCGACCGCCTCGTGCAGACCAAGGTGGATGGCATCGACAACAGCACCACATTCTATGAACTGGTGTTGGGCAAGTTGACCCGCTACTTCCAGAACAAGGGCTACGTCGACATCAATGACGCCCTGCTCTATGACTTCCAGAACTCCGGCGAGCAGCTCAACGACGAGCAGATGGCCATGCTGATTGGCGCGGCTTTTCGCTTCTCAGCTGCCGATATCGCCTTTACCTCGGACCTGATCAACCGCCGCGGACTGATCACCCCGATCAACTACCCGATCAGCGAAGGCACCAGTCTTACGCCGTTCTTCCGGCGCGCCCTGCAGTGCGACTTCGACTGTTACCTGACCGAGCAACTGATCCCCATGTGGCGCGCACGTACTGACGGTGGCAGCGTGGCGCAGCTGATTGACCAGATCAGCCTGTATGGCGTCGCCGATTACCTGAAAAACAGCAGCAAGATCGCCGTTATGCACAATGCCGATGACCTCATCCTCGGCCCAGGTGACCTGGGCTTTTTGCGGCGCACCCTGGGGGATCGCCTGACCGTATACCCGCTGGGTGGCCATTGCGGCAACCTCAACTACCGCGTCAATAGCGACGCCATGCTGGAGTTCTTCCGTGGCTAAGCCAACCTTTATTGCCGTGTTTTTCACCCTTGCGCTCGGTAGCAGCCTGGCACATGCCCAGCACACCGTTGATGACGACGGTTTCAAACAACCGCTGCAGCACCTGCAGTTCAATCCGGGGCTGGACCAGCGCGAGTTTGAACGCTCGACCCTCAACGCGCTCGACGTCTATGACCCGCTGGAGTCGTGGAACCGTCGCGTCTATCACTTCAACTACCGCTTCGATGAATGGGTGTTCTTACCGATTGTCGATGGCTACCGCTATATCACCCCCAACCTGGTGCAGACCGGCGTCAGCAACTTTTTCAGCAACCTGGGTGATGTACCCAACCTGCTCAACAGCGCACTGCAGCTCAAGGGCAAGCGCGCCATGCAGACCACCGGGCGCCTGCTGCTCAACACCACCCTGGGGGTCGCCGGCCTTTGGGACCCTGCTACGCGCATGGGCCTGCCCAAGCAACGCGAAGACTTCGGTCAGACCCTGGGCTATTACGGCACACCTGCCGGGCCTTACCTGATTCTGCCGCTGCTGGGGCCATCGAACCTGCGTGATACCGGCGGTCTGGTGGCAGACTTTACCGCCAAGAGCCAGGTCAATTGGTTGAATGTCGCCGAAGCCAGTGTCAGCCACCCAGAAATTACCCTGCTGGAAGTGGTCGACCAGCGCTCCACGGTGAACTTCCGCTACGGTCAGCTCAATTCACCGTTCGAGTACGAGAAAATTCGCTTCTTCTACCACGAGGCGCGCAAGCTGCAGATCGCCGAATAAGCCTGCGAGCTTGACCCAAGGGCCGCCCCCGGGTTTTAACCTGGCGCGGCCTTTAGTTTTTCGGAGTGTTTATCGATGCGTGTCGCCCAACTGGCCAAAGCCGCCGTCGTCAGCAGTGAGACCGTGCGTCACTACACCGATCTCGGCCTGCTCAGGCCTACGCGCAACCCGGATAACGGCTACCAGGAATACTCCACCACCGACCTGCAACGCCTGCGTTTTATCGCGCGCGCCCGGCGCTTGGGCTTTAGCCTGAAAGACACACAGCAGATACTCACCAGTGCCGATAACGGCCAGGCGCACTGCGCAGAGGTCCGCGACCTGCTCAGTGAACGCTTGGCGGCGCTACAGGCGCACATCGAGGAGTGCCAACGCCTGGCGCTGGTGATGCAGAACGCCTTCGACGATTGGGCCGACAAGGGCGAATGCGCGCCAGATGGTCAGGCCATCTGCCGGTTGATAGAAGATTTCGAGCCGGATATCGAACGCCGCCCAGCGACGCCCTGCCCTGCCCACTAAAAACGCTTACTGAGCGTAACGACGATATAAGCCCGGCGGCACACCGCTGCTGTCGGTAGGCAACCAGGGGCCCTGCGGATTACCGGCCAAACTCCAGCCAGAGTTCCAGCGGTAATAGGTGCGCTCACGGTAGTACAGGTGAGAAGCACCACCCACCACGTACACCCCTAACTGCGCATTCCACTGGCTGTCCACCCCAGGTGGCGGGGCAAAGCGTGGGTGGTTGCTGCTGCCACTTGGACTGGTAACGGGCGCGGTAGCCGTTGGTGTTTGCACGCAAGCACCGAGTCCCAGCAGGCCAATCAGCACGACGCCACGCAGTAACGACTTCATGGGGCTTTGCTGTCGGCACTGTCGATCCGCAGCTGCTGCAATTCCGTAGTCTTGCTGGCTAGCGGCTGGCTGCTGCCTATCCATTCACCGGCCGTAGCGTTACCACTGCGCGAAATGCGCGCGACCAACTGCACCTGCTCGAAGCCGGAGATCTTCAGCTGCGGCATCATCGCATCGCTGTCTGACAGGCTGACCTCAGCAGGCAAATCAGCCACGCTCAGACGCTTAACCGCGAGCGGCATCGGCGGCCCGGAGACCGCTCGAGCAAACACGAATACCGCATCGCCCGGTTGCACCTTGCCCTGCAGCGCAGGGTCCAACTCAACCCGAACTGTCAGACCTGGGGAGGTTGCGGGTGTTGACTGAGTGGCGGGCTCGCCCAATTGCTCCTGAGCACGCTCAATCCCCCCCTGAATGGCCTGGCGAGATGGGTCTTCCGCCGGCAACACCGCTACCAGCTGCTGCCAGTGACCGATGGCTTTCTGGAACTGGCCGCTTTCATAGGCCGCAATCCCTAACAGCCCAAGACTGGTGACCTCCGCCGGATCGGCTTTCAGTGCTTCATCCGTCAACGCCTGCAATTGGGCGGTCCACTGCTTGTCACCGGCGAAATACAGCGCCTGTGCCCACTGCCCGAGCAACTCCGGCTCACGCCCGGCCACACCCACAGCACGCTCAAACGCCACGACGGCATCGGCGGCACGTTCCTGCGCCATATAGGTACGCCCCAGGAAGTACCAACTTTCCGCCGACTCAGGGTTGCTCTTTACTGCGGCCTCCAAGCGTGCGGTCATTTCCTCGATGGTCTTCGGCTGCGCTGCAAAAACCTGTGCGCGCTCAACATCCCCAATGGCGCCCCAGTGCTGATAAAGGCCATAACCCAGCAGCGGCATCAGCAGCGCGGCAATCAACGGGACCGTGCTGCCCAGCTTGCGCTGGGTCGGCTGCGCCAGCGCACCCTCAGTATCCGCGAGCAGCTCGCGAGCAGCCTCGTCACGGCCACTGGCCAACTGCTCAGCATTCAGTGCCCCGGCAGCGTGCTGGCTTTGCAGATCCAGCAAGCGCTCCTGATAAAGGGTCACGTTGAGTGCCGTACGGTCTTCCTCAGCCTGAACCTTGCGTGCACGCAGCACCGGGATCAGCAGAAACGCCAGGGCTGTCAGCAACAGCAGGCCAGCGCACAACCAGAATTCAATCATCAGTCTTTCTTATCCACAGGCGTTTGATTTAGCAAAGCAGCCAGACGTTGCTGTTCATCGGCAGACAGGCCGCTGGCGATAACGCCCGGCTTGCTACGACGACGCAACAGGATGACCCCCAGCAGGACAAAACCACCGGCCAACAAGCCAGCTGGGCCATACCACAGCAGCAAGGTGCGCGCGGTGACCGGCGGTTTGTAGAGCACGAAATCACCATAACGGCTGACCAGAAAATCAATGATCTGCTCATTGCTCTGCCCCTCTTCCAGCATTCGGAAGATCTGCGCGCGCAGGTCCATGGCAATCGGCGCATCAGAGTCGGCAATGTTCTGGTTCTGGCACTTGGGGCAACGCAGCTCTTCGACCAGGTTGCGGTAACGCTCACGCTCCGCCTCACTGGCAAACTCGTAAGTGTCGATTGCGGCCTGAGCGGTGCCCAGCAAGGCCAACCCTAGTACCGCAGCACTCAGCAGACGCTTCATGGCTGGGCCTCGTCGACAAGTGCCTGATACAGCGGCGCCAGCTGTTCGCGCCAGACACGCTCATCGATCACCCCGACAAACTTGTGGCGGATGATGCCGTCCTTGTCGATCAGGAAGGTCTCGGGTGCGCCATACACGCCCAGGTCCAGGCCCAGGGTGCCGCGCGCATCGTTGATGTTCAGCTGATAGGGGTCATGGAACTCCACCAGCCACTTCTGCGCGGCGGCGTTGTCATCCTTGTAGTTGACCCCGTAGATGGTCACACCCAGCTTGGCCAGTTTGTTCAACACCGGGTGTTCCACGCGGCAGGCCACACACCAGGTGGCCCAAACGTTGACCAGCGCCGGTTTGCCCTTAAGATCAGCCTCGGTAAGCGGCTTGCCATCCTGCACCGCCGGCAGGGAGAACGCCGGCAAGGGTTTACCGATCAACGCCGACGGCAGTTCGGAAGGATCTAGGAACAAGCCGCGATAGAGAAACACCGCGACGCCCAGGAAAACCACTAACGGCAACAGCAGCAGTAAACGCTTCATGCCTGCGCCCCCGCCATACCCAGGGCATCACGCACACGGGTGCGCACCTTCATCCGGTAGCGCTTATCCGCTGCGGCCAGGAAGCCACCGAGCCCCATCAACAAGGCGCCAAACCAGATCCAACGGACGAACGGTTTGATGTGGACACGCACCGCCCACGCGCCGTCTTCCAGCGGCTCACCCAAAGCAACGAACAGGTCACGGGTGATACCGGCATCAATGCCCGCCTCGGTCATCACCGATTGCTGCACGGTGTACAGGCGTTTCTCGGGGTGCAGCACGGCAATTTGCTTGCCCGCTTCGAGGATCCGCACCGTGCCTTTATCCGACGTGAAGTTCGGCCCTTCAAAGTGCTCAGCCCCTTCGAAGATAAACTGATAACCGCCGATTTCGACCGACTCGCCCGGCGCCATGCGCATGTCACGCTCAAAGCTGCCCACGCTGGTCAACACCACACCGAGGGCACACACCGCCATGCCCAGGTGCGCAGTTTGCATACCCCAGTAGCTACGGGTCAGGCTCGGCAACCCTTTCAGCAGGCCTTTGTGACGGGTTTTCTCAAGGATGTCGCGCACACCCGCCAGCACCACCCAAGCGGACAACAGGCAAACAGCGAGCACCGCCCAGTTGAAATCACCGACCAGGAACGTCGCGATAACAGCCAGCACCACGCTGCCGATCAGCACCGGGGCGAGCATGCCAAGCAACCACTGCACCGGTGTGTCCTTCCAACGCACGATCACACCGACGGCAATTACAGCCATCAGCAAGCCCATCAGCGGCACAAACAAGGCGTTGAAGTAAGGCGGCCCAACGGACAATTTCGCGCCAGTGGTGGCATCCAGCACCAAGGGGTAGAGGGTGCCGAGCAGGATCATCGCAGCGGACACCACCAGAATCAGGTTGTTGACCAGCAGCAGGGTTTCCCGCGACCACAGGGCAAAGCCAACTTGGCTTTTCACCACCGGCGCGCGGATGGCAAACAGCGCCAAGGAGCTGCCCACCACGATCAGCAGGAACACCAGAATAAACACGCCGCGCTCAGGGTCACTGGCGAAAGCATGCACCGAGGTCAGCACGCCGGAACGGACTAGGAAGGTGCCCAGCAGGCTCAAGGAGAACGCGGCAATCGCCAGCAGTACGGTCCAGCTTTTGAACACGCCGCGCTTTTCCGTCACAGCCAGGGAGTGAATCAACGCGGTGCCGACCAACCAGGGCATAAAGGAGGCGTTTTCCACCGGATCCCAGAACCACCAACCACCCCAGCCAAGTTCGTAGTAGGCCCACCACGAGCCCAGCGCGATACCGATGCCAAGGAAGGCCCAAGCGACGATGGTCCACGGCCGCGACCAGCGCGCCCATGCTGCATCGAGCTTGCCGCCCAGCAACGCAGCAATAGCGAAGGCGAAGGCCACGGAGAAACCGACATAGCCCATGTAGAGCATCGGCGGGTGGATGATCAGACCGAAGTCCTGCAACAGCGGGTTGAGGTCACGGCCATCAGCCGGGGTGTCAAACAGCAGCCGCTCGAAAGGATTGGACGTGATGATCAAAAACAACAAAAAGCCGATGCTGATGATGCCCATGATCGCCAGCACGCGGGCGAGCATCTCTTCCGGCAACTGCCGCGAGAAGATCGACACAGCAAAGGTCCAACCGGCAAGGATCAGCCCCCACAGCAACAGCGACCCTTCGTGGGCGCCCCACACAGCGCTGAATTTGTAATACCACGGCAGTGCACTATTGGAGTTGTTGGCCACATAGGCGACGGTGAAGTCGTCGATCATAAAGGCATAGGTCAGGCAGACGAACGCAAACAGCATAAAGGCGAACTGGCCCCAGGCAGCGGGCTGCGCCAGGCTCATCCATTGCCGGTCACCCCGCCAGGCACCGATCAACGGCAGTGTTGCCTGCACCAGCGCCATGCACAGCGCCAGAATCATCGCCAGATGGCCGAGTTCGGGGATCATTGTGCGTACTCCGATGGGGACGCTTGCTTGGCCGCTTTGGCCGCGTCGTGCTGCTGTTTCATGCCGCTCTGCTCCAAGGCCTGCATGACTTCCGGAGGCATGTAGTTTTCATCGTGTTTGGCCAATACTTCATCGGCAATCAGCACGCCGCTGGCGTCGAGCTTGCCCATGGCGACGATGCCCTGCCCTTCACGAAACAGGTCCGGAAGGATGCCGCTGTAGCGGATGGTCACGCTCTTGGCGCCGTCAGTTACGACAAAATCGGTGTCCAGTGAGTCGCTGGAGCGCTTCACCGAGCCCTCCTCAACCAGGCCGCCGGCACGGATGCGGGTGTCCTGCGGGGCTTCGCCGTTGGCGATCTGGGTCGGGGTGTAGAACAGGTTGATGTTCTGCTGCAACGCGCTCAGGGCCAGGGCCACAGCGATGCCGACACCGGCGATGATTGCCAGGACGATATACAGGCGTTTTTTACGCACGGGGTTCACTTCGACTCCTCCCGGCGCAAACGACGCGCCTCGTCTTGCAGATAACGGCGACGCGCCAGGATTGGCAGCGCCACATTCAGCCCCAGCACAGCCAGGCTGATGGCATAACAGGACCAGACATAAGGCCCGTGGGTGCCCATGGCGAGAAACTCGCTGAAGCTGGCAAAACTCATAGCCCCTTCTCCACCTGCGCCTTGATCTCAGTTTTGGCCCAACTGCTGCGGGCCTCGCGCTTGAGCACTTCCAGGCGCATGCGCATCAGCAGCACGGCCCCAAAGAAACAGTAGAAGCCCAGTACCATGATCAGCAGCGGCATCCACATCTCAAACGGCATGGCCGGCTTGGCCACCACACTGAAGGTGGCCGGCTGGTGCAGGGTGTTCCACCACTCCACCGAGTATTTGATGATCGGGATGTTTACCACACCCACAATGGCCAGCACCGCACAGGCCTTGGCAGCGCTGTCACGGTTGGTGATTGCGTTGCCCAGGGCGATCACGCCGAAGTACAGAAACAGCAGAATCAGCATCGAGGTCAGGCGGGCATCCCACACCCAGTACGTGCCCCAAGTCGGCTTGCCCCACACCGCACCGGTCACCAGAGCGATCGCCGTCATCCAGGCGCCGATGGGTGCGGCCTGCTGCAAGGCGACATCGGCCAGTTTCATTTTCCACACCAGCCCGACAACGCCGGCCACCGCCAACATCACGTAGATCGACTGCGCGAGAAACGCCGCAGGCACATGGATGTAGATGATGCGAAAGCTGTTGCCCTGCTGGTAATCCGGCGGCGCAAACGCCAGGCCCCAAACCAGGCCGACCGTCAACAGCACAGCGGCGGCCAGGGCCAACCAGGGGAGCCAGCGGCTGCTGATTTCATAAAACCATTTAGGCGAGCCGAGCTTGTGAAACCACGTCCAGTTCATCAGGTTACTCATCAGTGCTAGGGCTGATCAGGGCGCAGGCAGGCACCACGATCAACCGGCCATTCAGGCTTATTGTCTACTCAGCGACACTGATCGTCAGACCAGCGGCGATGGCAAAAGGTGTCAAGGTCACCGCCAATGCGGTGAGGCTGGCCAGCCACAACAAGTGACCAACCGCCGGCAATCCTTGCAGGCTGGCTTGTAGCGCACCGCTGCCGAGAATCAGCACCGGGATGTACAACGGCAAAATCAGCAACGCGAGCAACAGGCCGCCACGCTTCAGACCCACCGTCAGCGCCGCGCCGACTGCGCCAAGTAAGCTCAGCACCGGCGTACCGAGGAGCAGCGAGATCAGCAGCACCGGCAGACAGCGCCCCGGCAAACCCAACATCAACGCCAGCAGTGGCGCCAACAGCACCAGCGCCAGGCCAGAGAACAGCCAGTGTGCCAGCACCTTGGCCAGAACCAGAAGAGCCAGGGGGTGCGGCGAAAGGACCCACTGCTCCAGCGAGCCGTCCTCGAAATCACTGCGAAACAGCCCGTCCAGCGAGAGCAGCACGGCCAATAGGGCCGCCACCCACACCAGCCCCGGCGAAAGGCTTTGTAACAACTGCGTCTGCGGCCCCACCGCCAATGGGAACAACGCAATCACAATGGCAAAGAACACTAACGGATTGGCCAGCTCGGCCGGGCGGCGAAACAATAGGCGCGCCTCGCGGGCGAGCAATAGGCTAAAGACATTGCTCATAACGGACGCTGCCCCAGATCAAGCTCGCGGTAACCGGCCGGCTTGACCGTCAATTCATGGTGCGTGGTCAGCACCACCAGGCCACCTTGCTGACAATGCGCGGCGAGATGGTTCTCCAGCTGCGCCACTGCCGCCTTGTCCAGCGCAGTAAACGGTTCATCCAGCACCCACAGCGACGGGCCTGGCAGATACAAACGCGCCAACGCGACACGGCGCTGCTGCCCGGCGGACAAGGTGTGGCAAGGCACATCTTCAAACCCGCGCAGCCCCACCGCCGCCAGAGCCTGCCAGATGGTCTCGCGCTCTACCGGCTGATGCAGGGCGCAAAGCCAGTTGAGGTTTTCCTCGGCGGTAAGCAAGCCCTTGATGCCGGCGGCATGTCCAATCCACAGTAGGTTGCGCGCAAGCTCGGCGCGCTGCGCGGTCAACGGGCGACCATTCAGACGAATCTCACCAGCAGTGGGCTGCATCAACCCAGCCAGCAAGCGCAGCAGACTGGTTTTACCACTGCCATTGGGGCCCGCCACCTGAAGCATTTCACCGGGAACCAGACGCAGCTCCACACGCTCGAAGAGCATGCGCCAGTCTCGCTCACAGGCGAGCGCAACGGCTTCAAGAAGAGGGCTGGTCAAGGCATCGGCACCTAAGATGGATGGCAAAAGCTGTTCAAGTCGGCAGCGTCTTGGCCGCTATACTGACGCAAATGGAATGCGCAGCCGAACCAGACGGGGCGCGATTATACATGCCCAGCTCCGCCTGCCGCAGCGGGCATTTTCGACAGGGTGTAACCCGCCAATGAGCGAAATCAGCAGCCCGCGGCCTATTGCGCCAACGCCCCCCAGCAGCCGCCCCAGCGCTGTCGCGGCGGACCTGGCAGTGAAACTGTTACAGCCCATGCAAGGCTTGCTGGCCAGTGGCGAAACCGCCAAGGCCGAAGTCATCGCACTCAAGGAAGTGGCGCAGAGTTTTCAGGTGCTGCTCAAGCTGACCCTGAATAATGGAAATCAGGCGACCCTTGAGGCCAACAGCCCGCGCCCGCTGGCCCAGGGCACATCCCTGGCCGTAACAGCCCTGTCGGAAACCCGCCTGGCTCTGTCCCTGTTGATGGGAGGGGACAAACCTCTGACCAGCCTGGACCTCGATCAATTGCCCGTTGGCACCCTACTGCAGGGCAAGGTAGTGGCACGCGAACAATTGCTTCAGGGCCGTTCGCAACAGGTGATCTACAAGGTGCTGGTCAGCTTGCTCAATACGCCACTGGCTGGCAGCAAGCTGTCTCTGGAAACCCCACTGGCACTGCCTTTGGGTAGCCTGCTCAGCGCTCAGGTACAGGGCAGCCAGGCGCTGAATTTCCTGCCTCTGAGTGGCCGCCTTGACCAACTTGCCCTGAGCCAGCAACTGGGCAACCAAAGCAACCGCCAGGGCTCACTGGAAGGACTGTTCGGCGCCCTACAAGGTATGCGTGGCAATGCCGACATGAGCGAAGGCCTGCGCACCAGCATCGATAAACTCTTCGGCATCATGCCCGACGCCGCGCAGTTGAGCAGCGCCAAAGGCCTGGCTGCCGCCCTTGAAAACAGTGGCATCCTGCTGGAAAGCAAATTACTTGGCGGTCAGGGCCAGGCACTGCCGAACGACCTGAAAGCCAACCTGCTGCGCCTGATCGCTCAATTACTGCCGAACCTGTCCACCGGCACACCACTGGCCGCAGCCACCGCAGGGACATCGCTGGCCCAGGCGATGCCCGCCCTCGCACGCGACCTGCTCGGCAACCTGGGCAAAGCCACGAATCGCCAGCAAGCGCTGAATTTCCCCCTGCCCTCACGCCTGCTACAGGCCATGGAAGGTGAGGCCGACCTGGAAACCATGCTAAAGCTCGCCGCGGCTGCCCTCTCTCGCCTGCAGACCCACCAACTTTCCAGCCTTGCGCAGAGCCAAGTCGGTCCGGATGGCAACCTGCTGACCACCTGGCAACTGGAACTGCCGATGCGCAATCATCAGGAATTGGTTCCACTGCAGGTAAAAATCCAGCGCGATGAAAGCAACCCACAAGGCAAACCCGATAAAAAGGAAACCCTGTGGAAAGTCGAACTGGCCTTTGATCTGGATCCGCTAGGGCCCTTGCAGGTGCGGGCGCAATTGGCCCATGGCCGTCTTTCTAGTCAGTTGTGGGCTGAGCGCAGCAGCACCGTCAACCTGATCGATGCGGAGCTGGATAACCTGCGTCAACGCCTGAATGCCGCCGGCGTGCAGGTTGGCGAGCTGGCTTGCAACCAAGGCACGCCGCCACGCGGGCCGCGCACGACGTTGGAACAACGCTGGGTGGATGAAACCGCATGAAGAAGACCGCACCCCGCCAAGCCATCGCCCTCACCTACGACGGCCAGAAAGCGCCCGTACTCAGTGCCAAAGGCGATGACGAACTGGCCGAAGCCATTCTGGCGATTGCCCGCGAGTACGAAGTACCGATCTATGAAAATGCTGAGCTGGTGCGATTGTTGGCGCGACTGGAACTGGGTGATGCAATTCCCGAGCAGCTGTATCGCTGTATCGCGGAAATCATCGCCTTTGCCTGGTATTTGAAAGGTAAGGCACCGGCCGGTAGCGGCCGGGATACCGACATCACACCGCCGCTGCGTTTATTGGCAGGACCGCCAGAGTGAGGGAGCCTCAGGAGCGCTGCAGTTTGGCCTGCTGCATCTTGCTGACCAACTCAGCCTCGGCCTTACTCAAACCGCATGACTGGGTCAGATCATCCACGCTGGCCCCCATACCCGCCAAACGCGCAGCCTGAGTGAATGACAGGCTGCTGGGATCACGCTGCTCAATCTGATTAAGTTTGTCCGGCAAAGGTGCAACAACCCTGCGCAATTCGTGCAACTCCTCCCCCATCTGCACGCTACCAGTCAGATAGGCATCCAGTCGCCGGCTAAGTTCTTTGAGCCGGCGATCACGCACTGCGTCACGCTCACCTTGCAACTTGATAAAGTCGCGCAACTGCCTGACTAGCCAGATACTGACGCATACCAGCCCCAGGCACACCAGGGCTAATGCGACCAGCAGCGCTTCGAGCATGACTTAGATGCTCTCCAGGTCGGACCACTCTTCTTCGCTCATCATCTTGTCCAGCTCAACCAGAATCAGCAGCTCGCCGTTCTTGTTGCAAACGCCCTGGATAAACTTGGCAGATTCGTCATTGCCCACGTTCGGAGCAGTTTCCACTTCAGACTGACGCAGATAAACCACTTCGGCCACGCTATCGACCAAGATACCGACCACTTGCTTGTCGGCCTCGATAATCACGATACGGGTATTATCGGTCACCTCGGTAGAGTCCAACCCGAAACGCTGACGTGTATCGATGACTGTGACCACATTGCCGCGCAGGTTGATGATGCCCAGCACATAGCTCGGCGCACCCGGCACAGGGGCAATTTCGGTGTAGCGCAGGACTTCCTGAACCTGCATCACATTGATGCCATAGGTTTCGTTATCCAGGCGGAACGTTACCCACTGCAGAATCGGATCATCAGAACCTTGTGCAGAACTTTTCTTCATGTCCCTAGCCTCGTCATGAACCGCTCGCGGCGGCGATCGCGGGTGTATACCCCGCTGTGATTACTATAGATGCAAAGCTGCGCACCTCGCACAGCCCCGCGTTATTCAATGCACCTGCTTGGCCGCCATGCGCTTGGCAGCACCACTGGCAATCAACTCGGCCAAGGATGCGACATCCAGCAAGGCACACATGTGCTCAATCACCGTACCCGCGAGCCACGGACGCTGCGTACGCTGGCTGCGCCATTTAACCTCGTCGGGATCGAGCCGAATCGAGCGGCTGACTTGATGCACAGCCAGCCCCCACTCATAGCCTTCAACGGAAATTACATACTGCAACCCTTCGCGAAAATCATCGCGATAACGGTCAGGCATCACCCAGCGCGCTGTATCCAACACTTTCAGGTTACCGGCCTGGCTCGGCAGTATGCCGAGAAACCAGTCAGGCTGACCAAATAATGGTGTCAGCTCCTGCCCCTCCAGGGGATAAATCGAACCCAGGCACACCAGCGGAACGGCTAAGGTCAGCCCAGCCACATCAAATAACAGGCATTCGAAAGACCCTTGCGCCCATTCAGGCCGCCCCTGCGGCACCACCTCAGGCACCACCAACATCTGCGGCTCTGACTGCACCGACTCAGCCACTACAACAGTTTCTACAACCTCCGGCAGCGACTCGACGTGAACTTCAACGTGCGCAGTGGGCATCTCGAAAGTGGGCAGCACCAATGGACGCGGCGCCAACTCAGCCAAAGGCTTGACCTTAGCGGCGCTCATCTGCGGCATGCTGCGCGCATCGCGCACCTGCTCTTCCAGCACCGCGGCCTCGAACTCATCCAGCGTGATGCTATCGACAAACTCGACCGCAGCCTCCTGCAGCAAGCCATCCAAATAGGACTGCAAGACCTGTTGCGAACGTGTAGCGGTGGCTAGGGGACGACTCATCAAGACAACTCACAATAACAATCTGTACAGACTATCGGCCGCGCTAGCGACAGACTTGAGCCCATATCTTCAGCATAGTCGTTCATCTCAAGCGACCTGAGCAGCAATCTGTTGCGAAAGCAGGTGTTTGAGTAAGGCGCGATAAGCCAAGACACCGCGGCTGTTGCTGTCAAACGTTGACGGGGTCACCCCTGCCCGACTGGCATCACGTAAGCGCGTATCAACCGGAATATAGGCAGGCCACAGGTGATCAGGGTAACTGTTACGCAAAACACGCAGCGTGCCCATTGACGCTTGGGTACGGCGGTCGAACAGGGTCGGTACGATGGTGTATGGCAACGCCTGCTGACGCGAACGGTTGATCATCGCCAGGGTATTGACCATCCGCTCCAAGCCTTTTACGGCCAGAAATTCAGTCTGCACAGGAATTACCAGCTGCTGACTTGCCGCCAGTGCATTGACCATCAGTACCCCAAGCAAGGGCGGACTGTCGATCACCGCATGATCAAAATCCTGCCAAAGCTGCGCAAGGCTCTTGGCTATCACCAAGCCCAAGCCACTCTGCCCGGGTGACTGGCGCTCCAAGGTGGCCAGTGCAGTGCTGGACGGCAGCAGGGAGATACGCTCATCACTGGTAGGCAGGAGCAGCTGCTGGGGCAAACCGCGCGGCACAGCGCCTTTATGTTGGAACAAATCGAAGCTGCTGTGTTCCAGGCTGTCCGGGTCGTGCCCGAAGTAGCTGGTCATCGACCCATGGGGATCGAGATCAACGATCACCACACGCTTGCCGGCATCTGCCAACAGGCCTGCCAGAGCGATTGATGTGGTGGTCTTACCGACTCCACCTTTTTGATTGGCTACTGCCCAGACTCTCATCGTTATCATCCTCCCGGTTCAGCTGCAGCCTGACCGAGAACGGGGCCACCCTATGGGACCGGCGACGGGGGATTGACGGCACCCGCTTGCGGGACCGGCGCTGCTGGGGCTTTTGCAGGTTGAGTGCCAGCACGTTGCAACGCCGCATCAGGCTTGGCATTGGCACTGCCCACACCGCTAACGCTGCGACGTACGTCTAGATTACGCGAGATCACTAACACGACGCGACGATTGCGCCCGCGCCCTTCAGCGGTGGTGTTATCCGCGACGGGCTGGAACTCACCATAACCGACCGCTGCCAGGCGACTGGGGTTGACCCCATCCATCGTCAGCATACGCACGATACTCGCAGCCCTTGCGGTAGACAGTTCCCAGTTGGTCGGGAACTGAGCCGTCTGAATCGGCAGATTATCGGTAAAGCCTTCCACGTGTATTGGATTCTCGTACGGCGCCAGAATTTTGGCTACCTTTTCGATAATATCGAACGCTGCATTGTTAGGAATGGCATCGCCGCTGGTGAACAACAGGCTAGAGCTGAGCTCAATCTCGATCCACAGCTCATTTCCACTGACCTTCAGCTGATCCGACTGAATCAAATCGCCGAAAGCCTCACGCACACTGTTAGCAATATTCTGCAGATCATCAGCCGAAGACTGAGCGCTTTCCTCATCAACCAAGGAACGGTCCGGCTCCGTGGTCCGCGGACGCTCATCACCAACCGGAATCGGTTTGATAGCGCGATCAGGTTGATTGAACACCCCGGTCAGGCTGTCAGAAAGAATTTTGTACTTGCCTTCATTGAGCGAGGAAATCGAGTACATCACCACAAAAAAGGCGAACAGCAGAGTAATGAAGTCGGCGTAAGAGACTAGCCACCGCTCATGATTTTCATGCTCTTCTTGATGACGCCGGCGGGCCATAAGGTGTCCCCATCAATCCATGAAGCCTTGCAGCTTCAGTTCGATGGAGCGCGGGTTTTCACCCTCCGCAATCGACAGGATGCCTTCAAGCAGCATCTCGCGATAACGGGATTGGCGCTGAGCGATAGCTTTGAGCTTGTTACCAATAGGCAATAACAACAGGTTGGCAAAGCCAACGCCGTAGATAGTTGCCACGAACGCCACGGCAATTCCACTGCCGAGCATGCTTGGGTCGGCCAGGTTACCCATCACATGGATCAAGCCCATCACTGCACCGATAATGCCGATGGTCGGCGCATAACCGCCCATGCTTTCAAACACTTTGGCCGCCTGAATATCACGGCCTTCCTGGGTGTACAGATCGACCTCGAGAATACTGCGAATAGCCTCAGGCTCGGCGCCATCGACCAACAGCTGCAAGCCTTTGCGCGCATAGGGATCGGGTTCGGCATCTGCCACGGCCTCAAGACCGAGCAAACCCTCCTTGCGCGCAGTCATGCTCCAACCAACCACCCGGTTAATACCACCGGCCAGGTCCACGCGCGGCGGAAAGAATATCCAGCTAATAATGGCCAGGGCCCGTTTGAACACATGAACGGGCGCCTGCAAAAAAGCCGCACCCAAGGTACCGCCAATCACAATCAATGCAGCCGGCCCATTGAGCAGGGCCGCAGCATGGCCCCCTTCGAGGTAGTTGCCGCCAAGAATGGCGACAAACGCCAGGATGACCCCAATAAGGCTCAGTACATCCATTAAATACAGGTCTCCGCCAGGTGCCTGCCGATATCATCCAGCGGGTAAATCGCATCAGCCAGGTTGGCTTTTACAATAGCCATCGGCATGCCGTAGATCACGCAGCTGGCTTCGTCTTGCGCCCACACTTGGCTTCCACTCTGCTTTAGCAGGCGAGCGCCCTCACGGCCGTCCGCCCCCATACCTGTGAGCACCACCGCCAGCACCTTGTCACCATAAGACTTGGCAACGGAACCGAAAGTGATATCGACACAGGGTTTGTAATTCAGGCGCTCATCGCCAGGCAGGATTTTCACCACGCCCCGCGCATCGACCATCATCTGCTTGCCACCCGGTGCGAGCAGTGCCAGACCGGGACGCAAGACATCCCCGTCCTCAGCTTCCTTGACACTGATGCGGCAGAGCTTGTCGAGACGTTCTGCAAAGGCTTTGGTAAAGGCAGCCGGCATATGCTGGATCAGCACGATTGGCGCTGGAAAATTCACCGGCAATTGAGTCAGTACCCGCTGAAGCGCAACCGGCCCACCGGTGGAAGTACCGATCGCAACAAGCTTGTAGGATTTACGTTTTGGCGCCGCACTGGCAACCACGGGGGCAGGCGCCACAGCTGGACGGCCTGGCGTGCTGGCAGAGGTTACTGGACGCGCCGCAGGCTTGGCTGCTGCAGCGGGTATAGCTGCGGGAGTAGAGACAGGTGATGGGCTGAAACTGCGACGATTACTGCGGGCAATCGTATGAATTTTCTCGCAAAGCAGTTGCTTAACTCGCTCTGGATTGCGCGAAATGTCCTCAAAATTCTTCGGTAGAAAATCCACCGCACCGGCTTCCAGCGCATCCAACGTCACTCGCGCACCTTCATGCGTTAGCGAGGAGAACATCAGTACGGGTGTCGGACAGCGCTGCATGATGTTACGTACAGCGGTGATGCCGTCCATCATCGGCATCTCGTAATCCATGGTAATCACATCGGGCTTGAGCGCCTGCGCCTGCTCGATGGCTTCACGGCCGTTAGTGGCGGTGCCGATTACCTGAATATTCGGGTCGGCTGAAAGAATTTCCGACACGCGCCGGCGGAAAAAACCGGAGTCATCAACCACCAACACCTTAACAGCCATAAACACTCCTAAACGGCGCCACAGATAGCTGCGCCGCTAACAATCAGATGCGCCGCGCGTAACGCTTGAGCATGCTCGGCACGTCAAGAATCAGGGCAATACGACCATCACCGGTAATGGTTGCACCCGACATGCCTGGCGTACCCTGTAGCATTTTGCCCAACGGCTTGATGACCACTTCTTCCTGTCCGACCAGTTGATCGACCACGAAGCCAATACGCTGACTGCCAACAGTGAGGATCACCACATGGCCCTCACCCTGCTCCACGTGTGCTGCACTGCCGATCAACCAGCGCTTGAGATAGAACAACGGCAACGCCTTGTCGCGCACGATCACCACTTCCTGGCCGTCAACCACATTGGTTCGCGACAGATCGAGGTGGAAAATCTCGTTCACGTTGACCAGTGGGAAAGCAAACGCCTGATTGGCCAACATCACCATCAGTGTCGGCATGATCGCCAGGGTCAGCGGCACCTTGATAACGATTTTTGAGCCCTGCCCCTTGACCGAAAACACATTGACCGTGCCGTTGAGCTGGGAAATCTTGGTTTTCACCACATCCATGCCCACGCCGCGCCCAGAAACATCGGAAATTTCAGTTTTGGTCGAGAAGCCCGGGGCAAAGATCAGGTTGTAGCATTCGAACTCATTGAGACGGTCGGCCGCGTCTTTATCCAGCAAGCCTTTTTCCACGGCTTTGGCACGCAGTACATCCGCGTCCATGCCCTTGCCATCGTCAGAGATCGACAAGAGGATGTGATCACCTTCCTGCTCAGCGGACAATATCACCTTACCGCCACGCGCCTTACCTGAGGCTTCGCGCTCTTCCGGGGTTTCAATGCCATGGTCAACCGCGTTGCGCACCAAGTGGACCAGCGGATCAGCCAAGGCTTCAACCAGATTCTTGTCGAGGTCAGTTTCTTCACCGACCAACTCCAAGTTGATCTCTTTCTTAAGGTTTCGCGCCAAATCGCGAACCAGCCGAGGGAAGCGCCCGAACACCTTCTTGATGGGTTGCATGCGGGTTTTCATCACCGCTGTCTGCAAGTCAGCCGTTACCACATCCAGGTTCGACACCGCTTTAGACATAGCCTCATCGCCACTGCTCGATCCGAGTCGCACCAAGCGATTTCGCACCAGCACCAGCTCACCAACCATGTTCATGATTTCGTCGAGCCGTGCGGTATCGACCCGCACAGTGGTTTCCGCTTCACTGGGCGGCGCAGCCTTCTCAGCAACAGGCGCAGCGACCGGAGCTGCAGGAGCTTTTGCAGGCTCAACCTTAGCGGCAGGTTTTGCCGCAGGTTTGGCGGCCGCTTTGGCAGACTCCACAGGCTTGGCAGTCGGCGCAGGCGTTACAGGTTTGATCGCTTCAGGCTCAACAAACTTACCTTTGCCATGCAGCTGATCAAGCAGTGCTTCAAACTCGTCATCCGTGATGTCGCCACTCGGCGCAGCAGCGGACTCAGCCACCGCTTCAGGTGCAGCAGGCGCCGATACAGGAGGAGGCGCAAACTGACCTTTACCGTGCAACTGATCGAGCAACGACTCAAATTCATCGTCGGTGATTTCATCCCCCCCCGTGGCCGTTGCAGCAGGTGCCGCCACAGCAGGCACAGCGGGAGCTACAGCTACATCAGGTGCTACAAATTGGCCTTTGCCATGTAGCTGATCAAGCAACGACTCAAACTCATCGTCAGTGATTTCATCACTGCTGGCAGCCGCGGCCATTGGCGCCGGTGAGTCCCCCAAGGCGCCTAATAACTGCTCGAATTCAGTGTCAGTGATATCGCCAGCGGTCTCTTCAACCTCGACTGCAACCTCAGGTTCAGATTCCAGCTCAGGTTCAGCGTGGGCTTCAACGGGTGCGGCATCATCAGCACCCGCCGGCTCAGCCAAACGCGCCAAGGCGGCAAGCAGCTCAGGCGTAGCCGGAGTGAGATCGGTACGTTCACGGACCTCGGTAAACATGCTGTTGACGGCATCCAGTGCTTCCAGCACCACATCCATCAACGCGGAGTCGACGCGCCGCTCACCCTTACGCAGGATGTCAAAGACGTTTTCTGCGATATGGCAGCATTCCACCAGCTCATTGAGCTGGAGAAAGCCAGCACCACCTTTGACGGTGTGAAACCCGCGAAAAATGGCGTTGAGTAGATTCATGTCGTCCGGGCGACTTTCCAGCTCTACAAGCTGCTCAGACAGTAGTTCAAGAATCTCGCCGGCCTCTACCAGGAAGTCCTGGAGGATTTCTTCATCGGCGCCGAAGCTCATAAGACGTGCTCCTAAAATCCCAGGCTGGAAAGCAGGTCGTCGACATCATCCTGATTGGATGCGACGTCTTCACGCTTATCGGCATGAATCTGCGGACCTTCACCACGCGAAGGCTCTTTTTGTTTTTCTTGTTCGGCGCGGAGCAACTCATGGTTGTGCTCAATGCCGGCAAACTGATCGACCTGACTGGCCATCAGCACCAGTTTCAGCAAGTTGCTTTCCACTTCGGTAACCAGCTGCGTTACACGCTTGATCACCTGGCCGGTCAGGTCCTGATAATCCTGGGCCAACAGGATGTCATTGAGGTGTGCAGAAATCTTGGCACCGTCGCGCTCGCTTCGCGCGAGAAAAAGTTCCACACGCTTGGCTAACTCGCGAAAGCCATCGGCACTCATTTCCCGGCGCATGAAGCGCCCCCAATCACCGCTGAGGCTTTGCGCTTCATCGCTGAGGTCATTTACCAGCGGGGCACTTTGCTCGACCAGATCCATGGTGCGATTGGCCGCTTTTTCGGTCATCGTCACCACATAATTCAGGCGCTCAGTGGCATCGGTAATTTGCGAAACCTCAGTGGCATGTGGCACACGGGGGTCGAGCTGGAAATTGACGATGGCGTTATGCAGCTCACGAGTCAGCTTACCGACTTCATGGTAAAGACCACGGTCACGTGCCTTATTGAGCTCATGTATCAGCTGTACCGCTTCACCAAAGTTGCCTTGTTCCAGGCTATCTACCAGTTGGCGAGCGTTGTATTTCAGGGTCGACTCAAGGTCACCTTGAACGGAATCTTTATGCTCCATAGCACCCTCGTGGCAAACATCAGCCGTTGACCCGCTCGAAGATCTTTTCAATCTTCTCTTTCAGCACTTGGGCTGTGAACGGCTTGACCACATAACCGTTAACCCCCGCCTGGGCTGCTTCGATGATCTGATCACGCTTGGCTTCTGCCGTTACCATCAGCACCGGCAAGGTTTTCAAGCGATCATCCGCACGCACTGCGCGCAACAGATCGATACCCGTCATGCCAGGCATGTTCCAGTCAGTCACGAGGAAATCGAAGCTACCGCTCTGCAGCATGGGCAGCGCGGTGACGCCATCATCCGCTTCCGCGGTGTTGGTGAACCCCAAGTCACGCAGAAGGTTCTTGATGATCCGTCGCATCGTTGAAAAGTCATCAACGATGAGGATTTTCATGTTCTTGTCCAAGTCGACCTCCGTACAGTCCCAAACGCAGGCAGCAACCTGCATGCGCTTTTAATCGTGAAACCGGCCCAGCATCAGCGAATTCAACTCAATGTGCGCGCCACTCACCCAGTCGAGCACGTAAACGTGCGGCACACTGACTGTGTAGTTGGCTTACACGTGATTCGCTAACCCCTAACACCTCGCCGATCTCTTTAAGATTCAGTTCTTCATCGTAATATAGCGCTAACACCAAGCGCTCGCGCTCCGGCAGGTTGGCAATGGCATCTGCCAGGGCCGCCTGAAAGCGTTCATCTTCCAGATCACGAGAAGGTTCGAGGTGGTTGCTGCCAGCGTCTTCACCAAGCCCACCGTGTTCGCCGTCCTGCAACAGGTCGTCGAAACTGAACAGGCGGCTGCCTAAAGTGTCGCCAAGAATGCCGTAGTAATCCTCGAGACTCAATTGGAGTTCGGCCGCAACCTCTTGATCTTTAGCGTCTCGACCCGTTCTGGCCTCAATTTTTCTAATTGCATCACTGACCATGCGGCTATTGCGATGCACCGAACGTGGCGCCCAGTCGCCTTTGCGCACTTCATCGAGCATCGAACCGCGAATGCGAATACCCGCAAACGTTTCGAAACTGGCGCCTTTACTGGAGTCGTATTTTTTTGACGCTTCGAGCAAGCCGATCATTCCGGCCTGAATCAGATCGTCGACCTGTACATTGGCCGGCAGGCGGGCCAACAGGTGATAGGCAATGCGTTTGACCAGGGGCGCGTAGCGCTCGATCAACTGGTGCTGGGAATCCTGCGCCTGCGCCTTGCTATACATACGAAGTCCAGAGGCTGCTGTCATATAGCCGTGTCCGCGATCGGTTGCTGCACCAGACGCTCAACGAAAAACTCCAAATGGCCACGCGGATTGGCCGGTAACGGCCAGGCGTCAACTTTCTGGGCTATCGCCTTGAACGCCAGCGCACACTTCGAACGCGGGAAGGCTTCGTAGACCGCACGCTGCTTCTGCACGGCCTTGCGCACTGACTCGTCGTATGGCACCGCCCCTACATACTGCAGGGCAACATCAAGGAAGCGGTCAGTCACTTTAGTCAGCTTAGCAAAGAGGTTGCGACCTTCCTGCGGGCTGTGGGCCATATTGGCCAATACCCGGAAACGGTTCATGCCGTGATCGCGATTAAGCAATTTGATCAGTGCGTAGGCATCGGTAATCGAGGTCGGCTCATCACACACCACAACCAGCACTTCCTGGGCCGCGCGCACGAAGCTCACGACGCCGTCACCAATACCCGCAGCGGTGTCGATAATCAGTACATCAAGATTGTCACTGATATCGCTGAACGCCTGGATAAGCCCCGCATGTTGCATGGGTGACAGCTGCACCATGCTCTGAATACCCGAGGCTGCCGGCACGATACGAATGCCGCCAGGGCCCTGCAGTAACACATCGCGCAGCTCGCACTCGCCACTGATGACGTCTTCCAGGGTGCGTTTGGCGCTGAGGCCCAACAACACGTCGACGTTGGCCAAGCCAAGGTCGGCGTCCATCAGCATCACCCGACGGCCAAGATCAGCCAGGGCCAACGCCAGGTTCACCGAGACGTTGGTCTTACCGACGCCACCTTTGCCGCCGGTCACCGCAATCACCTGTACGGGATGCATACCCATATTTCTACACACCTTGTCTAACTTCGACTGGAGCCACTTGGCTGGCTAAGCGCGGTTCATTGCCAACAGCAGGACGCTTAACTGACGCGTCGTGCGGGTTGCTGGTAAAGCCCGGCAAACATCTCCGCCATCGTATCTTCGCTTGGATCCTGGGTTGCCTGCAGCCCTACGGCCCGGCTAACCAATTGATGACTGCGTGGAATCTGCAGATCATCGGGAATGCGTGGCCCATCAGCGAGATAGGCTACCGGTAGACGCTGGCTAATAGCCAGTCCTAAAACCTCACCCAGGCTGGTGGCCTCATCCGCTTTTGTCAGAATGCAGCCAGACAAGCCGCAACGCTTATAACTATGGTAGGCGGCTTTCAGCACTTGGCCCTGGCTGGTAGCGGCCATAACCAGATAATTTTTTGCGTTGACGCCACGGCTGGCCAGCGTTTCCAGCTGCATGCGCAGGGCTGGGTCATTGGCGGGCAGGCCGGCGGTGTCAATCAGCACCACTCGCTTACGCGCCAGCGGTGCCAAGGCTTGAGTCAACGATTGGCCAGGGTCAACCAGGGTCACCGGGACATTGAGAATACGCCCCAAGGTCTTGAGCTGCTCCTGAGCACCAATGCGGTAGCTGTCCAGGCTGACCAGGGCAATATGCTGCGCGCCGTACTTGAGCACGTAACGCGCGGCCAGCTTGGCCAAAGTAGTGGTTTTGCCCATGCCAGCGGGGCCAACCAAGGCGATTACGCCGCCCTCTTCCATCGGTTCCTGCTTCGGCGTTTTGATCGCGTGAGCCAGGTGCGCCAGCACCATGCGCCAGGCCTGGCGAGGTTCAGTCACCGTATTCACACGCTCCAGCAGCGCTTTCGACAATTCGGCTGACAAGCCCATGCGCTGCAGGCGACGCCACAAATTGGCTTGCTGCGGGCGACGGTTCTGCAACTGCCCCCAGGCAATCGAGCCCAGCTGCACTTCAATCAGCTCACGCAGGCCATGCAGTTCGAAACGCATGGCATCCAGGGCGCGCTGATCGGTTGCTGCAGCTGGCGCTGCCTGCGATTTGCGCATCACAGCCGCCAAGCTGTCAGCAGGCAGGCTGTCAGCCGCGCCAAACAGCTGGCGGTCTTTGCCGGCATCGACCTGAGTGCGGGTGGTCAGCTCGGCCTGGGCCGTGGCAATTTTCGCCTGAGTCTTGCGCAGCTCGGCTTCCAACGCAGGGTTGGGCTGACGGGCCGGTGCGGCTGGCACCTGATAATCCAGCGCGGCGGTCAATTCGACACCACCGGCTACCCGGCGATTGCCAATGATCGAGGCATCGGCACCCAGCTCATCACGCACCAATTTCATGGCGGTACGCATATCGGCGGCGAAAAAGCGTTTGACCTGCATGGCCTGTAACCTCGGTTAGTTCTGCCCCACCGTCGCAACGATGGTGACCTGCTTGTTATCCGGAATTTCCTGGTATGCCAGTACATGGATACTCGGAACCGCCAGCCGCGCGAATCGCGAGAGCATCGCCCGGACCGGACCGGCTACCAGCAGAATCACTGGCTTGCCGAGCATTTCCTGGCGCTGCGCCGCTTCCACCAGGGAACGCTGCAGCTTCTCGGCCATGCCAGGCTCCAGGAGGATGCCCTCCTCGGAGCCTTGACCGGCCTTCTGGATACTGTTGAGCAATATCTGTTCCAACCTGGGCTCCAGCGTGATCACAGGCAGCTCCAGCTCTAGTCCCACAATGCTTTGCACGATTGCGCGGGCCAACGCAACGCGTACCGCCGCCACCATCGCGGCGGGATCTTGACTCTTCACCGCAACGTTGGCGATGGCCTCGGCGATGGTGCGGATATCGCGTACCGGCACCTGTTCCTGCAGCAGGCTCTGCAGCACCTTGAGCAGGGTTGACAGGGAAATCATCCCTGGCACCAGCTCTTCAGCGAGCTTCGGCGAGCTCTTGGCCAAGAGCTGCATCAACTGTTGCACTTCCTCGTGGCCCAGCAGCTCGTGGGCATGTTTGTGCAGGACTTGGTTGAGGTGGGTCGCCACTACGGTACTGGCGTCTACCACGGTGTAGCCAAGCGACTGCGCCTGATCGCGCTGAGTCGGGTCGATCCACACCGCCTCCAGACCGAATGCCGGATCCTTGGCGGCGATGCCATTGAGCGGACCGAACACCTGGCCCGGGTTGATCGCCAGCTCGCGATCCGGGTACACCTCGGCCTCGGCCACGCTGACCCCCATCAGCGTCAGGCGATAGGCATTGGGCTGCAGGTCCAGGTTGTCGCGGATATGCACCGAGGGCATGAGAAAGCCCATCTCCTGGGAGAGCTTCTTACGCACGCCCTTGATCCGCGCCAGCAGCTGGCCACCCTGGTTACGGTCTACCAGTGGAATCAGCCGATAACCCACTTCCAGGCCGACCATATCCACCGGTGTCACGTCGTCCCAGCCCAGCTCCTTGACCTCTTGAGCCTTCTGCGCTGGCAGCAATTCCTGTTGGCGCTGCACTTCCTTGATCTCGTTTTCCTTGGTTGTACGCTGTTTGTTGGCAATCCAGTACGCAGCACCCGCAGCCACCAGGCCCAGGCTGATAAAAGAGAAATGTGGCATGCCGGGCACCAGGCCCATGGCGATCATCACCGCCGCTGTAACCGCCAGCGCACGCGGCGAGGCAAACATCTGCCGATTGACCTGAGCACCCATGTCTTCCGAGCTGGAAACACGGGTCACCATGATCGCCGCTGCAGTCGACAGCAGCAGCGATGGAATCTGCGCCACCAGGCCGTCACCGATGGTCAGCAAAGTGTAGATACGGCCCGCGTCGGCGAAACTCAGGTCATGCTGGAAAATACCGATGGCGATGCCACCGATCAGGTTGATGAACAGAATCAGCAGGCCGGCAATCGCATCGCCGCGCACAAACTTGCTGGCACCGTCCATGGAGCCGTAGAAGTCGGCTTCCTGGGACACTTCGCTGCGACGCTTCTTGGCCTCCGCCTGGTCGATCAACCCGGCATTCAGGTCCGCGTCGATGGCCATCTGCTTGCCCGGCATGGCGTCCAAGGTGAAACGCGCACTGACCTCGGAGATACGTCCGGCACCTTTGGTGACCACCACGAAGTTGATGATCATCAGGATCGCGAACACCACGATACCGACCACGTAGTTACCGCCGATCACTACCTCACCGAAGGCCTGGATCACCTTACCGGCGGCGTCGTGACCGTCCTGACCGTTAAGTAGCACCACCCGCGTGGAGGCGACGTTAAGCGCCAGACGCAGCAAGGTTGCCGCCAGCAGAATGGTCGGGAATACCGCGAAATCCAGCGGGCGCAGGGCGTAGATCGCTACCAGCAGGACGACGATCGACAGGGCAATACTGAAGGTAAACAGCACATCAAGGAGAAACGGTGGAATCGGCAGCATGACCATGCCGAGCATGACCAGCAGCAACAGTGGGATGCCCAGGTTGCCCTGTTTCAACCCCGACAGGTTACTGCGCACATCACCGATCATTTGTGAACGATCTATTGCCACACCACTACCCCAGCCAATTCAATCTTTTGACGCGAGTCGCGCCTTTGGGAGGGGTTTTGCAAGAAGCTGTCCAACTTTGCCAGAGCCCGTCAAACAGCCAACGCGCCAAAGCAATGTGGCTGAGCGTTACTCGTCGCGGCGTAAATCTGGCGGGATGGGCATATCCGGCAACGGGCCAGGACGTTTGCCCTTGCCCGCCTGGTACTGACGCAGCTGGTAGACGTACGCCAGGACCTGAGCGATGGCCAGGTACAGGCCGGCCGGGATTTCCTGATCCAGCTCAGTGGAATAGAACACCGCCCGCGCCAAGGCTGGTGACTCCAGCACCATGACCTTGTGCTCGTTGGCGATTTCGCGAATCTTCAATGCGGTGAAGTCACCGCCCTTGGCCAGCAGCACCGGCGCACTGCCTTTGGCCGGGTCGTACTTCAAAGCCACGGCAAAGTGCGTCGGGTTGGTGATGACCACATCAGCGTCGGGCACCGACTGCATCATGCGTCGCTCGGCCATTTCACGCTGCAACTGGCGAATACGCTGTTTGACCTCGGGCTTACCCTCGCTGTCCTTGTACTCGTCGCGCACTTCCTGCTTGGTCATCATCAGCTTCTGCTTACTGCTCCAGAGCTGAAACGGCACATCCACAGCGGCAATCAGAATCAGCCCGCAAGACATCCACAATGCACTCCAGCCCACCACCGTGGCGGAGTGCAGGATGGCCGCTTCAATCGGCTCATGGACGATCGCCAGCAGGTCCTCTTGCCAGGCCGAAAGCACCGCTACGCCCACCAACAGAATCAGGGTGAACTTGGCCAACGCCTTGAGCAACTCAACCAAGGCATCGGTCGAAAACATGCGTTTAAGCCCTGCCAGAGGGTTCATGCGACTGAGTTTGGGCGCCATGGCTTCGGCCGAGAACAGCCAGCCACCGAGAGAGATCGGCCCCACAATCGACACAATCAACAACAACACGAACAGCGGGAACAGCGCTTCCAGCGCGATCTGCCCAGAGGCTGCCAGCCACAGCGACATGCTGCGCTCATCCATGATCACCTCGCGGGTCAGCGAGAAATTACCCCGCATGATGTCGAGCATGGCGTTAGCCATGCTGCCGCCAAACGCGAGCATGCCACCAAAACCACCGAGGGTTACCGCCAGGGTATTGAGTTCTTTAGAACGGGCAATCTGCCCCTTTTCACGGGATTCGCGTAGGCGTTTCTCCGTGGGTTCTTCGCTTTTATCGGCACCGCTCTCGGATTCGGCCATGGCTTAACTCGCCCCCGCCATTTCACGAAGAAACTGCAACGCCTCAGTGGCAAATACCTGGTACTGCGCGAGGATATCGGCCATGCCAATCCACACGATGACCATGCCCAACACCAGGGTCAGTGGGAAACCAATGGAGAAGATATTCAGCTGCGGCGCGGCGCGGGTCATTACCCCGAATGCCAGGTTGATCACCAACAACGCGGTAATCGCCGGCAATACCAGAAGCAGAGCCGCCCCCAAGACCCAGCCTAGTTTGTTGGCAATTTCCCAGTAGTTTTCCACCAGAAAACCACCACCTACTGGCAGGGTGAAGAAGCTCTCAGCCAGCACTTCAAACACTACCAGGTGGGCGTTCATGGCGAGAAACAGCAAGGTCACCAAGATCATGAACACCTGACCGATCACTGGCACCGAGATCCCATTGGCCGGGTCAATCATTGAGGCAAAGCCAAGGCCCATCTGGATGGCCACAATCTGACCGGCAATGACAAACACCTGAAAGAACAGTTGCAGGACAAACCCGAACATCAAGCCAATCAGGATTTCCTGGGCAATCCAGATAAAGGCTTGCAGGTTGATGGCATCAATCACTGGCATCGGTGGCAAGGTCGGCATAATCACCACACAGATAGCCAGGGCCAGGTACAGGCGTACCCGCGCCGAAACCAGCTGGGTACCAATGATCGGCATAAACATTAGCAGGGCCGAAATGCGAAACAGCGGCAGCAGAAAGCTACCCACCCACGCACCGATCTGCTCGTTGCTTAGCTCGAGCATGTCAGCCGATCAGCATCGGAATGTTCATGATCAGATTCTCGGTGTACTCCATCAGCTCACGCACCAGCCAGGGACCCGCAAAAATCAGCACGAGCAGGATCACCAGCAGCCTGGGCAAAAAACTTAGGGTCTGCTCGTTGATTTGAGTGGCCGCCTGAAACATCGCCACCAGCAAACCAACAATCAGACTAGGAACCACGAGAATCCCCACAATCATGGCCGTTAGCCACAAGGCATCGCGCACCAGATCGACAGCCACCTCAGGGGTCATGGCTAAGTGCCTCCAAAGCTGGCAGCCAGAGTGCCCATGATCAGCGCCCAGCCATCAATCAACACAAACAGCATGATTTTGAACGGCAGAGAAATGATTAACGGCGAGAGCATCATCATCCCCATCGCCATCAAGATACTGGCCACCACCATGTCGATGATCAGGAACGGAATAAAGATCATAAAGCCGATCTGGAAGGCGGTTTTCAGCTCGGACGTGACAAACGCCGGCACCAGAATGGTCAGCGGCGCCTCTTCCGGGCTGGCGATATCCGTGCGTTTGGACAAGCGCACAAACAACTCCAGATCGCTTTCACGGGTCTGTGACAGCATAAAATTCTTGATCGGCCCTTCGGCCTTGAGAATCGCTTCCTGCGCAGGCAGTTGCTCGTTCAGGTAGGGCTGCAGTGCCTCGCGGTTAATCTGATCGAACACCGGCGCCATGATAAACATGGTCAAAAACAGCGCCATACCAACCAGGATCTGGTTAGACGGTGTCTGTTGCAACCCCAGGGCCTGACGCAGAATCGAGAAGACAATGATGATCCGGGTAAAACTGGTCATCAGCATGACAAACGCTGGAATAAAGCTCAGCGCAGTCATGATCAGCAGGATTTGCAGGCTGACCGAGTACTCCTGCTGCCCAGCTGTGTCAGTACTCAGGGTGATGGCCGGGATCGACAGCGGGTTATTGCCCGACTGAATCAAGGTACTGGCAGTCGGCGGATCGGCAGCGAATGCCAGTGACGCACCCAGGCTAAAAACCAGCATCAGCAGCAAACGCAGCATCACGACTTGTCCTTCTGGTCTTTACCCAACAGCTCCATCAGGCGCTGAGCAAACTCGGTCGAGGCAGGTTCAGCATCCGGCATATGCACCGGTTCTTTCAGCACATGCAACGACGTGATGGTGCCCGGGGTCAGACCCAGCAATACCTGCTCGTTACCCACCTGCACCAGCACCAGGCGATCACGCGGCCCCAGCGCCTGAGTGGCCAGCACTTTGATGACCTGGCCACCCCGCGGCACGATTTGCTGCACGCGGCGCATCAGCCAGGCCAGCAGAAAAATCAGACCAATCACCAACAGCAGGCCCAGCAGCAGCTGCACAAGTTGCCCGCCCATACCTGTTCCAGCAGGGGGTACAGCCGCTTGCGCGGCCGGTTCGGCAGCCAGGGCCGCAACTGGTAGCAGCAAGCCCAACACAAGGGTTCTAAGCATGGTTAGCGCAGCTTCTTGATGCGTTCACTTGGACTGATCACGTCAGTCAGGCGAATGCCGAACTTCTCGTTCACCACCACCACTTCGCCGTGGGCGATCAAGGTGCCGTTGACCAGCACATCCAGCGGCTCACCGGCCAGACGATCCAACTCGATCACCGAGCCCTGGTTGAGCTGCAGCAAGTTACGGATGGTGATATCGGTATTGCCGACCTCCATGGAAATGGACACCGGAATATCCAGAATCACATCCAAATTCGGCCCATCCAGATTCACCGGCAGGTTCATCTTCGGCGCACTGTCAAACTCTTCCATTGGCGCACGCGGCGCTGATGGAGCAGGGTCGCTGGCGGCGAGCATGGCGTCGATATCATCCTGCCCGGCATCGCCGGCTTCAGACAATGCAGCCGCCCACTCATCAGCGAGTGCCTGCTCCTCGGGCGAGCTGGCTTCGTTTTCGTTTTCGTCTGCCATCGTTTTTCCTCGGCTGGCGTTGAATAGGGGAATTAGCGGTTACGCTCAATGGGGCCGAGCACCTGCAAAGCCAGCTTGCCTTTGTGCGCCCCCATCTTGACCTTGAAAGAGGGCACACCGTTAGCGCACAGCACCACGCTTTCCGGCAGTTCCACCGGGATCACGTCACCGGGCTGCATATGCAGAATGTCGCGCAGTTTGAGCTGGCGGCGGGCAACAGTCGCGCCCAGGGGCACGCTGACGCCAAGAATGTCTTCGCGCAGCGCTTTGATCCAGCGCTCGTCCTGATCGTCCACATCGGACTGGAAGCCTGCATCAAGCATCTCGCGGATCGGTTCGATCATCGAATACGGCATGGTGATGTGCAGGTCACCACCACCGCCATCCAATTCAATATGGAAGGTCGATACCACGATCACTTCACTGGGACTGACGATGTTGGCCAGCGCGGGATTCACTTCCGAGTTGACGTACTCGAAGTTGATATCCATAACCGCATGCCAGGCTTCCTTGAGGTCAATAAAGGCCTGATCGAGCACCATGCGCACCACACGCAACTCAGTGGGGGTGAACTCACGCCCTTCGATCTTGGCGTGCCGGCCATCGCCACCAAAGAAGTTGTCGACCAGCTTGAACACCAGCTTGGCGTCGAGAATAAACAGACCGGTGCCGCGCAACGGCTTCATCTTCACCAGGTTGAGGCTGGTCGGCACGTACAGCGAGTGCACGTATTCGCCAAATTTCATGACCTGCACACCACCCACCGCCACATCGGCGGAGCGGCGCAGCAGGTTGAACATGCTGATGCGGGTATAGCGGGCAAAACGCTCGTTGATCATCTCAAGCGTCGGCATGCGCCCACGGACAATGCGGTCCTGACTGGTCAGGTCATATTGCTTGACGCTTCCCGGTTCGGCTTCGTCCTCGGTTTCAACCAAGCCGTCGTCGACACCATGCAGCAGGGCATCGATCTCATCCTGGGAAAGCAGGTCTTGCACAGCCATAGATGGCTCCTGATTACTGCAACACGAGGTTGGTGAACAGCACTTGCTCAACCGTGACTTTGCCGGTCTCTTTCTCAGCCAGCTCCTGCACGCTGGCAGTCGCTTGCTGACGCAGCATTTCTTTACCGACCGGGGTTAACAAGGAACCGAAATCCTGACCGGAAAACAGCATCACCAGGCGGTTACGCAACACCGGCATGTGCACCTTGAGCGCATCCAGGGCCACTTGATCACGGGTCATCAACGCCACACTAACCTGCATATAGCGGGCGCGGCCTTGGTGGTTGAAATTCACGACAAAGGCCGGTGACAGCTCTTCATAGATTGCGGCCTGTTTGACGGGTACTGCTGGTTCGGCACTGACTTCTGCCTTGGCTTCTTCAGCCCCTGCGTCCTTTTTACTTAAAAAGAACCAGGTTCCCCCCACAGAAAGGCCCACAGCGAGCAACACCGCAATAACGATGATAACGATCAGCTTCATTTTGCCGGCTGGTTTCGCCTCGGCATTTGCCGGTGCCGGTGCTGCTTCTTTCTTAGCCATGCCAATAATCCGTCGTTATTCGGAGTTCTATCCGTTTTCAAAGGGTTACGAGCAAGTGTTATGCCAGTATGTCAACAAACCTGCTCAGTACGAGTGGCGCAGCACCTGAAGGTGATGCGACCAAGGCATTCGATCAACGTACGCCCAAACAAAATCGCCCGACTTCCACGCAATGGGAGTCGGGCGAAATGCAGTTTAGATCAGTGGGCCATGCAACTACAGCAGCAAGCGCTCTATGCGTAGTAATCAACCAAGCCACGGGCACTTACAGATGACATGCGAGCCGACTCGACCGCATTCGAATGCAGTTCCTCATCCCCGCCAAGCAGTTCACTGGAGGACCCTCCGCGACTATTGCCACCATCGCCCCCCTGCCCTTGCCAACCGCGGTTGAGCGACTGATCAGAAACATTCACGTCCGGCTGATTCATACCCTGCTGGGCAAACAGTTCACGCAAACGGTGCATCTGCGAATCCAGCGCTTCACGCACACCGGCATGTGGACTGGCGAACGTCACCTGACTTTGGTCCTGGTTGACGCTGATACGCACCTCCAGACGGCCGAGCTCTGCAGGATCCAGCTGAATCTCAGCCGACTTGAGGTTCTGGCTGGACATCACCATCACCCGATCCACCACTGCTTCGCTCCAGCCACCCTGTTGCATGGCCACCGGTTGGCCAGCCAATAAGGGCGCGCGTGCCTGGGTCGCTTGTTGGTTCATCGCCTGAGTCAGGGCATTGAGCTTACTGACAAAGTTCTCCGGCGCGTTATTGGCCGTGCCTTCCTTCAACGCCTCCAGGCTTTTACCGGTGAGGGCTTCAAGCTGTAACTCTGGCAGTTCCAGGCTATCCCCCTCGACCGGGGTTTCATCCTGTACCACCTGACTAGCCAACAAACTCTGACTGACGTTTTGCGCCTGGGCAGAAGGCGTTCCAGCCTGATCGGCCTGCAGCTTCTCCTTCGCCCCCATTTCCAGGGCCATGCGCACTGCCGGCAGCTGATTGAGCGCATCCAGCTCAGCATCAAAGCTGGCCTCGGTCATACTCGCCGGGCCGGAGCTGGTCAAGTTACCCGTGGTGACCATCAGCGGCACAGGTTCGGCTTCAAGCGCCACGTCATCTGTTTCGGCTAAGGGCATCTCGCCGGTGATGCCAAGCAACAGAAGCGGATCCAGAACGGCGCCATCGCTTGCCGGATCAGTCGGCAAAGGCTTGCCGCTATCGGCAACCTCGGCTTGCCCAACGACAGCCTGCGCCTGCGCATCCAGCGGTTCATCTTTATCAACATTGCTTTCACGTGCCGGCTTTGCAGGCCCGTCGTTACGTTCAGCCGCTTTAGCCTGCCGCTCTTTGGCATACACCTGAGAGAAGCTGGAAGCCTCATTCTTATTAGGCTGCGCGGGTTTTTCCGGCGGTTTTGATGCAGCAGCTCTGGGCTTTACTTCAGGTGCTGACTTGAGCAGCAGATCGGGGGCAACGGACATGGATACTCTCCGCTCGGGATTGGTCGTGCGAAGGGTTTTGCAAGGAGCGGGCCAACTTGTTTATTGGCAGACAGGGCGAGTTGAACTGCAGTAACGTCAGGAGGCAGGCGCAGCAAGGTTAATGCCGATAACGCTGGCGCTCGGACTTGAGCAGGATGCGCACAATGGCAAACTCACGCTCAATTTGTTCGACCAGCTCAGGAGCCTGCTCCAACTGTTCGCGACGCCCAGCCTCTTCCAGCTGTTTACACAGGCCCGCCAGCATCGGCGCCCCCATGTTGCTGCAACTGCCCTTAAAACTGTGAGCCGCCAACCGCAAGCTCTGCGCATCGGCCGCTTGCTCGGCTTGACGAAGCACTAATAGGCGCTCTTCAGAATCAATCAGAAAGGTGTCCAGCAGCACCGGATATTCATCTTCCATGACATCCTGCAAGGCCGCTAATACTGCGCTATCAAGGTGAATATCGGACAACGGCTCGCTCCCCTCGCGTGGTGCCCCGGATTATGCCCCAGGCAACCAGGAAAACTCCACGCGCACCCCCGGTTCGCCGTCGCCCCAACTGCAACGTTCACTCAGTTGCCTGACCAAGGCCAGTCCGCGGCCACTCAAACTATGCGCGTCACGCGGTTCAACAGGCACTTGTTGAGGATCGAACCCCGAGCCACTGTCTTCAACACGGACGATCAAGCGCCCCCCTGCGCCTTCAGGTAACAACTGCAGGTGAAAGCGTACAAATCCGTCGGTCAGCGCAGCCAGGCGCACACTGCGCTGGCGGTAATACTCAGCAAACCCCTCGGCATTTGCCTTGAGCGCCGAGTCCAACCCCAACACGCCATGCTCAAGCGCATTGGAATACAACTCGGCCAACACACTGAACAAGGCTCCGCCTTGAGGCCTTAGCCCCTGCACCTCAAGCAATAATTGCAGGAGGAAAGGCAGCGGGTTGAAGTGACGCAGGGTTTCACCGCGAAACTCGAAGCTGGCAGACCAGTCCAGGGAATGACTCTGGCCATTATCGGCAAAGGCCAGTGGCGGACGGCTCAACTCTGCATCATCAACCAGGCTGACCTCAAGCAAGCTGACATCGTCCTGCTGCTCACCACTGAAATGGGTCAGCGCCTGCTGAATTTCAGTGAATAAAGCAGGCAGCTGCCGGTTAGCGGCGATCACCTCCAGCAAGCGCTCTTCACCAAACAACTCACCGAGCTTGTTACAGGTCTCCAGCACACCATCGGAGAGCAGAAAAACCCGATCACCCAGCGCCAGCGGGTAGACCTCATACTTGTCGTTGAATGCGGCCGGTTCCAGCACACCCAACGGCAAGTGCCGCGACACCAGCGGCAAACGCTCGCCACTGCCACGCAGCAGATAGCCATCAGGCAGGCCGCCATTCCATACCTCGACCACCTGCCGCTGGAAACTGACATTTAATACCGTCGCACAGCAAAACACCCCGACTGGGAGAATGCGTTTGAGCTTGGCATTGATCTCGCGTAGCACTTCGGCGAGGGAATAGCCCTTAGCCGTCATGCCATAGAACACCTCAGCCAGCGGCATCGCCCCAATTGCTGCGGGCAAACCGTGGCCGGTGAAATCCCCTAGCAACACATGCATGCCACCCGACGGTTTGAACGCAGCCAATAGCAGATCGCCGTTGAACACTGCGTAAGGTGATTGCAGGTAGCGGATATTCGGTGCATCCAGGCAACCGGAGTGCGTCACCTTGTCAAACACGGCCTTGGCCACGCGCTGCTCAGTGAGTAGGTGTTCATTGTGCATGGCAATCAGATCACGCTGCTGCAGCACCGTATCCTGCAGGCGGCGCAAGCGATCCATGGCCTTGATTTTCGCTTCGAGAATGACCCGGTTGTAGGGTTTAGCAAGAAAGTCATCACCGCCGGCCTCCAGGCAGCGCACCAGGGCTTCGCCTTCGGTCAGTGAGGTCAGAAAAATGATCGGCACCAACTCTTCGCCGGCCACCTGCTTGATCCGTCGGGCAGCTTCAAAACCGTCCATGATGGGCATCAAGGCATCCATCAGGACCAGCTGCGGCCGCTCTTGCTCGAACAGGGCCACCGCCTCCAAACCATTACTGGCGGTCAGTACCCGGTGCCCTTGGCGACTGACGATGGTCGACAGCAGCATGCGATCAGCCGCGTTGTCCTCGGCAATCAGGATGGACAGACGCTCAGCCATGACACGCGCCTCGATCAGGCGATTTTAAACAGCTGCTCGAAATTCGAGATTGCGAGAATCTTGCGCACATCCGGGTTGCAGTTGAGCAGGCGGATTTGCGCACTGTCGCCGCCGGCATGGTCACGCAACAGCAACAGCATGCCGAGCGCGGAGCTGTCCAGGTAAGTGGTGTCTTTGAGGTCTACAACGTAGCGTTGCGGGGTGCTATTGACGCGCTCGTAGGCATTGCGAAATTCCTGATGCGCACCGAAATCGAAGCGTCCCTGAATCAGAATGGTCAGCTCTTGCCCATCGGATGAGGGCAGCGAGGTGATGGCCATGAATTACTCCTATAAGCGAAAAGACGAGGCCGCACATACCAGTGGACCAGGCAGCAGGTTATGCATGATCAAGATGTAGCATTGCAATGCGCTGGCAGCAACTGTTTAGGCTGTGTCGATGTGTTGCAGGTGGGTAATTCGCGCTTAAGACTGCCAATCGCGGGCGGATATGCGCTGGGACAACTCATCAAGCAGTTTCTGCTCACGCTTGTCCTCAGCCAGGCGTGCTTCATCCTGATAACGCTTGACCAATTTGCGCAAACCTTCCAACCGCGCATAACGCTGCTGCCAGGCCTCTCGCACTTTTTCCATATTGCTGCGGTGCCAGTCAACGCTGGTGCGCTGTTGGCCGATGGCGGTTTCCAGCTGGGTAAGAAAGCGCTGATAGTTCATCAGCCACTGCCCGGAAACCCCGCGCTGGCCCTCGCTGATCCATTGCTGCTGGTAGTCTCCGCGGTAGCGCTCCAGATCGCCCAACTGCACTTCAGCCTGGCGCAGCAGGCCCTGGCAACGACCTAATTGCAGAGCAGCCTCGCGCTCGGCACGCTCGGCCATATCGACCACCGGGGCCAGTCGCGCGGCGCGGCTTTGTGCCATGGATTATGCGCCCGTTGCAGCGGGATTGAAGGTCGCAGCCAGCTGTGCGCTGCTGCTTTCCAGGCTTTCGTTGTCCTGCAGGTTCTGCCGCAGGTACTTGACCATGGCTGGTTGGCGGGCAATGGCCAGGTCAGTATCCGCATCACCGCCCGGCACATAAGCGCCGACACTGATCAGGTCGCGGCTCTGCTGATAGCGCGACCACAGCTGTTTGAAACGCTGCGCCAGGCGCATGTGCTCAGCGCTGACCACCTGCGGCATGACCCGGCTGATCGAGGCTTCGATATCGATGGCCGGGTAATGGCCTTCTTCGGCCAGTCGCCGCGACAGCACGATATGGCCATCGAGCACACCACGGGCGGCGTCGGCAATCGGATCCTGTTGGTCGTCGCCCTCACTGAGCACCGTGTAGAACGCAGTAATCGAGCCACCGCCCTTCTCAGCATTACCAGCCCGTTCGACCAACTTGGGCAGGCGGGCAAATACCGAGGGAGGATAGCCTTTGGTTGCCGGCGGCTCACCAATGGCCAGGGCGATTTCGCGCTGAGCCTGGGCAAAGCGGGTCAGCGAATCCATCAGCAACAGGACGTTCTTGCCCTTGTCGCGGAAGTATTCGGCGATGCGCGTGCAGTACATGGCCGCGCGCAAACGCATCAGCGGCGCATCATCGGCCGGCGAGGCCACCACCACCGAGCGCTTAAGGCCCTCATGGCCGAGGATCTCGTCGATAAATTCTTTTACTTCACGGCCCCGCTCACCAATCAACCCCACCACGATGATGTCGGCCTCGGTAAAGCGCGTCATCATGCCGAGCAGTACCGACTTACCCACACCGGTGCCGGCAAACAACCCCAGGCGCTGGCCACGCCCCACCGTCAGCAGGCCGTTGATGGAGCGAATGCCGACATCCAGCGGTTCGCTGATCGGGTGGCGGTTGAGCGGGTTGATCGCCGGGCCGTCCATCGGCACCCAATCCTCCGCCTTCATGCCACCCTTACCGTCAAGCGCGCGACCCGTGCCATCGAGAACTCGGCCCAACATCGACATGCCCATGGGCAAGCGTCCGGTGTCAGGCAGCGGCACTACACGAGCACCTGGGGCGATGCCCACCAGGCTGCCGACCGGCATCAGAAAGATTTTGCCGTTGGAAAAGCCCATGACCTCGGCTTCAACCTGCACCGGGTGATAGCTGTCGTCATTGATGACCAGGCAGCGACTGCCCAGGGCAGCACGCAGGCCTTCGGCTTCCAGGGTCAAACCGACCATGCGCAGCAGGCGACCCTCGACCAACGGCTGAGTCGGCAACGTCACGGCCTCGCTGTAACCCGCCAGGCGCTTGGCGAAACTCACCCGATCAAGGCGCATCCGGGCTCGCCTGGCTATGTATCTGCGCAGCCTCCACCGCTGGCGCATCCAAATCGGTATGCAAATCAGCCTCCAGCGGGTGCGCGGCCTGCTCACGCTGCTGCTCGAACAGCTGTTTGATCGCTTGGTTCAAGCGGGTTTCCACCGTGGCATCAATACGGCTGAGTTCGCTTTCCACCCGACACCCACCGGGCAGCAAAGAGGCATCTTCGAGAATTCGCCAGCTTTCTTCGTGGCGCTCGCGCAGGGTCTTGATGATTTCGAAGTCTTGCGGGTTGACGTGAATACGGATGTTACCGGTGCCCATCGGCAGCAACTTAAGCGCCTCGCTGAGCACCTGGCGAATCTGACTTGAATCACTGACCAGCTCGCGTTGAATCACCTGGCGCACCATTTGCCCAAGCAGGCTGACCATGGCTTCTTCAAGCTGCTGATCCTGTGCGCTAATCGGCTCGAACAGCTGCGTCATCAGCTGCTCCATGCTGGCTAGTTTGGCGGCCAAGGCGATATCAGCTTCCTGCTTGGCCTTCAGCTGGCCAGCATGGAAACCGTCCTTCTCACCGGTGGCAAACCCTTCGTTGTAGGCGTCCTGACGGATTGCCTCCAACTCATCCAACGTCAAGGGTTTGACGTCTTCAAGGGCCACCTCTTCACTCTCAGCCGGCGCCTGATCGTTCGCCTCAACCGTCGGGTCATTCGCTTGCTCTTCTTCGCCAGGCTCTGGGGTTTCCACTTCTGGGTCGAAGCTGGGCAACGCCCACACATCAACGCCTTTGAGATCCTTGGCGCGAATCAGCTCGCTGGGCGGCTCTTTACTGGACATGCGTCAAACCATTGCGAGCCATGTGTTAAACCATTTCCTCGCCGCCCTTGCCGCCCAGGACAATTTCCCCGGCTTCGGCCATGCGCCTGGCGATGGTGAGAATTTCCTTCTGCGCAGTTTCCACGTCGCTGACGCGTACCGGGCCTTTGGCTTCCAAATCGTCGCGCAGCAGTTCGGCGGCTCGTTTGGACATGTTCTTGAAGACTTTTTCCTTGATCGCCTCGTCAGCACCTTTGAGCGCCAGCACCAGCACATCCGACGACACTTCGCGCATGAGGGCTTGAATACCCCTGTCGTCGACATCGGCCAGGTTGTCGAAGACAAACATCAGGTCTTCGATCTGGCTGGAAAGGTCTTCGTCGACTTCGCGGATTGAGTCCATCAGCTGACCCTCAACCGAGCTGTCGAGGAAGTTCATGATATCCGCCGCACGTTTGACCCCGCCCAATGCGGCACGGGACGTATTGGCGCTGCCAGAAAACTGCCGTTCAAGGATGTCGTTGAGTTCTTTCAGCGCGGCAGGCTGCACGGTTTCCAGTGACGACACGCGCAGGACGATGTCCAGGCGTACCTTGTGGTCAAAATGCCCGAGTACTTCACCGGCTTGATCGGGGTCCAGGTAAGCCACGACGATGGCCTGAATTTGCGGGTGTTCGTAGCGAATCACGTCAGCCACGGCGCGCGGCTCCATCCACTTCAGGCTGTCGAGACCACTGGTGCTGCCGCCGAGCAAAATACGGTCAATCAGGCTGCCCGCTTTATCTTCGCCCAATGCCTGCGTGAGCATCTTGCGAATATAACCATCGGCACCAACGCCCAGGCTGGTTTGATCACCGACGATGTCAACAAACTCCCCCATCACCTGTTCGACCTGCTCGCGCTGGATATTGCGCATACCGGCCATGGCCACACCGACCCGCTGGACTTCTTTCGGGCCCAGATGACGCAGCACCTGGGCGGCGTCGGTTTCACCAAGCGACAGCAGCAGAATCGCGGCCTTGTCGACTTTGCTCAATTTAGTGGCGGTTCGATTATCACTCATCGGCGTTAATCCACTCTTTCACAACCTGGGCTACGCGGCCCGGGTCTTCGGCGACCAGGCTCTTGATGGCGTTCAGTTGTGCATCATACCCCTCACTCGGGCTTGGCAGGAGGATGCTTTGCGGACCGCCCAGGCTCACACGGTCCTCAGCCAGATCACCACCCAGTGCGCCCATTTCACCCAGCTCAACATCGCCATCACGGCCGTCACTTTGGCCTTTGCCGCCGTTGGTGATGTTGTTGAGGACTGGGCGCAGCACACCAAATACCAAGATGAGAATAAACAGCACACCGAGGACTTGTTTGACCACATCCCAGAACCACGGCTGGGTGTAGAACGGGATATCAATCATCTCTTCGCCCAGTTCGGCGGAGAACGGCGTATTGATCACGCTGACGCTGTCACCCCGACTGGCGTCAAAACCTACCGAGTCCTGTACCAGGCGGGTAAACCGCGCCAGGTCATCGCTGCTCCACGGCACGCGCGTGGTTTCGCCCGTGGCTGCGTCGACTTTCACCTGATCGTCCACTACCACCGCTACCGACAGCCGGCGCAGGCGCCCCTGCTGCTGCTTGGTGTAGCTGATCGAACGATCCAGCTCGAAGTTGCGTGTGGACTGCTCGCGTTTGTCCTCTGGGTACGGCGCCAACATGGCCAGACCGGTGGCCGGATCGATGATCTGGGCGCCATTGGCATCCAGCAGCGGCTGCCCGGCAGCAATCGGCCCAGGCACGGCCGGCGCAGCGGCACCCGCTTGCTGCGGCGCGGCGCCGGCTGCAGGCGGCTGATTGCTCAGCGCGCCGGGGACACCTTGTGGCGGCAGGCTGCTGGTACGTTGTTCGTTGACCGACTGCTCGCTGCGCAGCGCAGGTTGATCCGGGTTAAACATTTCCGAGGTGGATTCCACCGCGCTGAAATCCACATCCGCCGAAACTTCGGCCTTGTAGCGACCCGAACCCAGTACCGGTTGCAGGATGTTGTGCACGCGCTGGGTGAACAGGCTTTCCATGCGGCGGCTGTAATCGAACTGCTTGCCGGCCATGGTCAGCTCGGACATTTCCTGAATATCCGACAGCAGATTGCCCTTCTGGTCGACCACGGTTACCTGGGCCTTGTCCATTTCCGGCACGCTGCTGGCGACCAGATTGACGATCGCCATGACCTGACTCGGTTCCAGGCCGCGCCCGGAATACAACTCAACCAATACCGAGGCGCTGGGTTTGCGCTCATCACGCACAAACACCGAACTCTTCGGGATGGCCAGGTGTACACGGGCCGCTTTAACGTTATTCAAGCTGGAAATGGTACGCGCCAGTTCACCTTCCAAGCCGCGGCGATAGCGGGTGGCTTCCATAAACTGGCTGGTGCCCAGGCCTTGCTCCTGGTCGAGAATCTCAAAACCGACGCTATTGTCTTTCGGTGCAACGCCAGCCGCAGCCAGGCGCATACGGGCGCGCGCCAGGTCGCCTGATTTGACCAGCAGCGCGCCAGAATTGGGTTCCACGGTGTATTTGATATCAGACGCGGACAACGTCTCCATGACCTGGGACGCGTCCATACCGTCGAGACTGCCATACAGCGGCTGATAATCCGGCTGCTGCGACCACAGCACCACAGCAAAACCGATGGCCACACTCGCAGCCAGACCGACCAACAAACCAATCTGGCGCAACATCGACATATCGGCGAGGTTTTCCAGAAAGGTCAGGCCGAACAGCGGTTTCTTCGGCTCATCACCACCGGTGGTGGCAGGTACGTTTGCAGCGACGGCTTCAGCCATGATTCAGCCCTACCCTTAAACCGGCATCTGCATAATGTCTTGATAAGCCTGAACCAGCTTGTTGCGCACCTGGGTCATGGCTTGAAAGGAAACGCTGGCTTTCTGCGACGCGATCATCACGTCCGTCAAATCCACGCCACTGGTGCCCATCTCAAAGGCAGTTGCCAGTTTGTTGGAGGCTTGCTGGGTTTCGTTGACCTTGCCCACCGCCTGCCCGAGCATCTCGGAGAAGCTTGGCGCACCGGGTTCTGGCGTGCTGGCGACAGGCTTCTGACGCGCCATGGCGTCGGCCTGCATGGACCGCATTTCCAGCATCAAGCGATTGAATTCAACACCCTGGCTCATCTCTACCTCCACTGGCCGCGGTTTTTTGACGCTTCGCGGCGTTTGCAGAGGTATTGCAACAAGGGTGCCAAATTTTGAACTGGGGCTTAGCGTCTATTTCCGTGTTTGCGAACGGACATACAGCGCCTCGACCTTCTCCCGCGCCCACGGCGTCTTGCGTAAAAAAGTCAGGCTGGACTTGATGCTGGGGTCACTCTTGAAGCAACGGATATCAATCCGTTCAGCTAGACCATCCCAGCCATACTGAGCCACTAATGCGGTGAGAATGGCTTCAAGGGTGACGCCGTGTAGCGGATTTTTAGGTGATTGAGTCATGCAGAACCTGTACGGACAGCTCGATTAAGACAAACCCCGCCACCATAGCCAAGCCGGTGAACAACCGAAAGCCTCCAGCGTGATTGGGCATCAGCATAAAAAATACCTGGAGGCCGCTATGCCCCTGCGCCGTAACGTCAGCCAGGGTGAGCCTCAGGATAAGTCGCCATAAAAAAGCCGGCCCACACCAAGGGTGTGGGCCGGCGAAGCACTATCGAGTCGCACGCACATCGCCGCGAAACAGGTCCGCGGGGCAACTGAGCGACCAGCCAGTTGCCAGGTATTTCAAACTATCAGGCCGACTGGTATTCCTTCTCGGCTTCGTCGAAGCGCTTGATCATGCTGGCCGATGGGCCGCTGCCGATCTTGCTGAACACCAGAATGGCGATGGTGGCGAAAATAAAGCCTGGGATGATTTCGTACAGGCCCAGGTGACCGAGGAAGTTCTTCCACAGGATTACAGTCAGGGCACCCACCAGCATGCCGGCCAGCGCGCCGTTGCGAGTCATCTGCTTCCATACCAGCGAGAGGATCACCACCGGACCGAACGCAGCACCGAAGCCTGCCCAAGCGTAGGACACCAGGCCCAGTACGCGGTTTTCCGGGTTGGCAGCCAGCATGATGGCGACGATCGCGATCAGCAGCACCATGCCACGGCCGACCCATACCAGCTCGGTCTGCGACGCATCTTTACGCAGGAAGGCCTTGTAGAAGTCTTCGGTCAGGGCACTGGAGCACACCAGCAACTGGCAGCTCAGGGTGCTCATCACTGCAGCCAGAATGGCGGACAGCAGAATGCCGGCAATCCATGGGTTGAACAGCAGCTTGGCCAGTTCGATAAACACGCGCTCTGGGTTCTCGGTTACCGGGCCTGCGAGGTCCGGGTTGGCGGAGAAGTACGCAATACCGAAGAAACCCACAGCCACGGCACCGCCTAGGGTGAGAATCATCCAGGTCATGGAGATACGACGGGCTGCAGGAATCGATTTAACCGAATCAGCGGCCATGAAACGCGCCAGGATGTGCGGCTGACCGAAGTAGCCCAGGCCCCAGGCCATCAAGGAGATCACGCCAACAAAGGTCGCGCCTTTGAGCATGTCAAAGTTGGTTGCATCTTTGAGCTCGATCGCTGCGAAAGTCGCATCGGCACCGCCAGTGGCAATCAGCACCACGACTGGGGTAAGGATCAAGGCGAAGATCATCAGGGTAGCCTGCACGGTGTCAGTCCAGCTTACCGCCAGGAAACCACCGATGAAGGTGTAGGCGATGGTCGCCGCAGCACCGGCCCACAGCGCGGTCTCGTAGGACATGCCGAAGGTGCTTTCAAACAGGCGGGCACCGGCCACAACACCGGAGGCGCAGTAGATGGTGAAGAACACCAGAATCACCAGCGCAGAGAAGATGCGCAGCACGCGGCTGCTGTCTTCGAAGCGGTGAGTGAAGTAATCAGGCAGGGTCAGGGCGTTACCGTTGTGCTCGGTCTGCACGCGCAGACGGCCAGCGACGAACAACCAGTTCAGGTAAGCACCGACAATCAGGCCGATGGCGATCCAGCCCTCGGACAGACCGGACAGGTATACCGCACCTGGCAAGCCCATCAGCAGCCAGCCGCTCATGTCCGATGCCCCCGCCGACAAGGCGGTAACAAAACTGCCCAGGCTGCGACCGCCCAGGATGTAATCGGAAAGGTTCTTGGTGCGCATGTACGCGAACAGGCCAATCAGCACCATGAGCGCGATGTACACCACAAAGGTGACGAGCATCGGAGTATTTGCAGTCATTGGGGGGCTCCCCTCTTGATTGTTGTTATTTCAGCAACAGGGATTAGCCCCCATTGCCAACGTGGCATTGCACGCCTGCCTATGCAGGTGAAGCTACTTACCGCAACCGAGGCACAAAGAACCTGCTTACGATCGGCTGTGCTTCGTCGCCGCGGCGTAAAAACGCCTATCAACGCGTTAGCGTGCGAGATCGTAAAAAGGCTCTGGAGCCCCAATACAACAACGGGCGCATGCCGCAAGACAGTCGCCCGTAAAAATCCTTTTAATGGCCCGCCAACGCCTTACCCCTGGCGGGACCATGCATGCACTGGCCGGTTTGAAAACCGCTGCACACTGGTAAAAATGCTGCATTGCTCACTACAAAGTGCGCAGTAACATGGCCGGACAAGAACCTAACAATGAAGACTGTTGCGCTCATGCACGGTCCTTATCTGCTCATTGCCTGTGTTAGGTCTAGCCCAAACTCGCTGACTTGTTGGGGCATCCTATGAGCAGAAACCTGCGCACTGTGTAAATCGAGCATGGAATTTAGTGGCAGATGCATGAACGCTTCTTACAAAAAACTCTGGAGTTTTTGCAAAAAACTCCAGCAGCGGGAACTTCCTACAAATAGCGTTTAAAGCAGAAAGACAACGCACGCGTTGCTGGCCCTGCCATCCATCGTCATGTCCAACAGACGCAGGACAGCCATCTAGACTGCATTCATCAAGTTGGAGGTGTGTGTTGCAGAGTGAAGCATCCGATTACTCCATATACCGCCGTGTCGTTTCACAGTTAATGCAGGGCGAAGAGCAATTGCCCAGCCTACCAACCATTACCCTCGATATCCGTCGCGCCTTGGGTGACCCCAATATTTCCCGAAACACCCTGGTGCGCCTGATCAGCCGCGATCCCGCCCTAAGCGCCCTGCTGATGAAACATGCCTCCAGCGCCCTTTATCGCCACACCCTGCCGCCCAAAACCCTGCACGAAGTGATCAGCATGCTTGGCATGGCTGAAGTTGACCGAATTACCATGGTGCACAGCATCAAAAGCCTGTTCACCCTGCACAGCCCGGGGCACAAACGGCTATTTGTCGAGGCCTGGGAGCGCTTGGTCATCAAAGCCAGCATCAGCGCCATGCTGGCACGCTTGCTGGGCCATGTGACGGCGGAGCACGCGTTGCTCGCCAGCCTGCTCAGCGAGGTGGGCACCCTTGCCGTGCTGTCAGCGTTCAGAAGTGAACGCGTAACACCCTCTAACGAGCTCTATTCAAAGCTGTGCCAGGAGTACAGCAAATCGCTCGGCATCATCGTGCTGAAGAAATGGTCGGTGCATAACGAATACATCGAGATCATTCGCAACGCCGGCAACTGGCAATGCAGCCCGGGGCATAGCCTGCAATTGCTGGATCTGGTCAACCTGGCGCTCTATCACGCCATCAAGGAGCACACGCCAACCGCCGAACTACCCTCACTTCAGGAACTGGCGGCCTACCAGAAACTGATGCCACCGCAGGATTTTATCGGTGAGAACGGCGAACTCAGCCTGGTGATAAGTCACCGCGCCGACATTCAGGCGATAGCCCAGACGTTGCGTTAATCCCCCATACAATCCGGCAACCGCACACGCTACTGTCGCATTGAGCCGGCAACAGCCTCGTAGCGGGGTGACTGGCTCCGGCTTGAACTGCAGCGGAGGTATTTGCCAAGCTCAGCGTTTACACAGCAGGACGACCGTGTAGCAGGTGTGGTCGAAAGACGTTCTAGCGGTCAATTATCTGCGCACGCATCGGCGCCAGGCGCGCCAGCAGGCGGTTTTGCGCCGGCATGGGTACGTTCTGCGCGCTCATTGCCTCCTGCAGGTTTTCCACCAGTGCGTTGAAGTCGCTCGGCGTGAGGTTCTGGCCCTTGTGGCTCTCTTCCATGCTGTCGCCGGTGTACGTGCAGGGGCCGCCCGCTTCGACGCAGATCTGCTCCACCAGTTTGTCGCGCAGACGCTCGATATCGATATTTTCATAGTGCCTAACGATGCGCGGATCAGCAGCGATGTTCAGCAGCATGCCTTCAACGATACGAGTGATCCCGGCCTGCTCACCCAACTCACGGTACAGGCTGTCGTCTTTGGGCGGCTGCTGAGCGCAGGCCGCCAGGGTCAGAACTATCGCTAACAGCACACTGCGCATGCCTAGAAACTCCCCTGCACGGACAGATAAACCCCGTCCTGATGATCCAGTGTGGCAATCTCGCCCAGGCGCGCATACGCCAGCACCACGGCGAGATTCTTGTTGGGGAAGTAGCCCAGAAACAAGTCGGCCCAATCGCTTTCACCCGCAAAGCTCAGGTTATCCGGCTTTTCGCGGTATTCGACCCCAAGCGCCCAACGCGGATTGAACAGCACAGCGACCGAACCTTCCTTGAGCACTGAATGACGATCTCGGCGGTCACCGCCAAAGCCCAACAGCCCCAGCTCATTGGCTCGGCTGTAACGAATACCGCCGTTGAGCAGCAGGTTGTAGCCAAAGGCGCCGCCGAGGATCAGCCGGCTGGCCGTGAGGTAACCCTCGGTGTCTTCGCTACGCTGGGCGCCAACCAGGCTGGGAATCAGAAAATCCTTCTGGCGCTTGTGCTGAATGCCCAGAGAAACTTGCGGCAACTGGTCGTAGATCAGATCACCGAATAGGCGAACTTTGAGGCCAAAGATGTCCTGACTCAGGCTGTTCTCAGGCAAATTGAGGCCGCGCGCCAGGTTACCCAGATCAAAACGCTGACGGGCGTAAGACAATTCTATACGGTTGTCGAAAGCGACACCGACACCGGCCACGTCCAGACGGTAATCGCCCGTCTCAACCCGCGTGGCGAATACATCCGCGCCCCACTCCCCGCGTTCACCATACCCAGACAACAAGGCCCAGGGCGTAATCCCGCCACCGGCGGCGCCTTCAATGCTGCTGGCGCCACCGGTGGCCAGTAATCGGCCATCGGCGCAGGCCAGATTGGCCAGCAGGCCGAGCAGCAGGACAATGCAGCGTGGCAGGTAAGTCATATTCAATGCACCAACGTCGAGGGGGCGTGGACGTACTGCGCCATCCAGGTTTCAAAGGCTTGCGCCGCCAGTGGACGACTGATCAGGTAGCCCTGGGCGGTGTCGCACTGCCAACGCCCGAGCAATTGCAGACTGCGCTCGAACTCGACCCCTTCAGCTACGACCTTGAGGCCCAGGCTGTGGCTCATCTCGATGGTCGAACGCACGATGACTGAGTCCTCACTGGCATCGTCCAGGTCGCGGATAAATGATTGATCAATTTTCAACTCCTGCACCGGCATGCGCTTTAGCTGCGCCAGGGAAGAATAGCCCGTGCCAAAGTCGTCCACCGACAGGCTGATGCCACATGCCCGCAAACCATGCAGCACTTGCAGCGCGACCTCAGGATTGAGCATCACACCGCTTTCAGTGATTTCAAAAATAAGCTGCTCGGCCGGGACCTGATACTCGGCCAACAATTTACTGACCCGCGCCGGCAACTGAGGGTCAATCAGGTCGTCGGTGGAGATGTTCAACGACACCTGCACGCGCAGCCCACGCCCCGCCCACTCACGTAACTGACGCAGAACCTCTTCGATGACCCAAGCAGTCAACAACTGGATACTGCCGGTGCGTTCGGCCAGCGGGATAAATTCACCCGGAGAGACCATGCCCAGCGTCGGGTGCTGCCAACGCAGTAGGGCTTCAGCCTGACGCACTTGGCCGGCTGCGATGTCTAATTTGGGCTGATAGTGCAGCAACAACTCTGCTTTATCAGGGGCATGCCGCAAATCGCGAATCAGGCGAATCTGCCGCTGCTGGGCATCATCACGACCCTGCTGATACACCTGCAGATGGCTGGGCATGCCAGCCGCATCCTGCATGGCAATGCTCGCCCGGCGCAGCAGCTCTTCAGGGGCGTTGCCGTCCACCGGATAACTGGCAATGCCAATGCGGCAATCCAAGGCGAAATCATGGGTGGCGACGCGCAACGGTTTGAGCAACAGTTGCTGAACCTTGTCGGCAATACCCACGGCACTGTCGCTGTTGGTGTTTTCCAGTAGCAGCAGGAATTCATCGCCGATAATCCGAGCCACGCTATCACCAGGACGCAACACGGCCTGCAGGCGTCGGCTCAGTTGCTGCAACGCCAGGTCGCCTCCCTCAGCGCCAAGGCTTTCATTGACGGCCCGAAAATTCGCCACGCCCAAGTAGAGCAACGACGTCGGTCTTCCTGCCCTGATGGCACTGCCCAGGCGTTCCAGCGCCAGCGTGCGGTTGGGCAGGCCCGTCAACGCGTCATGCAGCGCATTGTGCGCCAGCTGCCGCTCACGCTCGGCAATGCCTTGCTGCATGGCTTTGAAGGCCGTGGCCAAACGCCCCAATTCATCAGTGCGCTGCAGGTCCAGGCTGGCCTGATAATCGCCCTGGCGCACCCGCTCGGCAACCGCCGCCAACTGCTGCACCGGCTGCGATACCGAGCGCGCCAGCAACAAGGCGCCGCCCAATGAGGCGGTCAGTGCCACCAGGGCAATCAGCAGAATATTCTGATCAAGCGGGGCAAACGCCTGCTGCGCCTGACTCAGAGACTTGTGCAGCAGCGCGCGTACTTCAAAGCCGTCACCACTGGCCAGCACCAGGGTCTGATTAAGGTAGGTCTCCTCACCGATCTGGCTTATCGCATCATTGGTCAATTCAGCCATGCTGCCTTGCAGCTGCTCACGCTGCGCAGGCTGCAGAGTGCTGATCCAGATATCGGCCACACCCTCCTGGGTCGCCTGCAGGGTCAGGTCCAGGTGGGTCAGCTCACGCAGTTCGGCGGCAAATACGTCATCAACCTGAAAGCCCATCATCACCCGGGCAATCGGCAACGGCGCGGTGACCGTGGCCTGCACCAGTAGGTAAATCTTGTCGGCAATCGGCATCAGGAATATCTGCACGCCCTCACGCTGGCGCTGCATCACCTGGACGCTCAGGCGCTGGGCTGTCTCGCCGCTAATCTGCCGATCACTGCTGACCTCCAGATTGCCATCCAGGCCCAGCATCATCACCGCACGGGCATTGATCCGCGCACCATGGTTGGCCAGCGCCGAGCGAATGGTCTCGGTGTCGCCACTGGCCACAGCATCCTTGAAGCCAAAATCAGCGGCCAGCACCTGCACCGCGTCGTGCAACTGACGGCCACGGACCTCGAGTAATTGCTGAAAGACCAGGCTGCCGACGTCTAACTGCTCACGTGCCTGGCTGCGTACGGCTGCATTGGTGGCAGTCTGCACCGCCACATACAGCGCCCCCACAACCACCAACAGCAGCAGTACCAGTACCCCGGCAATTCGCGCCTGAAAGCTATTGCGCAGCATCGCGTGCCTTCTTGAATGCATCACCAAAAGCGCTGACCGGCGCACTCGGAGCGGTTTGAACGCCAGGAGCCTGCATGGACAGGGTAAAGCGCTGCTGGCTACCGGCCTCTGTCAGCTGCACCTGGCCGGCAGTCTGCGGCAACATATCCGGCGCTTGCGGGTGCCACAGGCTGGCGGTGTAGGTCCCTGCCGGCAACTGCTCCAGGTTCAGCTTGCCCTGCGCATCACTCACCGCGAACCACGGATCGTCAGTGACATAGACATAACCCACCATCCAGTCGTGGATGTTGCAGCCAAGCACCACCACACCGGGCTTATCAAAAACCACCGGCTCGCTCGGCGTACCCTGGTAGAGGCGTAGCTCAAAGCGCTTAGCCAACGAGAACGAATAGACGTGATGGCGAATGTTGTCGCTGTTAGGGAACGACACGGCAGTACCGCTGCGCACAGCCAGTACATTGGGCGCGAATTGCTGCGAGATTTGATCCATCACCGACGCGGCAGGTGCAACCACGGGTGCAACCTCGCTGCGCAAGGTAAGCACAGCATTGACCAGCGGCTGCCCTTCACTGTCCACCAGCTCGGCTTGCAGACTGGCAGCGGACAGCGTTGTACTGAACAGCAGCATGCCGAGCAGTGAAAGTGTGGACAGGTATAGGGGCTTGTTCATCAAGACTACTCGCACTTTATGGGCACACTTAACCACCGGCAGCATCCTTGCCCGGGAACAGGAAAAACCTGCGTGGGCCACAGCTTAGCCGTCCATGTGCGAAAGTTCACGCTTCGTCGACTGCAACCATCACGCAAATGTATGCAGCGTGCTACCCAATAACCGTCGAGGGCTCAGTTATTCGGCGCTACGCAGGCGTTTCGGCGTCAGGCCCAGATAGCGGCGCATAGCGGTGGTCAGCGCGCTCTGGCTGGAGAAACCGCACTCTTCCGCGATACGGATCAGCGGCAGGCCGCTCTCGCGCAACAGCCGTACAGCCCGATCCAGGCGTGTTTTCAGCAGGTACTGATGCGGCGTCAAACCGACGCTGTCCTTGAACTGCGCATGGAAATGACTGGGGCTGAGACAGGCCACCTGTGCCAACTCAGCCACACTGATACGCCGCGCCAAATGCTGGGTGATGTAACTGTCGAGCCGCTCCACATTCAGCGCCCCCATGGGCCGCGTCTGGGGCTCGCCAAACAGGCGCAGGTGCAAGGCACGCAGCAGCACGCCCCCCAGGGCACGGGGAAGCAATGGATCGGAGCCATAGCGTTCCAGCTCGGCGCCGGCATAGCTCAGCAGGTTCTGGAAATCGGCATCCAGTTGCGGGTAGCGTGGCGTTTCAAACAGACGGGTCAGCAGCTGCAGGTCTTCACTGGAGGTGCCCTGCTCGTCCAGATCGATGATCAGCATGCGGTTGTCCCCCATGCCAGCGAACTGGTGATCGGCATCCCCCGGCACCAGACAGGCGCGCATGCGGCACACCTCGCCGCCCCGACCGTTAACTTCAAATTCGGCACGCCCAGCTAGCGACAGCACCAGTTGATGATGGTCGTGAGTGTGTTCGTGGGCCTGGTCATCAAGACGCATCAACCGCGCGTTGAACATGAAAAGTGCAACCCTGGAAAACAGAGGTGCAACTTTAACCCTTTGCCCGGAAAAACTGCAGCCTGTACGACAAATGGGTGCTGATCGCCCTAAACAGTCAATGTCCGCCAAGCCTGAAACAGCAGGTGCTGCAACGCCTGGAACATGAGCTGATCGACAGGCGAAAAGTACGCCTGGCACGCCACGAGTGCTTTGCCCTGCTCACACCGCTGACCGACCAATTCTTCCAGCAGTTGCGCGCGCCACTGCAGACGACGTTCTCAGCACAGGCTCCCGCAGGGCGGACCTAGCGGCTATGCTGGCAGCCTCGACATTCGCCAGGAGCTCACCATGCTTGCCCCCCGCCTGACAGTGGCACTCAGCCTTGCACTGCTCGCCGCCTGCGCACAAACGCCCAGCAGCGTGACCCTGGAGCAAAACCAGCAGAGCAAATGCCCGCTGTCGTTGCACGTTGGCCAGCAATTCAACCTACGCCTGCCGAGCAATCCCACCACCGGTTTTCGTTGGCTGCTGCGTGACTCCGCACCCCAGGTGCTGAAAAGCCTCGGCCCGGAGGTCTACAGCAACCCGGAAGATGCCGGCCTGGTCGGCAGCGCCGGGGTTTCCACCTGGCGTTTCGAGGTCATCAAAGCAGGCGAAGGCCTATTGGCCCTAACCTATGAACGCCCCTGGGAAGTCGGCGTAGTGCCCGCCCAGCGCTTCAACTGCACGATCAAGGCTCGCTAGCAAGGCGTTGAAAAACGTAGGCGAGGCAGCCAGCGCAAGGCGCTACGTTAGTAACAGCCTTCGGCTGGTCAAAACGGCGAAAAGCGGAGTTTACGAGCTGTAAATGAGCATTTTGATCGGACTCGCGCACGAGCCTGTTTTTAACGCGGCGATGGCAACGTAGGTAGTTTTTCAACAGCCTGCTGCTACTGGCGCGAAATGCTGACCTAAGTGGCATCCACGGCGTGGCCAGCCAATTAGCAATTGGCCATAGTGCTGACCTTTCGAGTATCAAGGACAAGGGTCATGCGTTATCTGCTGCTGGGTTTGCTGGGTGCTGCGATATTCCTCCTTACACGGCTCAGCGGCATGAATGAACTGGGCCTGCTCAGCAAAGGCATTCCAGTGATTGCCCTGCTGCTGTGGTTGAGAACGGCACCCAGCGGCCTGTATCGACGTTGGATCAGCCTCGGCCTGCTCTGCTCATTGGCGGGCGATATCCTGCTCGACTGGCCGGGCGACCTGTTCGTTTTCGGACTAGGCGCCTTCCTGCTGGCCCATCTGGCCTACCTGCGCGCCTACCTGAGCGACTGCAAACAACCCGCCTGGCTCGCTTTGATTCTTGCGCTGGCCACTGGCGGAACGATGTTCACCGTCCTCGCCAGCGCTAATCTGGGCCCGCTGCTAATTCCCGTGGCCTGTTACGCCCTGGCGATCAGCGCCATGCTCTGGCGCGCCCTCGCCCGCCTCGGCCAACCGGGCCTGAATACCCACTCGACACACCTGGCCGCCGCAGGTGCGGCCTTGTTTGTGCTGTCCGACAGCCTGATCGGCATTAACCGTTTTGTTGCGTCCTTCGAGGCTGCGCCATTGGCGATCATGCTCAGCTACTGGTTGGGGCAATGGGCTATCGCTACATCGGCCTTCAAACAGGCCCGCTAAGCCATCGCCAGGCAGATTTGCGACCAATAGCGGTAATCAAGGTTTGGCTATACCGCGCACTTGGCTAAAATGCCCGGCTTTATCGACCAGTGCGCAGCCATCGTGAGCAAACAGCCCGACCGTCTTTTCGCCCAACCCCTGGCCCAGGTGCCGGACTTCGTGTTCAACGAGGACGTGGTGCGGGTCTTCCCCGATATGATCAAGCGCTCGGTACCGGGCTACCCGACCATTGTCGAGAATATCGGCGTGCTCGCCGGCCAGTTTGCTCAGCCGCATAGCGTGCTGTATGACCTTGGCAGCTCCCTCGGCGCGGTGACCCAGGCGCTGCGCCGGCATGTACAAATCGCCGATTGCCGGGTGATCGCCGTGGACAACTCCAGCGCCATGGTCGAGCGCTGCCGCGAATACCTGCACGCACAGGACTCGATGTTTCAGGAGCTGCTGCCGGTTGAAGTGATCGAGGCCGACATTCTCCGCCTCGACTTTCAGCCCACTTCGCTGGTGGCACTGAATTTCACCCTGCAATTTATCCAGCCCGAACAACGCCTCGAGTTGCTTACGCGAATTCACCAGGCCCTACTGCCCGGTGGCGCCCTGATCCTCTCGGAAAAGCTGCAGTTCGAAGATACCGCGCAACACACCCTGCTCGGTGAGCTGCACATCGCCTTTAAACGTGCCAACGGCTACAGCGAGCTGGAAATTGCCCAGAAGCGCAGCGCCATTGAGAAGGTCATGCTGCCCGATAGCCTAGAGCAGCACCGCGAACGTCTGCTCGCTGCCGGTTTCAGCCAGGTGGTGCCGTGGTTCCAGTGCCTTAATTTCGCCTCCTTGATTGCTCTGCCATGATCAGCCGTCTCGACCTTGACGCCCTGCAGGCTGCGCTTGCTGGCACCCCACTGCAGGACTGGGCAGCCGACCTGCCCGGGCAGATCGACGCCAAACTGGCGGTCGGCCATGGCGACCTGCCGCGCTGGTACGGCGCGGTACAGGCGCTGCCGGAACTCAAGGTCGAACAGCTGGAGCAGCTGCATAGCTTCAGTTTCAACGGCCCCTGCGACGAACCCACTCGTGCCGCGCTGAAAACCGCCTTGCAGGGTTTGATTCCCTGGCGCAAAGGGCCGTTTCATCTGTTCGATGTACATGTCGACACCGAATGGCGCTCGGACTGGAAATGGCAACGGCTCGCACCTCACCTCGACCTCAAGGGCAAACGCGTACTGGATGTCGGCTGCGGCAACGGCTACTACATGTGGCGCATGCTCGGCGCTGGCGCCGACAGCGTAGTGGGCATCGATCCCAACTGGCTGTTTCTCTGCCAATTTCTGGCGATGAAGAATTACCTGCCCGACCTGCCCGCCTGGCACCTGCCGCTGGCCTTCGAGGAGTTACCCGGCAAGCTGCAAGGCTTCGACACGGTGTTCTCCATGGGCGTGCTGTACCACCGCCGCTCGCCTATCGATCACTTGATCGATCTCAAGGACTGCCTGGTCAAGGACGGCGAACTGGTACTGGAAACCCTAGTGGTCGAAGGCGATGCTCAGCAAGTGCTGGTGCCCGAAGACCGCTACGCGCAGATGCGCAACGTCTGGTTCCTGCCCTCGGTGCCAGCATTGGAACTCTGGCTGCGCCGCGCCGGCTTCGTCGACGTGCGCTGCGTGGATGTCAGTACCACCAGCGTGGAGGAACAACGCGCCACCGAGTGGATGCGCTTTCAGTCGCTACCCGAGTTTCTCGACCCGGCAGACCATAGTCGCACTCTTGAAGGTCTTCCGGCACCAAGCCGCGCGGTAGTGATCGCGCGTAGGCCCTAGCGCAAAGCGCCCATCGCTAACGATGGGGCCGCACGGCGAAGGTCAGCCGCGATTGGCTGCCGCGATGATCAACTGTTTCATCTCCACCACCGCCTGCTTGAAACCGACAAACAGCGCATGGGCCACCAGGGCGTGGCCGATATTCAGCTCGTTGATCCCGGCAATCGCTGCCACTGGCTCGACGTTATGGTAGTGCAGGCCATGACCGGCATTGACGATCAGGCCATGCTGCAGGCCGCACGCCACGCCATCGCGAATCCGCGCCAGCTCGCGCGCGGCCTCTTCCGGCGTATGCGCGTCGGCATAGCGGCCGGTGTGCAGTTCGATGGCCGGCGCGCCGACCCGCTTGGACGCCTCAATCTGCAGTGGGTCCGGGTCGATAAACAGCGAGACCTCGCAGCCAATCTTGCTTAGGCGTTCGACCGCTGCGCGAATCCGCACTTCCTGCCCGGCAACATCCAAGCCGCCTTCGGTGGTCAGCTCCTGACGGGTTTCCGGTACCAGACAGACGTGTTCGGGACGGATGCTTTCGGCAAAAACCAGCATTTCTTCGGTCACGCCCATCTCGAAGTTCATGCGCGTCTGCATGACTTCCTTAAGCAAGCGCACATCACGTTCTTGAATATGCCGGCGGTCTTCGCGCAGGTGCACGGTGATACCGTCGGCCCCCGCCTCTTCGGCGTCCAGCGCGGCCTTGACCGGGTCGGGATAACGGGTGCCACGGGCCTGACGCAGAGTGGCCACGTGGTCAATATTTACACCCAGCAGAATACGATTGGCATCAGTCACGGCTTGGCTCCTTGAGCGTCATAAACAGTTCGCGGCTGACCAGCGGTCGGCCGCCTAAATGGGGGGCTAGGGCCTGACGCATCAAGCGTTTGGCCGCAGCAAGAGCGCCTGGCACGGCCCAGTCAGCCTCGGCCATGGCGAGCAGTTCAACACCTTGAAAAGCACCGGGCTGCAATTGGCCAATCGGCACCAAACCGACTTCGGTATGCAGACGATACAGGCCGCTGGCGACAATGGGCTGACCCTCGCTGTCCAGATTCAAGGCGAAACCATAGCCCAGCTCGTCCAGCAGGCGCCATTCAAACGAACGCAACAGTGGTTCCAGCGGGCGACCTTCGGCCAATGCCAACACCGTCATGGCGTAATGATCGAACACAGCGGGATGGGGGTCTTCGGCGGGTAACAGGCGAATCAGCAATTCGTTGAGGTAGAGGCCACTGAACAGCGCCTCACCCGTCAACAAATTGGGAATACCCGCAGGCTCAAGACGTCCGACGTTCTTCAGCTCACCTCGCCCGCGAAACTCAGCGTCCAGCGGAATAAACGGCCGAGCCAAACTACCGGCTTTGCCCCGAGCGCCACGCAGTACGGCACGCAAGCGACCTTTGGGGGTGAGAAAATCGACCAACGCGCTGCTTTCGCGGTAAGCGCGGCTGTGCAGTACATAGGCAGGCTGACTGTCTGCAAGCATGGCCGGTGGTGACTCAACGTGACGGAACGCAGAAACGGGCGAATAGGTTCGCCCGCGCAACACTAGATGTTGTCGTAACCCAAAGAGCGCAGTGCGCGCTCGTCGTCCGACCAGCCACTTTTAACCTTGACCCACAGGTTAAGCATGATCTTGGAGTCGAACATCACCTCCATATCCTTGCGTGCTTCCTGGCCAATGCGCTTGATCCGCTCGCCTTTGTCACCAATGATGATTTTTTTCTGACCATCACGCTCGACCAGAATCAACGCATGGATATGCAGGATGCGCCCGTCACGCTTGAACTCCTCGATTTCCACAGTGATCTGATACGGCAGCTCAGCGCCCAGCTGACGCATGATCTTCTCGCGCACCAACTCAGCAGCGAAGAAACGGCTAGAACGGTCGGTGACCTGGTCTTCCGGGAAGAAGTGCACGCCCTCCGGCAAATGCTCGCCTACCAGTTTTTCCAGGGTGTCGAGGTTATGCCCATGCTGCGCCGAAACCGGCACGATCTCGGCCTTCGGCAACTGGGTGGCCAGCCACTCCAGATGCGGCATCAGCTCCGCCTTGTCCTCGATACGATCGGTCTTGTTGATCGCCAGAATCACCGGGCCTTCGACGTACTGAATACGCTCCAAGACCATCTGGTCCTCATCGGTCCAGCGGGTGCGATCGACCACGAAGATCACCACGTCGACATCCTTCAGCGCCGACGAAGCATTCTTATTCATGTAGCGGTTGAGCGCTTTCTCGTTGTTCTTGTGCAGGCCGGGAGTGTCGACATAGATCGCCTGCACATCGCCCTCGGTTTTGATGCCGAGCATGTTGTGCCGCGTGGTCTGCGGCTTGCGCGAGGTGATTGCCAGCTTCTGCCCGAGAATGTGGTTGAGCAACGTCGACTTGCCCACGTTGGGCCGGCCGACGATGGCGACATAGCCACAGCGTGTAACAGGTGTATCAGTCATTGCCATTCTCCACACCCAAGGCGATCAGTGCGGCAGCAGCCGCTACCTGCTCAGCGATCCGCCGACTGGCGCCCTGCCCCAGGGTTTTATCATTCAGTAAGGTTATCTGACATTCGACTACGAATGTCCGGCAGTGCGGCTCGCCCTGAATATCCACCACCTCGTACCGCGGCAACTCACAGCCGCGCGACTGCAAAAATTCCTGCAAGCGGGTTTTAGGGTCCTTATTGGTGTCGACCAAGGTCAGACTATCCAACTCGGTGGTCAGCCAGGCCAGCACACGCTCACGGGCCGCTTCCATACCTGTATCCAGGTAGATAGCGCCAATCAGTGCTTCCAGGGCATCGGCAAGAATCGACTCGCGACGAAAACCGCCGCTCTTCAATTCGCCGGAACCTAAGCGCAGGTACTCACCCAGATCAAAACCACGGGCCAGAATGGCTAGGGTCTCACCCTTGACCAGACGCGCGCGCAGACGTGAAAGCTGCCCTTCGCGCGCTAACGGGAAACGCTGAAACAGCGCTTCACCCGCGACAAAGTTGAGGATCGCATCACCGAGAAACTCCAGACGCTCGTTATTGCGACCGGCGAAACTGCGATGGGTAAGAGCCAGGATCATCAGCTCCTGGTCCTTGAATGTATAACCGAGCTGCCGCTCGAGACGGGCTAACGAGGCACTCACGGCATACGCACGCGGAATTCTTTATCGAATCGCACCACCAGATCGATATTCTCGATCAACGGCTCGCGTTTTTCATATTTCAGGTGCACGCGGAATTCGTTATTTTCTACTTTGATCTTAATGGCATCCTGCATGTTCAGATCACGGATGCTGTTGACCTGCATACCTTTACTGATACGGCTGTAGAAGTCGTTGACACTGCGAACATCCGCTGCCTTATCAGTCTCAACCGAGGTGATCATTTTTTCCAACGACATATAGTCGAAGTAATGCGGCAATACTTTGAATAGAGCGCTTGCCAAAAAAGCAACTACCGCTAAAACCATCAACCAACTAAGAATCGACATTCCCTTTTGCGAATGCGCAGATTTCATGTTTGTCCCCAAATTCGATTTTATGAAAGCCTTAACGGCTGGAGGCAAGACTATATATAGCCTGCAACGCTGCATTTAACAGCGTCGCAAATTCACCAGAGGGTCAGTGAATCAGGCCGACGCGAGAAAAATTAGGCAGGTTGCGCGACTTTGGGTCTGGCCAGCTCATCCAGATGGCAAACGCTTTACCGACGATATTTTGATCCGGCACCATGCCCAGCAACGGCTTGGGGATAGCCGGATCATTCCAGTAACGGCTGTCATTGGAATTATCGCGGTTGTCCCCCATCATGAAGTAATGCCCTTGCGGCACCACCCACTCGCGGCCAGGCTCAACGCGATAACGCTGCATTTCTTTACGAATCTGGTGCTCGGCCTCGCCCAGTTTTTCGTTGTACAACTTAGCGCTGCCCAGGCTACCCGGCTCGTCACCAATCAGCTGCTGCGCAACAAGTTCACCGTTGATGGTCAGACGTTTGTCGCTGCTGTAGACAATACGGTCACCGGCCAAACCCACTACTCGCTTGATGTAATTGATATTCGGATCACTCGGGTAACGAAATACCATCACATCGCCGCGCTGCGGATCGCCTACTTCAATCACCTTGGTGTCCAGCACCGGCAGGCGAATGCCATAAGCGAACTTGTTGACCAGGATGAAATCGCCCACTTCCAGAGTCGGTTTCATCGAACCAGAAGGAATCTGGAACGGTTCAACCAGAAACGAACGCAGCACCAGCACGATGGCCAGCACCGGGAAGAACGACTTACCGTATTCCACCAGTAACGGCTCTTTGTTCAAGCGTTCCACTACCGCCTCATCAGGTTCATTGACCTGACCGTGGTAGGTGCTGATAGCGGCTCGCCGGCGTGGGGCCAGAAAGATCAGGTCAAACAACGCCAACGCGCCACAAACGGCAACGGCGATAACCAGTAACAGCGGGAAATTGATCGACATAGGCCCTTAACTATCCAACCTGAGCACTGCAAGGAAGGCTTCCTGTGGAATTTCCACGTTACCCACTTGCTTCATGCGTTTCTTACCGGCCTTCTGCTTTTCGAGCAGCTTGCGTTTACGGCTGACGTCACCGCCATAGCACTTGGCCAATACGTTTTTACGCAGCGCCTTGACCGTGGTTCGCGCAACGATTTGCCCACCAATTGCAGCCTGAATGGCCACATCGAACATCTGCCGGGGGATCAGCTCTTTCATCTTCTCGGTCAACGCGCGACCTTTATAGTGGGCGTTGTCCTTGTGGACGATCAGGGCCAGCGCATCCACCTTGTCACCGTTGATCAACACATCCAGCTTGACCAGGTTGGCCGACTGGTAGCGGTCGAAATGGTAGTCGAGCGAGGCATAACCGCGACTGGTGGATTTCAGACGGTCAAAGAAGTCGAGCACCACTTCGTTCATCGGCAGGTCATAGCGAACCTGAACCTGAGATCCCAGGAACTGCATATCGCGCTGCACACCGCGTTTTTCGATACACAGGGTAATCACATTACCCAGGTGCTCCTGCGGCACAAGAATGGTGGCTTGTACGATCGGCTCACGGAAGTCCTCGACCGAGGAGATATCCGGCAATTTAGACGGGTTATCGACGTAGATCGTCTCGCCCGTTTTGAGCACCACTTCGAAAATCACACTCGGTGCAGTGGTAATCAGATCCAGGTCGTATTCGCGCTCAAGACGCTCCTGGATGATTTCCATGTGCAGCATGCCAAGGAAGCCACAACGGAAGCCGAAGCCCAATGCATCTGAGCTTTCAGGTGAATATTGCAGTGACGAATCGTTCAGGGTCAGCTTCTGCAACGCATCCCGAAAATCTTCGAAATCGTCGGAACTGACCGGGAACAACCCGGCATAGACCTGTGGCTGAATACGTTTGAAACCAGGCAGTACTTCGACATTCGGCGTGGCAGCCAGGGTCAGGGTATCCCCCACCGGTGCGCCGTGAATATCCTTGATACTGGCGATAATAAAGCCCACTTCACCGGCTTTCAGGTCTGCAGTGGCGGTGTGCTTAGGGTTAAACACGCCAACGCTATCGACCAAGTGGATCTTGCCGGTGGACTTCACCAGCACTTTGTCACCTTTCTTGATTCGACCGTGGCGAACGCGCACCAGGGAAACCACACCGAGGTAATTATCGAACCAGGAGTCGATGATCAGCGCTTGCAATGGCGCCTCAATGTCACCTGTCGGTGCCGGGATCGTGTGCACCAGACGCTCAAGTACTTCATCAACACCCAAACCTGTTTTGGCACTGCAGGTCACGGCGTCAGTGGCATCAATGCCAATGATTTTCTCGATTTCTTCCTTGACCCGGTCCGGGTCGGCCTGAGGCAAGTCGATTTTATTCAGTACCGGCATGACCTCAAGGCCCTGCTCGATCGCGGTGTAACAGTTGGCGACCGACTGCGCCTCCACGCCCTGACCGGCATCGACCACCAGCAGCGCGCCTTCGCAAGCAGCAAGAGAGCGGCTGACTTCATAGGTGAAGTCAACATGCCCGGGGGTATCGATGAAGTTCAGCTGGTAGGTGATGCCGTCTTTAGCCTTGTAATACAGGGTAACGCTGTGTGCCTTGATGGTGATCCCGCGCTCGCGCTCCAGATCCATGGAGTCCAGCACCTGCGCTTCCATTTCACGGTCGGCCAAGCCGCCACACATTTGGATAAACCGGTCGGCCAAGGTCGACTTGCCGTGGTCAATGTGGGCGATGATGGAGAAATTGCGGATATGACTCAAATCACTCACGGATCAACACTCAAAAAGGTCGCAGGCGACTGCCCGCCGAAAATAGCCGCCAAGTCTACCCGAATGCCACCTTGCACGTCATCAAGGCCACACGACTGTACGATGTAAAAGGGCGACCGAAGTCGCCCTTTGTAACCTGCATACCTGGTTAATCGGCCAGTTTGAAGGTGATAAAGCTGGCGCGTCCCTGACGCAACACACGCATCGACACCGAACGGTTCTTCGGCAGCGCCTGCGCCACCTCAGTAAACGTCTTGGCCGAATTAATAGCCTGATTGTTCAAGTGAGTAATTACATCCCCCGGACGCAAGCCAATCAGCGCCGCGGGCCCATCCTGGACCTCAGAAATCGCCACGCCACCTTTGAGGTCGAGACTCTTCTGCTGCTCAGCAGTCAACTCAACCACTTTGACACCCAAACGATTACTGCTGCGCTCAACACCAGGCTCAGCTGTACCCGCCAAGGCCTCACCGTCTTCAGGCAGCGCACCGATACTCAACTTCAGCTTCTTACGCGCACCATCGCGCACCACATCCAGCTCGGCACTGGTACCCGGTTTGAGCGCACCGACCAGATGCGGCAAGTCAGCAGACATAATTATCGGCTTACCGTCCAGACTGAGAATCACATCGCCGACCAGCAAGCCGCCTTTGGCAGCCGGCCCTTCTTCCAGCACCTGCGCCACAAGCGCACCAGCCGGTTTATCCAGGCCAAACGACTCAGCCAGATCCTTGTTAACTTCCTGAATCACCACACCCAGCCAGCCGCGACTGACCTTACCCTCAGCCTTGAGCTGATCGGCAACATCCATCGCCACACTCATAGGAATGGCAAATGACAGCCCCATAAAGCCACCGGAACGGGTGAAGATCTGTGAGTTGATACCCACCACTTCACCAGCCAGGTTGAACAGCGGACCGCCAGAGTTGCCCGGATTGATGGCCACGTCAGTCTGGATAAACGGCACATAGCTCTCGTTTGGCAGGCTACGACCCTTAGCACTGACGATCCCAGCCGTCACCGAGTGATCGAAACCAAAGGGTGAACCAATCGCCAACACCCACTCACCGACCTTTAGCTCCTCCGACTTACCCAGCTTGACGGTGGGCAGACCTTCACCCTCAACCTTGAGCAGTGCAACATCGCTGCGCGGGTCGGTACCAACCAGTTTTGCTTCCAGTTCGCTGCGATCAGACAGGCGCACGATGATTTCATCGGCATCGGCGATCACATGGTTATTGGTAAGCACGTAGCCATCAGCGGAAATGATAAAGCCCGAGCCCAGCGACTGGGCTTCACGCTGGCGGCCACCGCCAGGCGCACGCGGCATTTGTGGAATATTACGCTCGAAGAACTCGCGAAACATCGGCGGCAGGCCTTCCAGATCAGGCACATTGAGCTGGCCACTGCCAGCCACCGCGCGATCCGGCATCTTCTGCCGGGTACTGATATTGACTACCGCCGGTGATGCCTGCTCAACCAGCTCGGTGAAATCCGGCAGGCTCGCCTGAGCAAAAAGAGCTTGCCCCATCAGCAGCACGGCCAATAACGCGGTAAAAGAAGATTTCAGACCAGGCTTCGACATATAACTCCCCATCAGGCCAGCAAAAGTCTTAGAACGCAGCGGCGGCACCACCAAGCAATGCACGCAACACCACAGGTTGCAACGCAGGATCACTAGCCGTAACACGGCTGCGCCAACGCACCGCACAACAAGCAAACAGAAAACCGAACAGCGCACTGAGTATCACCCAAGGCTCGCTCCAGCCCGCCTGTTCAGCTAGCACAGCCGTGGCAAACAACCCGAACAAAGGCAACAGATAAACCAGCAGTGAACCACGCACCAACAGGTCTTCGCGCACGCCGATAACCACCGCATCGCCAATATTCAGCTGCAGATCAGACACCGCACGCACATAACCACGACGACCGCTTGCCCCAAGCTGCTCAAGTAAGCCTTGGCCACAACCGGCTTTAACGGAACAACTGGAGCAGGTGCTTTTGCGTACTGTTTCAACCCATACAGCGCCGACCTCAACAGCCACAACCCGCCCCTGTTCCTCAATCACTGCGCCACCTCACCAACCGAACGCATAGACAAGGCCACTCGTTCAGCGGTGCCAAGCGGAATTTCGCCAACCACGGTAACCATTACGTCACCATCATTGGTCTTCAATCGACGCGAAACAGCCACTGTAGGGCCAAGCTGAGTACGTACATCCTCAACAGCTTCGCCGCGCAAGGGCTCCATAAACACGGAAAAACGCGCCAAACCATCGCCATACACCTGACAGGCAACGAGCTCATCGGATGCAGGACTGCGGCGCTGAGTGACAGAACTCAAGCTGAAGCCCGGCGGCAGCCAGTCAGAGCGCCACGCTTCAACTGACTGAGCCTGAGAAGGAGCCAAACGCAAAGGGCGACACCCAACACTGGGCTCAAGGTTCGAGGGTACGGGGGCGTCCGTTTCTAGCTGAGTAAACTGGAGGCGCTCAAGCAACTGCCCCTTGTCATTCACCAGCAAGGATTTGAGCGGCAAACCCGTTTGCTGATCCAGGTGCAGCTCAATGCCATAGCGATGTTGGTCGCGCGGCACCAGTGCTAACACATCAGTCGCTCGCCCAGCCACACGGGACTTACCGAGCACACGCAACTCATACCACGCACTCAGCTGCTCGGCATTTAACGCCCGAGCAGGCCATAGTTGACTGTCGATCAGCTGGTCAGCCAACGCACCACTGGCGCACTGAACCTGGCCCTCGACACGCACTACTTCTTGCGCGGAACCATCCAGCTGCAGCAATCGCTCACGCAGAGCAACGCCCTCACCAGCCTGATGCCAGATGCTGTGCGTCGAAAAGCTGCCATTGCGCTCATAGACAAAGGTGCCCTGAAAACTCAGAGTACGCTCAGCGTCGGCCAAGCGCTGCAGCATCACAGAGCCTTCATCGGCAGCAGCCGGCAGAGCCAGCCAGCTACCCAGCAACAAAACGCCAAAAGGAATAAAGCGCATGCGATTCCTTAACAACAGACCGTTAACGGCCTTCCAAACTGGCTGCGCGAGCATAAGGCAGCGCACCTTCACTGGTACTCATGGCAGCCTGCTGCGCATGCTGACGTAAGTAGGACGGCAAACGCTGCTCATGCCAACCCGGCTGACCTTGACCGACGGCGCTCGCTGCAGGGGCAGCTTGTTCATCAGAGGTATTAAACCCAGCCAGCATGGCCGGCCCACTGACCTGAGGAATGCTCAACACCGGCTGACTGGATTGCTGCGCCAACTGGGCACCGGTGATGTCGTCCTGGTTGTAAAAACGCACACCCGCCAGCACTGCCACGGTAACCGAAGCTGCAACGGCCAGGCGACCTACAGTGCGCCAAGAGCCGCGCTGTACTTGTTGCGCAACCGGAGCAACATCATCAGCCAGGGCCGCGGATACAGCAGCGGCAATATCCAGACGCGGCTCAAGCAGCTCTTTGTGCATGACCGCGCGAGCAAGCTGGTAACGCGACCAGGTTGCTCGCAGCTCAGGGGCATCACCGGCTGCCAGCACGCGCCTTAGTTCAAGTTCATCCGCTTGGTTATCCATCACCGCGGACAGCGATTCCTGCAGGGTTTCACGACTCATTGCGGTTCCTCTCTTGGCTGACGCCGCTGTCTCAGGTTTCCTGCAGCAACGGCTGCAGGGATCGATCAATGGCTTCACGTGCTCGAAAAATTCGCGAGCGCACGGTGCCAACTGGACATTGCATGACGCTGGCAATGTCCTCATAACTCAGACCATCAAATTCACGCAAGGTTAGCGCTGTACGTAAATCTTCCGGCAACTGCTCAATACTGCGGTGTACGGTGGCTTCGATCTCATCGCGCAACAGTGCGCGCTCCGGCGATTCGATGTCCTTGAGGGCATGGTCACCATCATAGAACTCGGCATCCTCAGCACTTACATCACTGTCTGGCGGGCGCCGACCACGCGATACCAAATGATTCTTCGCTGTGTTGATAGCGATGCGATACAGCCATGTGTAGAACGCACTGTCACCCCGAAAATTACCAAGGGCCCGATATGCCTTTACGAAGGCCTCCTGCGCCACGTCCTGCGCCTCATGGGTGTCATGCACAAAACGCACGATCAACCCGAGAATCTTGTGCTGATACTTGAGCACTAATAGATCAAACGCCCGTTTGTCGCCACGCTGCACGCGCTCGACCAGCTGCTGATCATCTTCCTGGGTTAGCATGAAAACTCCTCATAGGGTCTGAAGGAGTGAAACGCCAACCCTTTACTCGGTCTGCCAAAGTAGACTTGGGTATTGCGCAAAAGTTCTCTCCTTCAAACAAGCTTCCTGCAGAACACTTAAAAGCCCTGCACGGAACAGCGCAGCAAAGGGATTCCACTGCTGCGCTCGTAGTCTGGATCACCCGGCGGCAAGGCCAAAATCTCAGGCCCGTTACAAAGCCGTCCGACACAGGCGATTTCCCATGTAAATAACCGCCTATGGAACCCGAAATACTTAAAAAGTTCCCGAGTAACGCACTTGGTCATAAGCTGGCTATTGTGACGCTCACCCCCTCTATATACTAGAGCTCGCTTTTTGCGGAATTCGGACATGAGCCAACATTACCAACACGACGTTCTGGTTATCGGCAGCGGTGCAGCAGGCCTGACGCTGGCACTCACGCTGCCTGAGCAACTGCGCATTGCCGTACTTAGCAAGGGCAACCTGTCCAACGGCTCGACCTACTGGGCGCAGGGCGGCGTAGCCGCGGTACTGGATGATACCGATACCGTCGAGTCGCATGTCGAAGACACCCTCAATGCCGGAGGCGGCCTGTGCCGCGAAGACGCCGTGCGCTTTACCGTGGAGCACAGCCGCGAAGCCATTCAATGGCTGATCGACCAAGGCGTGCCCTTTACTCGCGACGATGAACACGCCCGCGAAGACGGCGGTTTCGAATTTCACTTGACCCGTGAAGGCGGCCACAGCCACCGACGTATCATCCATGCAGCCGACGCCACCGGCGCGGCGATCTTCAATACATTGCTGGAGCAGACCCGCCAGCGCAGCAACATCGAACTGCTGGAGCAGCGTGTCGCCGTTGACCTAATCACCGAGCGCAAACTCGGCCTGGAAGGCCAGCGCTGCCTGGGCGCTTACGTGCTCAACCGCGCCAGCGGCGAGGTAGACACCTTCAGCGCACGCTTTGTGATTCTCGCCACGGGCGGTGCGGCCAAGGTGTATCTCTACACCAGCAATCCGGACGGCGCCTGTGGCGATGGCATCGCCATGGCCTGGCGCGCCGGCTGTCGGGTCGGCAACCTGGAATTCAATCAGTTCCACCCGACCTGCCTGTATCACCCAAAAGCCAAGAGCTTTCTGGTCACCGAAGCGCTACGTGGTGAAGGCGCACTGCTCAAACTACCTAACGGCGAACGTTTTATGCCGCGCTTCGATGAGCGGGCCGAACTGGCGCCGCGGGATATCGTCGCCCGCGCAATCGACCACGAAATGAAGCGCCTGGGGATCGACTGCGTATTCCTCGACATCAGTCACAAACCGGCTGACTTTGTGAAATCGCACTTCCCTACCGTGTATGAGCGCTGCCTGGACTTCGGCATCGACATCACCAAAGAGCCGATCCCCGTTGTACCGGCGGCGCACTACACCTGCGGCGGCGTGCTCGTAGACCAGAGCGGCTGCACCGATATCCCCGGCTTGTATGCGATTGGCGAAACCAGCTTTACCGGCCTGCATGGGGCCAACCGTATGGCCAGCAATTCGCTGCTGGAATGCTTCGTCTACGCCCGCTCAGCGGCCGAGAACATTCTCGCCCAACTGGAGCACATCAGCATGCCAAGCGCCCTTCCCGGCTGGGATGCTAGCCAGGTAACCGACTCGGACGAAGACGTGATCATTGCGCACAACTGGGATGAGCTGCGGCGTTTTATGTGGGACTACGTCGGCATCGTGCGCACCAACAAGCGCCTGCAACGGGCCGAACACCGCGTACGACTGCTGCTTGATGAAATTCACGAGTTCTACAGCAACTACAAAGTCAGTCGTGACCTCATCGAGCTGCGTAACTTGGCGCAAGTTGCCGAACTGATGATCCGCTCAGCCATGCTGCGCCATGAAAGCCGTGGTCTGCACTACACCCTGGACTACCCGCATCAACTGACTGAAGCCAAGGACACTATTCTGCTACCGCCCACCTATGGCGACTGAATTTAAGCCGCACCCTTAAGCGGCGGTGCTGATCCCGCGCCAGACTGTCGCGGACGATGCAGACCGAGCGCACCTGGCGCTGCCCGACCAGACGAAAGCGCAACAACACAATCAACGGTAACGCCAGGCTATCCGGATGCAGCTCAATAGCCTGCCAACCCTGCGCCATGCAGTGCACCTGCCAACCCTCAGCCGTGTAACGCAGCCCTCGAAAGGCCTGCGGCACACTCAACAGCAAATGCCGTGGCACTACCCAGGCAGCGTGGGCGAAACAGAAGCCCACGCCGAGCAAGCGCCCCCAACTTGGCATATCCACCAGTGCCAGACTGAGCAGCGCCAACCCTTGAATCAGGGCATAGCAGGCCAGTAGCTGCCGAGAAGGCTGCCACTGGCACTCGAAGGCATCACTTGGGCTGAACACGGTCCAAAATCATCCGAACCATGAGCTTGAGATCAGCATCTTCAGGCTCGCTGCGCTGCATAAACCAGCCAAACATATCCTGATCCTCACACTCCAGCAGCTTGCGATAACGCTCGCGATCAGCCTCATCAAGGTGCGGATAGACCTCGCGAACAAACGGCACCAGCAACACATCCAGCTCCAGCATGCCGCGACGGCTGTGCCAGAAAAGACGATTGAGCTCTACTTCTTCAACCACGGATCAGCTCCTTGAAAATGGCTAAACACCATTTTTAGCGTCGCACAGCGACGACCCCGAAGGGTGGCCGCCATACATGACATGCAACAAATTACGGCACGCAGTATACGAGGAAATGCACATCTATTGACCGTACGCGGCCAGCCGGCTGTTATTACCTGAAACGAGTCAAGCGCAAGCGCTGACAAGGCGCGAGGGGCGCTCTATGATGAGCCCCCTAACTTTTATCCAGCGATACCTAATCCACCATGGCCGATACCGCGTTTTATTGCATCCTCAGCCACGAAGGCATCCTCGCCGTGCGCGGCCCTGACGCCAACAAGTTCCTCCAGGGCCAAGTCACCTGCAACCTCAACTACCTGAGCGACAGCTATTCCAGCCTGGGCGCGCGCTGCACCCCCAAGGGCCGCATGCAATCGAGCTTTCGCATCCTCAGCGTGAGTGATGGTTATTTGCTGGCAATGGCCAGTGATTTGTTGGATGCGCAACTGACTGACCTGAAGAAATACGCCGTTTTCAGCAAATCCAAGCTCACCGACGAAAGCCAGGACTGGCTGCGTATCGGCCTGAACGGTGCCGATGACATCCTGCGCAGCCTCGGTTTAGAGCTCGCAGCGACCGCAGACAGCGTCGCTCGTCGCGATGATTTACTGGCCCTGCGCTTGAGCGACGGCCGCGCTGAACTGTGGATACCCGCCAACCAGGCCACAGCCGTTCAGGCACAAGTGGCCAGCCAACTGCCGGAAGCGCCGCTGAATGATTGGCTGCTAGCGCAAGTCCGTGCGGGCATCGGCCAGGTCGTGGGCAGCACCCGCGAGCTGTTTATCCCACAGATGATCAACCTGCAGGCCGTGGGCGGCGTCAGCTTCAAAAAAGGCTGCTACACCGGCCAGGAAATCGTCGCGCGCATGCAGTACTTGGGCAAACTCAAGCGCCGCTTGTATCGCCTGGCGCTGCATGACAGTCAGGTGCCCGAGCCCACTACGCTGCTGTTCTCACCAACGCACACCTCCAGCGTGGGAGAAGTGGTACTGGCCGCACGCACCCCAGACGGCGTCGAGTTGCTTGCCGTGTTACAGGACGAAGCCGCACTGAATGGCGTTATTCACCTGGGTTCTGCTGAAGGCCGCACGCTGAGCATGCTCGATTTGCCGTATACACTGGATTCAGACCGCGAAATACAGCGCTAAGCCCTGACTACACTTATCACTATTGCTTGAACGCCAAAGAGAATTGCCCATGAGCAAGCTTGCCGAGAAAGTCCAAAAGGAACTGACCCAGGCCATCGACAATGATGAGCTGGTCCTGCCGACTCTGCCGGAGGTCGCACTGAAAGTCCGCGAGGCAGCCGAAGATCCGGATATCAGCATCCCGCAACTGAGCAAAGTGATTGGCAACGATGCCGCCCTGACCGCGCGCATCATCAAGGTGGTGAACAGCCCATTGCTGCGCACCAACAAGGAAATCACCGACCTGCAGATGGCCGTCGGTCGCCTCGGTATCAATTACACCTGCAACCTGGCCACGGGCCTGGCCATGGAGCAGATGTTCCAGGCCACCAGCGACGTGGTTGACCGCAAAATGCGCGAAGTGTGGAACAAAAGCACGGAAATCGCCGGCATCTGCCACGTGCTGTGCAAGCACTACACCCGCCTGCTGCCCGACCAGGCCACCCTCGCCGGCCTGGTGCATCAGATCGGTGTGCTGCCGATCCTCACGTACGCCGAAGATCACAGCGAGCTACTGGCCGACTCGATCAGCCTCAACCACGTGATTGAGCAGATCCACCCAATCATCGGCGACAAGATCCTGCGCACCTGGGACTTTCCTGAACTGATTGCCATGGTGCCCAGCCAATACTTGGACTTCACCCGTGACAGTGCCAAAGTCGACTATGTCGATATCGTCCAGGTCGCTACCTTGCAGAGTTACATTGGCAGCGAACATCCCTACACCAAACTGGACTGGAGCCAGATCCCGGCGTTCGCCAAGCTGGGCCTTGATCCAAACCAGAACCTGAACGAAGACGAAGACCTTTCCGCCGCCATGGAAGCGGCCATGAGCATGCTTCAGTAACCTTCCTGCAAACGCATGCAACCGAATGCAACTAGACTGAACGCAGTCCCCGTATTTGGCATTCGGTTCATGCGCCTACTGCTGCTACCCCTTCTATTCAGCTTGTTCTGCGGCAGCCTCACTGCCGCAGAATCTGTGCGCCTGACCAACGGTGAATGGCCGCCTTATCTGGGAGAACAGCTGCCGCATAAGGGCGTCGCATCACGCATCGTCGCCGAAGCCTTTGCCCTGCAGGGAGTTGAGGTGACCTGGGAGTTCCACCCCTGGGCACGCTCGCTGCAACTGGCCGAGCGCGGCAAACGCGATGGCAGCGCGGTCTGGCTGCACAGCAGTGAGCGTGAAGAAAAGTTCTTTATCAGCGACCCGGTGGTGGAAAGCGGTTACTACCTGTTCCACCGCAAGGGCTACAGCTTTGACTGGCAACAGATTGGCGACCTGCAAGGTCGACGCCTGGTCGGCACCCGCGGCTATGACTATGGCGCGGCCTTTCAGCAAGCCGAAGCCAGCGGACAATTGCGGGTCAATCGGGTGATCAGTGATGAAACCGCCTTTCGCCAACTGATTGCCGGCCGCGTCGATCTGTTTCCGATGGACAAGGTGGTCGGCTTCGATATGCTGCATCAGCACTTCAGCGCAGCCGAGCGCGCGCAACTGAGCTTTCACCCCAAGCCCCTACGCAGCGACAGCCTGCACCTGCTGCTCTCGCGGGAAGTACCCGGCAATGCCGAGCTGATCGCCCGCTTCAACCAAGGCCTGGCGCAACTGCGCGAAAGCGGCAAGGTTACCCAGTACCTGCTGGAAATCCAGCAGCCACTCAGCCTCGCGCCCTGAGTCAGACGTCTACGCTGACAAACTCGACGCGCACCAACAAACCGTGCGGCTGCGCCTGGTGCAGGCTGATCTCAGCCTGATGCGCCCGGCAAATCTCACCGACAATCGCCAAACCCAAGCCGGCCCCAGAGCCCTTGTTACTGCGCCGATAGAAGCGCGCAAACACCCGCTCATGCTCTTCTGGCGGAATTCCAGGGCCGTCGTCTTCGACCTCCAGCACCCCAGTCGGCAATACCCGCAGGATCACATTGCCGCCGGCAGCGGTGTGCGCCAAGGCGTTATCCAGCAGGTTGCACAGCAACTCGTTGAGCAGCGTCGGCTCGCCACTGACCCATACCGCCTTCTCAGCCTCCAGTGCCAGCGCAATCCCCCGTGCATGGGCCAGTGGTGCCAGCGCCATGCCCAGTTCACGCGCCAGCTGGCTGAGATCCAGACGCTGCGCGCCGCCTTCGGCGATGGCCCGTGCACCGCTTTCGATACGTGCCAGCGAAAGCAGCTGATTGGCCAGATGGGTCAGTTTGTCGGTGTTCAGCGCGGCCTCTTCCAACGTGCTGCGCCAGATCGAGGGTTCCTGCGCGCGCAGCCCTAACTCAACCCGCGCCTTGAGCGCGGCCAAGGGCGTGCGCAGCTCGTGGGAGGCATCGGCAATAAATTGTGACTGGCGCTCGAACAGGTTGCGCAGCCGGTCATTGAACTGGTTCAGCGCATCGATCAATGGGCGCAGTTCACGTGGCATGCCGAGATTCGACAGCGGCTGCAGATCATCACTGGTGCGCGCCGCCACACTGCGGCGCAAGGCTTCCAGAGGGCGCAGCGCAGCGCTTACCGCCAGCCACACCAACAGCAACGCACTCAGCGACAGCACGCCCATGCGCAGCAAGGTGCCGAGCAACAGCTCGCGGGCCATGCGCTCACGCGCGCCCTGGGTTTCCGCCACACGGATTTCCGCCACGCCGTTAAGACCCGGCTCACTGACCGGCTGCAGCAGGCTGACCACTCGCACACCCTGCTCACGAAACTCGGCATCGTAGAAACGCGCCAACGCCGGATAATCCTCTGTGCGTTTGATATGGGCCGGCGGCGGCGGCAGGTCTTCATAACCCGATACCAACGCACCCTGCACGTCTAATACCTGGTAGTAGATGCGCCCAGCACTGTCATAGGCAAAGGTGTCCAGTGCCACATACGGCACGTTGGCATTCAAGCGCTCGGCGGTGGTGTACAAGCCGTCGGCAACCGCCCGCGCCGAAGCCAGCAAGGTGCGGTCGTAGGCAGTATCCGCGGCATGCCGAGCGCTCCAGTAAGCGCTAAGACTGCTGACCAGCAGAATCAACGCCAGCAACACCGCCAAGCGGCGGATCAGCCGTCCGCGCAGGCTGCCCGGTTCGTGGTTTTCAAGCGGGTGATGCTCAGTCACCAACAGCCTCCAACAAATAGCCCAGCCCACGGAAGGTGACGATGCGCACCCCGCTCCCTTCGAGCTTTTTGCGCAGGCGATGGACGTAAATTTCAATGGCGTCACTGCTGGCCTCTTCATCCAGACCAAACACCTGAGCGGCCAACTGCTCCTTGCTCATCACCCGCCCAGGCCGGGCAATCATCGCCTCCAGCACCGCCTGTTCGCGGGAGGTCAGGGTCAGCAGAGCATCGGCAAGGGTAAAGCGCCGGGTATCCAGGTCATACAGCAGGCTGCCGCAACGTTGCTGGCGCTCGCCACCGAGCACAGTACGGCGCAGCAGTGCCTTGACCCGTGCTTCCAGCTCACTCACTTCAAAGGGTTTGGCCAGGTAATCATCGGCACCCAGATTAAGACCATGCACGCGATCCTTCACCTCACCACGGGCGGTGAGCATCAGCACCGGCAGGGTATTGCCACGCTCACGCAAACGCGCCAGCACCTGAAAACCGTCCAGGCGCGGCAGGCCGATATCGAGAATCGCCAGGGCGTAATCCTCACTGCTCAAGGCCAGATCAGCCGCCACGCCGTCATGCAGCATGTCCACATTAAGCCCGATGCCACGCAGGGCCTGAGCCACGCTTTCAGCCAGGGGCAGATGGTCCTCGACCAGTAGGACTCGCACGGTAGTAGCACTCCACGAACTTGTTGTTATGTGCCCAGTGTAACGGCGCAGAGGCCGCTGCGAATGCCCCAGCGACTTTCTTTCAAACTGAAAGCCTGGTGAAAGCTTGACCCCCTAGCATCGGTTTCAGGTGGCTCGATCCACCGACCTGAACGACTGACGCAGTGGTGCGCAGCCGTGACAAAAACAACAATGGAGACCACAGGATGCCGACTGCATCTCATCAGGCGCTTGCGCCTGCTCACCTGCTTAGCCTGGCAATCGCCACCGCCCTACTTGCCCCCGCTGCACACGCCGATTTTGTGGCTGACAGCAAAGCCAGCCTGACCACCACCAATATCTACCTCAATCGTGATTTCCGCGAAGGCACCAGCAGCCAGCAGAACAAGCGTGAAGAGTGGGGCCAGGGCTTCTGGCTCGACGTCCAGTCCGGCTACACCGAAGGCACCGTTGGCTTCGGCCTTGATGCCCTAGGTCTGGTTGGGGTCAAACTGGATTCCGGCGGCGGCCGCACCGGCACCGACCTGCTCCCCGTACAAGACGATGGCGGCACCCCGGACCAATTCGGTCGCCTGGGCCTGACAGCCAAGGTCAAGGTCTCCAATACCGAGCTGCGCTACGGCTCGCACGTGCCAGAGCTGCCGGTGGTCAAGGCCAGCGACAGCCGCCTGCTGCCGCAGGTGTTCGAAGGCGGCCTGCTGACCTCCAGCGAACTTGACGGCCTGACCTTTACAGGCGGGCGCCTGGATAAAGTCATCGACCGCGCCTCGACCAACTCCGAAGAGCTGATCCTCAACAGCAAGAACCGCCGCTTCGCAGCAGGTATCACGGCGGATCATCTGGACCTGATGGGCCTCGACTATGAGTTCGCCAAGGGTCTGACCGGGCGTTATTACTTCGCCGACCTCGACGACATCTACCGCCAGCATTTCTTCGGCCTGCTCGCCAGCCAACCGCTGGGCAGCGGCACCCTCAGCGCTGATGTACGCATGATGCTGAGCAAGGACAGCGGCGCCTCCAATGCCGGCAAGATCGACAACCGCGCCTTCAACGCCATGCTCACCTACGGCATCAACGGCCACAAACTGGGCCTGGGCTTTCAGGACATGAGCGGCGACACCGGTTATGCCTACATCGATGGCAGCGACCCGTTCCTGGTCAACTTCGTGCAGATCAACGACTTCGCCAACGCCGACCAGCGCTCCTGGCAGGCCCGTTATGACTACGACTTCGGCAAGCTCGGCGTTCCCGGCCTGAGCTTTATGACCCGTTACATCAAAGGCAGCGACGCGCAAATCGCTGGCACTGATGACACCGGCGGCGAGTGGGAGCGCGACATCGAGGTCAAGTACGTGGTGCAGAGCGGGCCGCTGAAAGATGTCTACGCACGCCTACGTAACGCCAGCTTCAAATCCGACTTCGCCCGCGATGCGGACGAGAACCGCGTCATCGTCGGCTACACGCTGCCGATCTGGTAATCCACAATAAGAGCTCAGAGGAATACCCCATGAAAACTGCCTTTACCCGCATCGCCCTGGCCACAGCCTGCATGGCCTTTGCCGGCCAGCTGCTGGCCGCCGAACCGAAACGCCCGGAATGCATCGCCCCGGCCAAGCCCGGCGGCGGTTTCGACCTGACCTGCAAACTGGCCCAGAGCGGCCTGAAAGACAGCGGCCTGCTCAAAGCCCCAATGCGCGTCACCTATATGCCCGGCGGCGTCGGCGCGGTGGCCTACAACGCGGTGATCGCCCAGCGTGCCGATGATCCGGGCACCATCACCGCGTTCTCCAGCGGATCCTTGCTCAACCTGGCGCAAGGCAAGTTCGGCCGTTACGACGAAACCGGCGTGCGCTGGCTGGCCGCAGTGGGCACCGACTACGGCGCCATCACCGTACGTGCCGACTCGCCTTACCAGAGCCTGGACGATCTGGTCCAAGCTCTGAAGAAAGACCCGACCAGCATCGTCTTCGGCGCTGGCGCCACCATCGGCGGCCAGGACTGGATGCAGACCGCGCTGATCGCCCGCCTGGCCGGCATCGACCCGAAGAATCTGCGCTACGTAGCCTTTGAGGGCGGCGGCGAAACCCTCACTGCCATGCTTGGCGGCCATGTGCAGGTCACTTCCAGCGGCCTGGGCGAAGTCACCCCGCAGCTGGCAGCGAAGAAAGTGCGCATCCTCGCCGTGCTCTCCGAAGAACGCCTGCCAGGCAAGCTGGCCGACCTCCCGACGGCTAAGGAGCAGGGCTACGACATCGTCTGGCCGGTAATCCGCGGCTTCTACATGGGCCCAGAGGTGACGGACGAGCAGTACAACTGGTGGAAACAGCAGTTCGACACCCTGCTTGCTCGTGAAGACTTCGCCACCCTGCGTGAACAACGCGATCTGCTGCCGTTGTCGGTGACTGGCGACGAACTGAAAGCCTTGGTCTTCAAGCAAGTTGAGGAATACAAGGCGCTGGCTGGCGAGTTCGGCCTGATGCAATAACACCAGCGCCTCCCTCTCCCAAGCGGGAGAGGGTCGGGGTGAGGGGTGGCAGTGATAAACCGCACCACCCAAACCCCTCCCCTAACCTCCTCCCACTGGGAGCAGGCTTTAGATGCCCAAGTTCTGAGGTAATCCTCCATGTACGTTCGCCTGTTCGCCGCGAGCTGGCTGCTGTTTTGCGCCGTGCTCACCGTCATCGCCTGGGGCTTCCAGGCACCCTTCGCCTATGACCCGGTTGGGCCGCGCGCCTATCCGTTGCTGCTGCTCAGCCTCATGTCAGCTGGCAGCCTGTGGCTGGTGATCAAGCCCGGCTTGCTGGAGCAGACGCTTAATACCCGCGCAGCCGTGCGTGCGGTGCTTTGTGTACTGGCGCTGCTGGCTTACGCGCTGCTGTTTGAAGTGCTCGGCTTTGTCATCAGCACCACGCTGGCCACCTTCGCCCTTGGCCTGCTGTTTACCGGTCGCCCGCTGCCCTGCGCCATCAGCGCCGTGCTGATGGGTGTACTGCTGTATGGCCTGTTTGATTACCTGTTGGATGTGCCGCTGCCCCTCGGCCTGTTCGAAGCCTTTGTGGAGAGCTGAAAATGGAAACCCTGAATTTCTTGATGCAAGGTTTCGAAGTCGCCACGCGACCGGAAAACCTGTTGGTCGCCTTGTTCGGTGCCTTTGTCGGCACCATCGTCGGCCTGTTGCCGGGCCTGGGCCCGATCAATGGCGTGGCGCTGCTGCTGCCACTGGCCTTCGCCCTCGGCCTGTCGCCGGAAACTGCACTGATCCTGCTCGCTGCCGTATACCTGGGCTGTGAATACGGCGGGCGTATCTCGGCGATTCTGCTCAATGTACCGGGCGACGCTGCGGCGGTGATGACTACCCTCGACGGCTACCCACTCGCCCGCCAGGGCAAGGCCGGGATCGCCCTGTCGCTGTCGGCAGTCAGCTCGTTTATCGGCAGCATGATCGCCACCTGCGGCGTGGTGCTGTTCGCGCCAATCCTGGCCAACTGGGCGGTGGCCTTCGGCCCGGCTGAGTACTTTGTGCTGATGATTTTCGCCATCGCCTGCCTCGGCGGCATGGTCGGCGACAAACCGGTAAAAACCCTGATGGCTGCTCTGATCGGCCTGGCTTTGGCCACCGTTGGGGTGGACTCGACCACCGGCGTGTATCGCTTCACCTTCGGCAGCGTCAGCCTGTCGGACGGTATCCAGTTCGTCATCGTGGTAATCGGCTTCTTCAGCGTCAGTGAAGTGCTGCTGATGCTGGAAAAAACCCACAACGGCCAGAAAGCCGTGAAGGCCAGCGGCCGCCTGCTGTTCAACTTCAAGGAGTTCTGCTTCACCTTCTGGACCATGGTGCGCAGCTCCCTGGCCGGCTTCGTCATCGGCGTACTGCCAGGTGCCGGCGCCACCATCGCCAGCGCCATGACCTATATGACGGAAAAGCGCATGGCCGGCCCGAACGGCAAGTTCGGCGACGGTGACCTGCGCGGCCTGGCTGCACCGGAAGCGGCCAACAACGCGTCGGCTTGCGGCTCGCTGATCCCCATGCTGACCCTTGGCGTACCGGGTTCTGGCACCACCGCGGTGATGATCGGCGCACTGACGCTGTACAACATCACCCCCGGCCCGCTGCTGTTCGAACAGCAACCGGATGTGGTCTGGGGTCTGATCGCTTCGCTGTTTATCGGCAACGTGATTCTGCTGGTGATGAACATTCCCCTGGTTGGCCTGTTCGCCCGCATGCTCAGCGTGCCCAACTGGGTGCTGGTGCCAGCGATCACCGTGATCAGCATGGTCGGCGTCTACGCGGTGCACAGCACCACCTTCGACCTGGTCCTGATGATCGGCCTCGGCGTATTCGGCTACATCCTGCGCAAGCTTGACTTCCCGCTGTCGGCGCTGATCCTCGGCTTCGTTCTCGGCGAACTGATGGAAGACAACCTGCGCCGCGCCCTGTCGATCTCCGCTGGCGACCTGAACATCCTCTGGAACAGCCCGATCAGCCTGTGCCTGTGGGCACTCACCGCACTGATGCTGGCCCTGCCAGGTCTGCGCTGGTGGCGTTCGCGCCGTGCGGCGCAACTGGCCAATGCCTAAGTTGCACATGCTCACCGGCCAGCAAAGCTGGTGGGCCACGCCCCTGGTCGGCTTGTCAGGCGGCTATCTGGCCAGCCTGATCGGCTGGCCTTTGCCGTGGATCATCGGCTCGCTGCTGGCAGTGATCGCCGCACGTTGTAGCGGCTGGCTGATCACCGAGCTGCCGGGCGGACGCAAGACCGGGCAGTGGCTGGTGTCCAGCGCCATCGGCCTGCATTTCACCAGTGAAGTATTCGGCCAACTGCTCAGCCACTTCGGCGTGATTCTGCTCGGCGCCCTGCTCACCCTGCTGCTCAGCCTGATCGGTATTGTCGTGCTACGCCGCGCCGGCCTGGATCGAGCCACTGCGTTCTTCGCCAGTATGCCAGGTGGTGCCAGCGAGATGGTCAACCTGGCGCAACGGCACAACGCCGAAACCGCCAAGGTGGCCGCCGCCCACAGCCTGCGATTACTGCTGGTGGTATTGCTGATTCCGGCAATCTTCACCTGGAGCCTGCCGCCCATCGCGCCGCCCGCACCTGCAGCGGTGAGTTGGCCCTGGCTGGCGGTACTGCTGCCCGGTGGCGCGCTGCTGGCTTGGTTATGGGGACGTTTGGGCCAACCCAACCCGTGGATGCTCGGCCCGCTGACTGTCTGCGCCGTAGCCAGTGTCAGCTTCGATCTGCACCTCGGCTTGCCCGATGGCCTCGGCCAGACCGGTCAATGGCTGATCGGCTGCGCCCTGGGTTGTCACTTCGACCGCAATTTCTTTCGCAGTGCGCCGGGGTTTCTCGCACGCATTCTGCTGTTCTGCCTGCTCGCCATGCTCGCCGCCGCCGCGTTGGGCCAAGGCCTGGGCTGGCTGGCCGGGGAAAACCAGAATGCACTGATGCTCGGCATGATGCCCGGCGGCATCACCGAACTGTGCCTGACCGCAGAAGCCCTGCACCTCTCGGTGGCATTGGTCACGGCCTTGCAGGTGCTGCGCCTGTTTCTGGTGATGTTTCTCGCCGAGCCGTTATTTAGGCTTTGGCAACGCAGCTGAAATCACTTTAGCGACCACGTTTAGCCCGCCTTGCGCGGGCTCTTTTTTGCCTGCAAACAGCAGTTTTTTTTAACAGATATGTCTGTAGCCACCCAGCCGCAGGCGACGGCGGTACTCTCAGACCTTCACCACCGAGGCATCCTTTATGAGCGTACTGCGTTGGCCCGCCGTGAAAACCCTGCTGCTATTGCTCTGCCTGAGCCTGCTGATTAGCGCCTGCAGCCGTGCCGGCCTGGCGTACCGCAACCTGGATTGGCTGGTGCCCTGGCGGCTGAACGATTACCTGAACCTCGACAGTCAGCAGCAGGCCTGGCTCAAACCCCGCTTGCAAACGCACCTGCAATGGCATTGCAGCGCCGAATTACCGCGCTATATCGACTGGCTGCAAACCACCGAAAGCATCCTCGCCCAGCCGCAACCGGACAGCGCTCAGCTGCTTGAGCAATTTGCCCAGTTCGATGCCGCGCTCAACCGCATTGGCGTCGAGATCACCCCCACCGCTATCGAGCTACTGCAAGGTCTGAGCGAGCAGCAGGTCAACGAGCTTTACGCTGCGATTGATGAAGACAACCTGGAAGACCGTCAGGACTTTCTCGACCCGCCGCTGGCCACCCAGATCAGCGAACGCCAGACGCGTATGCAGGAACGTCTGAGGCCTTGGCTAGGCCGCCTGAACACTGCACAAACTGAGCATATCGCCACCTGGGCCAACAGCCTCGGTGAGCAGAATCGCCTGTGGCTGGAGAATCGGCAGCTGTGGCAGGCCGAGCTGCGCAAGGTGGTTGCCGAGCGCAATAGCGCGGACTTTGCCGAACGGTTGACCCGTTTGCTGCAACAACGCGAGAGCTTCTACAGCGACGAATACCGCGCCAGTTATGGCCGCTCGCGCCAGGCGCTGGCCACGCTGTTCAGTCAGCTGCTGAGCAGCAGCGATGAGGCGCAGCGCGAGCGCCTGAGTCACCGCTTGCGCGACTTGCGCCGCGATCTGGCCGAGCAGCAGTGCGAAGCCGCTTAACAGGCCGTTAGGCTTCGGGTAAGCGCCAGTCGATCGGACTCAGTTGATGCTGCTGGAGGAACTTGTTGGTGCGGCTGAAATGGCCGTTGCCGATAAAGCCACGGTGCGCCGACAGCGGCGAAGGGTGCACGGATTTCAGCACCAGGTGTTTGCTGACGTCGATCAGTTTTTCCTTGCTCTGTGCATGGGCACCCCAGAGCAGAAACACCAGACGCTCCTGCTGCTGACTGACCACCTCAATCACCTTGTCGGTAAAGGTCTGCCAGCCGATCTTCGCGTGGGAGCCGGCAATGCCATGCTCCACCGTCAACGAGGTGTTAAGCAGCAGCACGCCCTGCTCCGCCCAATGCTGCAGGTTACCGTGGTCGGGAATGTCGATATTCAGGTCGCGCTTGAGCTCTTTATAGATATTCACCAGCGACGGCGGCGTCTTCACCCCAGGCTGCACCGAGAAGCACAGTCCATGGGCCTGACCTGGACCGTGATACGGGTCCTGGCCGATTACCACCACCTTGGTCTGCGCCAACGGGGTGGAATTAAGCGCATTGAAGATCAGCGAGCCAGGCGGATAAATCTGCTTGCCTGCGGCCTTCTCGCTGCGCAGAAAATCCCCCAGCTCACGCATATAGGGCTTCTCGAACTCTTCATGCAGAGCGGCCTTCCAGCCGGCTTCGAGTTTGACGTTATCTGCGGCGCTCATGCCTGAATCCTGCTTATTCCAACGGAGACGGCACGCTAAGGAAGGCGGCTAGGCAAGTCAAGGCGAGCGCGCGGAACAACCCGTAAGCACACCATCTTCATACTGTCGCTAAAAACCGACCTACCGGAACGCAGGAGACTGGCCACGATCGACGCGTCCAAAACCGTGGCTTAACCCTACGGCTTAAAACGGCCGCACGGCATGAAGTGCTTACGACAATTGAACAGCGCTTAGAACGTTTTCCGATCCGCAAAAAGCCAAAGATATGGCGTTATAGAACATATCTAGGACGCTTTTATCAGTCGTCCGAACTGCCCGCTCAGTAGAGTCACCTGCAGCAGCGTACTGAAAAATCAGTACCGCTGGCGCTGTGTGATCAATAGCCCCCACACGCTGACTTAAAGATGGACGCACAGCCAAGTGCAGTGCATCCGTAGATAGGTGTGCCTCAATCACGTCGTGTTGCAACCCGCGCCTGAGTGCTATCAATCCCAACCGCCCACAGGGTGCAGACCATGCGTTTGAATGCTGCGATTGTCGTGTTGCTAACCAGCCTGGTCGCCGCAACCTATGGCTTCGGGATTTACCTGTTTGCTCAGCTCGTACCGGACATGCAGGCCTCCCTGGGCTTCGATTTCTCCTACGTAGGCAGTATCACCGCCTCGGCGCAGCTGGGCTTTCTACTCTGTGCCCTGCTGGCTGTCTGGCTGACGCCGAAGATTGGCGGCGGCTGGATGATCGTGGCCTCCGGGGCGGTGTGTGCTCTGGCGTTACTACTGATCCCGCTGTCAAACAACATCCTGGTGATCGGCGCATTACTGACACTGTTGGCGGGCACGGCGGCGACGGTGTTTGTGCCGATGGTCGATGTCATCGCCAGGGTCACGGCCTACCGCTACCGGGGGTTGGCCATGGGTCTGGTATCCAGCGGAACCAGTTATGGAGTGGCGATCAACAGCCTGCTGGTGCCGCTGTATGCCGCACCAGGTGAATGGCGCAGCGTGTGGTGGTGGGTGGGGTTGCTCACAGCGGCCATGGCACTGCTGGTGCTGGTGGTTTTCAAGAAAGGCGGTTTGCTCAGCACAACCTCGCAGCCGGTTGTAGCGCCCACAGCCCTTGACTTGACAGTGCCCAGCAAGCGCTCAGCGCTGATACAACCCTGGGTGCTGCTGATCTGGTCGATGAATTTCTTGATCGGGTTTGCCACCTTTCCGTTCCAAACCTACCTCTCGTCCTACCTGCGCACGGAACTGGGTTTTGACGTGCAATACAGCGCACAGGTATGGGCCGTGATCGGCTTCGTTGGTATGTTTGCAGGACTGGCAGTCGGTTGGCTCTCCGACCGCACGGGGCTGCGCGCCGCCATGTTGCTGGTCTACGGCTGTGTGGTAACGGCGGCACTGATATTCGTTGTAAGTCCCTCAGGGCATTGGCCCTTATTCGCAGCGGCGCTGTTCTCTACGGCCTTCTATCCCATTTTCGGCCTTATCCCCGCTTACGTTTCCAAACTGGCATCGTCCAGCGCCATGGCGGTATCCATATTTGGCGTTGCCAACGTGATGCAAGGCTCTGGCGGCATGCTCGGCAATTACGGGGCAGGGCTACTGGCCAATTACAGCGGCAGCTTTGCTGGGGTATATGCAACCATTGCCGGCGTGGGCGCAGTACTCATCATCCTGACCCTAAAGCTGCCCACAGAAGCCCCCGCGGCTGTATCAGCTGGGTCAGGCGTTAACAATCCGACTGCAAGTTAGCAACGTGCCACTAACCGGCAATCTATCGGTTCGCACTTAGCGTTGATATTTAAGACCCAGCACCTTGGCCGGAAAGCAGCCGCCTGCCCCCTAAAACTTCTGACTTATCCCTGATGCAGCGCCCGGTAATGACTGGGCGCCATGCCAACCACTTTGCGAAACAGCCGCGAGAAGTAATACACATCGTCATAGCCCAGCTGCTCAGCAACCTGGCGGATGCCCTGCTCACCTTCATCGAGCAGGCGGCAGGCGTGGGCCATTTTCAGCTGGATAAAGTCCTGAATCGGCGCATGCCCAGTCAGGGCGCGATAGGTTTTGGCGAAGTGAAAACGCGACAGTTTGAACTGCGCGGCCAGCTCATCGAGGTTGAGCGCGTCATGCAGATGGGCGCGCATCACCGCCTGTACCGCGTCCACATCGAGCACTCGCCCGGATTTCAAGGTAGTACGCGCCGGCAGCACCGCCAGAGAAGTCAGCAACACCTGCAACTGGTGGGCGGCATAGACGAAATGCGCCAGGTTCAGGCCCTGCTTGCGCAGGTTGAGCAGAGCATCGAACTCAGCCAATAGACGCGGCTGCACGCCGATACGCCACAGCGGCCCCTTGCCCAAGGGCTTGAGAAACTCTGTCACCAGATCGCCGTCGAAATGCACCCAGTACAGCGTCCAGGGCTTGTCCACGTCCGCGCCATAGGCGTGCATCACGCCTTTCGGCAACAGCAGCAAATCGCCACCACTGACAGCTAATCGTCCATCCGCTGTCTCCAGCCAGCCCTGCCCGGCACGGCAGTAAATCAGCAGGTGATCCTCCGGCTGCGGGCGATGCATACGGTGCCCCTGCGCCTGCGGGTAAAAGCCGAGAGCCAGCGGATAACAGCCCTGGGCAAGCGGGCTGCGCGCCAACAGGCGGCGCAACCTGGGCGGTGTGATAAAGCGCACGCCGTTGGCCGGCAGTGGCCAGTTGGAGGTATCGACCTGCACGCTCATGGACATCCTGGCCATTGATTCAATCCCAAGATAGTCCATCTGTAGACCAAGATCGTCAATCCACAAAGCCGAGCAAGGCGGCTATAACACGGACAAAACAACAACCGAGCCCACGCAGAGAACCTGTTCACGATCTCGCGAGCTAGAGCCATACAAGGCAAAAGCAGGCGAGGACGCGGAGTTTACGAGCTGTAAATGAGCAGTCCGAGCCTGTTTTTAACGCAGTAGTGCCGACGCGCAGCAGATCAGGAACAGGTTCTTAGGTTCGCAGGAGGAAGGCATGGCCAAGGCAATCCCACAGTTGATCGACGGTGAATGGCGCGAAAGCCGCGCCCGTGAATTTATCGAAGTCACCGACCCGGCGACCCAGGAAGTACTGGCGCTAGCCCCCAAGGCTACCGCTGAGGAAATCGAAGCAGCGATTGCCAGTGCCAAGGCAGCCTTCCTCACCTGGCGCGAAGTGCCGGTTTCCGATCGGGCGCGGGTGATGCTGCGCTATCAGCACCTGCTCAAAGAGCATCACGACGAGCTGGCGGAAATTCTCGCTGGCGAAACCGGCAAGACCCTGGCCGATGCCAAGGGCGATGTCTGGCGCGGTATCGAGGTGGTGGAGCAAGCCTGCAATATCGCCAGCCTGATGATGGGCGAGACCATGGAGAACGTGGCCCGCGACATCGACACCGCCAGCTGGATTCAGCCGCTGGGCGTATGCGTCGGCGTCACACCGTTCAACTTCCCGGCGATGATTCCGCTGTGGATGTTTCCCCTGGCCATCGCCGCCGGCAATACCTTTATTCTCAAGCCGTCCGAACAGGACCCAATGACCCCTAACCGCCTGGCCGAGCTGTTTATCGAAGCTGGCGCGCCCAAGGGCGTATTGCAGGTGCTGCACGGCGCGCGCGAAGTGGTCGACAGCCTGCTGACCCATCCAGATATCCGCGCCATCTCCTTCGTCGGCTCGGTGCCGGTTGGCCAGCATATCTACCGCACGGGCACCGCCCACCTGAAGCGTGTGCAGGCGTTTGCCGGGGCGAAGAACCATATGGTGATCATGCCTGACGCCAACAAGCAGCAAGTGCTGAGCAACCTGGTTGGCGCCAGTTGCGGCGCAGCAGGGCAGCGCTGCATGGCGATCAGCGTGGCGGTGTTTGTCGGCGAATCGAAGCAGTGGATCGACGAGCTGCAGGCGCAGATGGCCGATCTGCAACCCGGCTACTGGACCGATGGCCACGCCGCCTTCGGCCCGCTGATCAGCCAGCAGGCCAAGCAGCGCGTGCTGCGCCTGATTGCCGAGGGTAAGGCTGAAGGGGCCGAGTGCCTGCTGGACGGCTCGCACTGCGCAGTCGAGAGTTACCCCAATGGCAACTGGGTCGGCCCAACCCTGTTTCGCGGCGTTACCGCCAAGATGAGCCTGTACCGCGAGGAAATCTTCGGCCCGGTGCTGGTGTGCATGGAGGTCGACACACTGGACGAGGCGATTGAACTGGTCAACGCCAGCCCCTACGGCAACGGCACCTCAATCTTCACCCGCTCCGGCGGCGCGGCGCGGCATTACCAGCACGCGGTGGAAGTCGGCCAGGTCGGCATCAACGTACCGGTGCCGGTGCCGCTGCCGTTCTTCTCCTTTACCGGTTGGAAGGGTTCGTTCTACGGTGACCTGCATGCTTACGGCAAACAGGGTGTGCGCTTCTTCACCGAAACCAAAACGGTGACCAGTCGCTGGTTTGATGAGGATGCTGTCAGCGCATCCGCCAATATGACCATTCAGCTTAAATAATGGCCTGCCAGGCTGATCACGAGTTGGCCCGGCCTTAACTACCGGGGTTTACCTGCCCCGCTAAGGATCACTGATGGATTTCGAACTGACTGAAGAACAACGCCTGCTGGTCGACAGCGCCCGCGCCTTTGCCGCCAAAGAGCTGGCCCCACATGCTGCCGACTGGGACCGCGACCATCACTTCCCGGTGGACGTGATTAAGCACGCCGCTGAGCAGGGCTATCTGGCCTTGTATATCCAGGAAGACGATGGCGGCCTGGGCCTGTCGCGCCTGACCAGTTCACTGATCTTCGAGCAGCTGTCGGCTGGCTGCATCGCCACCACGGCGTTTCTGACCATCCACAATATGGCCTCGTGGATGCTCGCCTCCTTCGCCGATCAGGCGCTGAAGGATGCCTGGCTGCCGCGCCTGGTCAGCGGCGAACTGCTCGCTTCCTACTGCCTGACCGAACCGGACGCCGGCTCCGACGCCGCCCACCTGCGCACCCGCGCCAAGCGTGATGGCGATGACTACGTGCTGGACGGCAGCAAGTGCTTTATCTCCGGCGCCGGCTCCACCGATGTGCTGATCGTGATGGCGCGCACCGGCGAGGACAGCGGCGCCAAGGGTGTGTCCTGCTTCCTGGTGCCGGCCGATGCCGAGGGCGTGAAGTACGGACGCAATGAATTGAAAATGGGCTGGCGCGCCCAGCCGACCCGCACCATCACCTTTGAAGGCGTGCGCATCCCCGCTGGCAACCGCATCGGGCCAGAGGGCCAGGGCTTTGTCTACGCGATGAAGGGCCTGGATGGCGGGCGCATCAATATCGCCAGCTGCTCGCTGGGCGCGGCACAAGCGGCGCTGGAGCAATCGCTGCGCTATGTCGAGGAACGCAAGCAGTTCGGCAAGCCGCTGAGCGACTTTCAGTCTCTGCAATTCAAGCTCGCCGACATGCTCACCGACCTGACCGCCAGCCGGCAGATGGTGCGCCTGGCCGCGCACAAGCTGGACCACGGCCACAGCGAAGCCAGCCTGTATTGCGCCATGGCCAAGCGCTTTGCCACCGACCATTGCTTCACCCTGTGCAACGAGGCGCTGCAGCTGCATGGCGGTTACGGCTATCTGAACGATTACCCACTGGAGCGCTGGGTACGCGACAGCCGCGTGCACCAGATACTCGAAGGCACCAATGAGATCATGCGAGTGATCATCGCCCGCCGCCTGCTGGATCAGGGCGGCATGCTGGATCGCTTGCTGTAGCTTTTAATTCCCTCTCCCCTCGGGGAGAGGGGAGCAACCTGACGAGGACCGTTATGAGCAACGCCATCGAAGCTTACAACCCCGGCGTGTTTGACCTGACCCACAAGCTCACCGTGGAAAAACACGGCCATACCGCGCTGATCACCATCAACCAGCCGCCCGCCAACACCTGGGACCGCGACTCGCTGATCGGTCTCAAGCTGCTGGTTGAACACCTCAACCGCGACGATGACATCTACGCCCTGGTAATTACCGGTCAGGGCGGCAAGTTCTTCAGCGCAGGCGCCGACCTCAAGCTGTTCGCCGATGGCGACAAGGCCCGTGCCCGCGAAATGGCCCGACGCTTCGGCGAAGCCTTCGAAGCGCTGCGCGATTTCCGTGGTGTGTCGATTGCCGCGATCAACGGCTACGCCATGGGCGGCGGTCTGGAATGTGCGCTGGCCTGCGATATCCGCATCGCCGAGCGCCAGGCGCAACTGGCCCTGCCGGAAGCCACGGTCGGCCTGCTGCCTTGCGCTGGCGGTACCCAGAATCTTAGCTGGCTGATCGGCGAAGGCTGGGCCAAGCGCATGATTCTTTGCGGCGAACGCATCGATGCGGAAACCGCGCTGCGCATCGGCCTGGTCGAGCAAGTGGTCGATACCGGCGAAGCCCGTGGCCACGCCCTGCTGCTGGCGGCCAAGGTCGCGCGGCAAAGCCCGGTGGCGGCACGCACTATCAAACCGCTGATCCAAGGCGCGCGCGAGCGCAGCCCGAACACCTGGCTGAGTGAGGAGCGCGAGCGTTTTGTCGACCTGTTCGACGCCGACGACACCCGCGAAGGGGTCAACGCCTTCCTGGAAAAACGCGACCCACAGTGGCGCAATAAATAATCCGCAGGGTGACAACCACAATGAATGTGCAATTCGAAGAACGCCCCGCACAACACGGTTACCGCATCGGCATCGCCAGCCTGGATGCCGAGAAAAGCCTCAACGCCCTGTCGCTGCCGATGATCGAGGCGCTGGATGCCAAGCTCAAGGCCTGGGCAGACGACCCGAGCATCGCCTGCGTAATGCTGCGCGGCAATGGTCCAAAAGCCTTCTGCGCGGGCGGCGACGTGGTGCAGCTGGTGCATCAGTGCCGCGAACACCCGGGCGAAATCCCGCCGCTGGCGCGACGCTTCTTTGCTGACGAATACCGCCTCGACCACCGCATCCACACCTACCCGAAACCCTTTATCTGCTGGGCCCACGGCCATGTGCTGGGCGGCGGCATGGGTCTGATGCAGGGCGCAGCAATCCGCATCGTCACCCCAGGCAGCCGCCTGGGCATGCCGGAAGTGAATATCGGTCTGTACCCGGATGTGGGCGGCAGCTGGTTCCTCGCGCGCCTGCCGGGCAAGCTCGGCCTGTTTCTCGGCCTGACCGCCAGCAGCATAAACGCCAGGGATGCGCTGGATCTGGACCTGGCCGACCGCGTGCTGCTCGACAGCCAGCAGGACGACCTGCTAAATGGCCTGGCCCAGCTCAACTGGCAAGAACAAAGCCCGCAACAACTGCACAGCCTGCTCAAAGCGCTGGAAAACCAGGCCCTAGGTGAGCTGCCGGAAGCCCAATGGTTGCCGCGCCGCGCGCGCATCGACGAGCTGCTCGATACCGCCGACCTGCCCCACGCCTGGAATGCCATCAGCGCCTTGCACAACGACAGCGACCTGCTGCTGGCCCGCGCTGCCAAGACTTTGGCCGGCGGCTGCCCGCTGACCGGACACCTGGTATGGGAGCAGATCAAGCGCGCCCAGAAGCTTTCCCTAGCCGATGTCTTCCGCATGGAATACGCCATCAGCCTGAACTGCTGCCGCCACCCGGAATTCCCCGAAGGCGTTCGCGCGCGGCTGATCGACAAGGACCACGCGCCACGCTGGCACTGGCCGGATGTGGCGAGCATTCCGCAACAGGTAATCGACGCGCACTTCGCCCCAGCCTGGGACGGCGCCCATCCATTAGCGGATCTGTAACCGACAACAGCGCGTAGGGTGGATGCTGACGGGCCTGTAAATATTCTTTAGGGCCAGTGCGTAGGGTGGATGACGCTTTTTCATCCACCGATAAGACCGAAGCTGGTGGATGAGTGAAGCGTCATCCACCCTACATGGCAGGAATGGCGAACACCCCTGACGGGCCTGTTAATAGGCTGTAGGAGCCAGCTTGCTGGCGATCCTCGGCATCATCGCCGGACCGCCGGACCGCAGCAAGCTATCCCCTACAACCGCACAGAAATCGGGCAACCCGGCCACTCTTACTAGGAGCATAACAATGACAACAATCGCTTTTATCGGCCTCGGCCACATGGGCCTGCCCATGGCGCGCAACCTGCTCAAGGCCGGCTTCAACCTGAGAGTCTTCGACCTTCTGCAAGCAGCCGTCGAGGACCTGGCCAAAGACGGCGCGCAAGCCGCCAGCAGCGCCATGGATGCGGTGCAGGATGCCGATGTGGTGGTCAGCATGCTGCCCGCCAGCCGCCATGTTGAGGGTTTGTACTTGGGTGATAACGGCCTGCTGGCCGCGCTCAAGCCCGGCAGTCTGGTACTGGAATGCTCAACCATCGCCCCGGAATCCGCACGCAAGGTGCATCAGGCAGCGGCAGCGCGTGGTATCGAACTGCTCGATGCGCCAGTGTCCGGCGGCACTGCCGGTGCGGCAGCGGGCACCCTGACCTTTATGATCGGCGGTGCTGAAGCCACTCTGGAAAAAGCCCGCGCGATTTTCGAGGCCATGGGCAAGAACATCTTCCACGCCGGCCCCGACGGTGCCGGCCAAGTGGCCAAGGTGTGCAACAACCAGGTGCTGGCGGTGCAGATGATCGCCACCGCCGAAGCCATGGCCATGGGTGTGGCCAACGGCCTGGAACCCGCAGTGCTGGCCGAAATCATGCGGCAAAGTTCTGGCGGCAACTGGACGCTGGAGAAGTACAACCCCTGGCCCGGCGTGATGGAAAACGCCCCGGCGTCCAAAGGCTACAACGGCGGCTTTATGGCCGAGCTGATGGCCAAGGACCTCGGTCTCGCCCAAGAAGCCGCGCAGGCCAGCGGTAGCAGCACGCCAATGGGTGCGCTGGCGTTGCAGCTGTATCGCCTGCTGCTCAAGCAGGGCAAGGGCAAGCAGGACTTCTCGGTGGTGCAGCAGTTGTTTGTTGAATAATCGCGGCTTTGGTAGCCCGGATTACATCCGGGCTAGGCGCTTGGACTTAACGCCGTAGGATGGGTTATCACCCATCCTACGTACTGCGCACGCTCCATGCCCGGACTGGGCTGCGCTTGTTCGGGCTACGGGCTGATACAGCAAAGCTCGCGGCTAAAGCGGAACGCCGCCCGGCCCCTCCTACAACAGCGAACCCCGTAGCCCGGATAAGCCTTGGCGCAATCCGGGGAGCAATCAGCACCTAACTCACAGGCCGCTGCGCACGCTTCCATGCCCGGACTGCGCTGCGCTTGTTCGGGCTACGGGCTGATACAGCAAAAACTCGCGGACAAGCCCGCACCTACATGGATAAGCAGTTAACCCGCAGACAGCAAAAAGCCGCAGCTAGCTGCGGCTTTTTGTGGACAGAACCTAGCACCTAGCGCTCGCGCAACGCCTCGCTGCGGGCGCGGATAATCGGTTTGAGCAGGTAGCTGAGCACACTCTTCTTGCCGGTGATGATATCCACCGACGCAACCATGCCAGGAATGATCAGCAGCGGCTTTTCCTCGGTGCCCAAGTGGCTCTTGTTGGTGCGCAGCTTGATCACGTAAAAGCTGTTGCCATCATCGTCAGTCACGGTGTCGGCGCCGATCTGTTCCAGCTCGGCCTTGAGCCCGCCGTAGATGGTGTAGTCATAGGCCGTGAACTTGACCATCGCTTCCTGGCCCGGATGCAGGAAGGCAATGTCCTGCGGACGAATCCGCGCCTCAACCAGCAGGTTCTCACCCAGCGGCACGATCTCCACCAGGTCGCTGCCAGGCTGAATCACCCCACCGATGGTGGTGACCAGCAACTGTTTGACGATACCGCGCACGGGTGAGGTAACCAAGGTACGGTTGACCCTATCCTCCAGGGCTTTGCCAGAAGACTGAATTTTACTCAGCTCGGTACGTGCCTCGTTGAGCTGAGCCAGCGCCTCACTGCGGAAACGTCCACGGGTTTCATCAATCTTGCGCTCGACTTCCTTGATCGCCGACTCGGCGCGCGGTATCGCCAGAGTTGTGGCCTCCAACTGGCCGCGCGCTTCCACTTCGGCGCGCTTGAGGCGCAGCACTTCCACCTGGGAAATCGCGCCCTGGGCCACCAGAGGCTCGGACATTTGCACTTCCTGGCGCAGCAGGCTGAGGCTATTGCGGAACTGCCCCTGCTTGGAAGCAAACTCTCGCAGCTCCTGTTGCCGCTGAATCAGTTGCTCTTCTAGGCCGGCCACTTCATCGAGCAATTGCTGCTTGCGACTGTTGAACAGCTCAATCTCATTATCCGCCTGCTTAGGCGCCTTCTCGCGGACCTCATCGGTCACCACCAGTTCGCGGTCCTGCACTTCGGCACTAAGGCGCTCCACGCGCAGCAACAAGGCCAAGCGGTCGGCTTCGGTTTCACCGACGTTGGAGGCAAAGCGCGTGTCATCGAGGCGCAGCAGCGGATCGCCGGCATCAACAATCTGCCCTTCGCGGACAAACAGCTCGGCGACGATACCGCCTTCCAGGTTCTGGATTTTCTGCAGGCGCGAGGACGGAATCGCCTTGCCATCGCCACGAGTGACTTCATCAACCACGGCGAAGTTGGCCCACAACAGACAGAAGACCACAAAGGCGATCAAGCCCCAGATGGTCAGCCGCACCACCCGTGGCGCATCTTCGATCAACGCTTTGTTGACCTCTGGCAGCGGCTCATCACCCATCTCATCGTGGCTACCGAAATAAGCGGCAACAGCCTGACGCAGGCTCTTTTTCTCGGGCGTGTTAGCTGACACTGATTTGCCCCTTCTTCAGCGCTTCCATCACGCTACCTTTCGGCCCGTCGGCGATGATCTGCCCACGGTCGACAATAATCAGCCGGTCGACCAGGCTGAGCATCGAGGCGCGGTGAGTGACCAACAGCAGAGTCTTGGTGCCGATCACCGCAGACAAACGCTGCTTGAGGCGCTCTTCACCGGTGTTGTCCATGGCGCTGGTCGGTTCATCGAGCAGCAGAATCGGCGGGTCGAGCAACAGCGCACGTGCCAGGGCGACGTTCTGCCGCTGACCGCCGGAGAGGTTCTGCCCACGTTCGCCGACCTGCAACTCGTAGCCTTTCGGGTGCAACCGGGCGAATTCGTGCACGCCAGCCAACTCGGCGGCCTGCAACACCAGCTCGTCTTCGACATAGCGGGCGCCGGATACCAGGTTGTCGCGCAGGGTGCCGCTGAACAGCTGAATATCCTGCGGCACATAGCCAATGTTGTGCCGCAGATCGCTGACATCCAGTTGGCGTACATCGATGCCATCGACCAGCAAGCTGCCGGCATCAGGCTGATACAGGCCGACAATCAGCTTGGCCAGCGAGCTTTTGCCCGAGCCACTGCGGCCAATGATGCCAATCTTCTCGCCGGGGCGAACCACCATGTTGATGCCCAGCAGAGCGGCCTGCTGCTGCTCAGGGTAATGAAATTCCAGCTGGCGGAATTCGATCGCCCCCTGCAGCGACTGGCGCTTGAGCGGGCGCTCATCGGCGTGGCGCTCCTGCGGCAGCTCCATCATCTGGTTGACCGATTCAAGCGTCACCCGCGCCTGCTGATAGCGCGTGAGCAAACCGGAAATCTGCGTCAACGGCCCCAGCGCGCGGCTGCTAAGCATGTAGCAGGCAATCAGCCCGCCCATGCTCAGGTTGCCGTCGATGATCTGGTACACGCCGAGCACGATCACCACCACACCTGCCAGTTGCTGCAGCAGCATGGTGGCGTTCATCGCCAGGCTGGAGAGCATGCGCGCACGCAACTCCAAGCGGCTGAGGGTGCCGATGGTCTGTTCCCACAGGTACTGGCGCTCGCTCTCGGCATTATTGACCTTGACCGCATCCAGCCCGGCCAGGCTCTCGATCAGGCTCGACTGGCGCTCACCGGCCAGGGCCATGGTGCGCTGCATGGTCTCGGCCAGCGGGCGCTGCAAGGCCCAGCCAATCAAGGCCACCAGCGGGAAGGCCAGCACTGGGATCCACACCAGATGGCCGCCGATCATGGCGATTACCGCGAGAATCAACAGGGTAAACGGCAGGTCGATCACGCTGGCCAGGGTCAGCGAGGCAAGAAAGTCGCGCAGGCTCTGAAACTCGTGGATGTTCTGCGCAAAGCTGCCAACCCGCGCCGGACGGAACTTCATGGCCATGCCGACAATGCGTTCGAACAGCGTTGCGGAGATGATCAGATCGGTCTTCTTGCCGGCCAGATCGAGACACAGGCCGCGCAGGGTCTTCAGCAACAGATCGAAGAAGAACACCCCGGTGATGCCAATCGCCAACACCCACAAAGTGGCTTCGGCCTGGTTGGGCACCACGCGGTCGTACACGTTCATTACGAACAGCGGCGTGGCCAAGCCGATCAGGTTGATCAGAAAGCTCGCCGCGATGGCATCGATATACAGCCAGCGCGAACGCTTGAGCGTGTCGCGAAACCAGGACGTGGCGCGCGGGATCAGCTCGCCACGGTTGAAATCGAATTTGTGCTGCGGCTGGGCAAAAAATACCCGCCCGCTGTAATCCTCGGCCAGCGCTTCGGCACTGACGCGCACCTCACCGCCCTCGCTTTCGCTGGGCATGATGCGCGCCCGCCCCTGGTCATCCCAACCCAGCAGAATGGCGCTGCGACCATCATGCAACAGCAGCAAGGCCGGCATGGCCAGGGCCGGAATCTTCTCCAGGCCACGGCGCAACCAGCGCCCCTGCAACCCCGCACGCGCCGCCGCACGCGGCAGCAACTCGGCACTCAAACGCTGCTCAGGCAACGGCAAGCCAGCAGTGAGCATGGCGCGGCTGACCGACTTCTGGTGCAGGCCACACAACGAAAGCAGGCTATCGAGCAGAGGATCGTCGTAGCGATCACGCGGATCGCTACGGGTTTGCATCGAGCTTGGGTCTACTGCCACTGGGTTTTACTCATCAACGACTGGGCTCAGTTCAGGCCCGGCAAATTGACCTGGGCCTTGATCTCGTCCAGTGGTGCGGCGGCCATCGGCGCGACTACACCCTGGCTCTTGAGCAGGGAGCCCATGGTGGCCTTGATCCGGTACTGAGTAAACAGCTCGGTGAAACGCACTTCCTCAAGACGGCGCGAGGCGGTGAACAACTCGTTTTCACTGTCGAGCAAATCCAGCAGGGTACGGTCGCCCAGGCTGAACTGCTTCTGGTAGGACTCACGCACTCGGCTGCTGTAGTCAACGTATTGCTGGGCAATCGGCAACTGCTGGCGAGCATTTTCCAGGGCGTTCCAGGCCAGACCGAGGTCTTCATTCAACACCCGCAGGGCGTTGTTGCGGATGTCCATGGCCTGGTTGGTCTGATAGGCCTTAGACTGCAGATCAGCCTTGTTGCTGCCACCAGCAAACAGGTTGTAGCGCATGCGCAGCATCGCCTGCCACTCGTTGCTATGACCGCTGACGCCATCGACATTGTTGTCCATACCGCGCGACAGCTCAGCGTCAAAACGCGGGTAGAAGCTCGACTTGGCCGCTTCGTATTGCTGCTCGCTGGCCTGCACATCGGCTTCGGCCGAACTCAGGAATGGGTTGTTGGCGAGCATTTCCTGGCGCGCTGCGGACAGGCTTACCGGCAAGTGACCAGCCAGACTGGCCGGTGGGCTCAGCTCGTTGGCATCGCGACCAACCACGCTGAAATAATTGACCTGCGCATCCGCCAGGTTGGTTTGTTCGGTGATCAGGTTGTTGCGGGCCTGGGCCAGGCGCGCTTCAGCCTGGTCGAGGTCAGCACTACGCCCTACACCACTCTGGCTACGCAGGGTGATCTGGTCATAGATACGCTCGTGGCTAGCCAAGTTGCTCTCGGCCAGACGCACCAGTTCCTGGCGAGTCAGCACATCCAGATAAACCTGAGCCACCGTCAGGGCGGTGCGCTCGGCAGTACCCAGCAATTCATAGGCGCGGGCATTGACAGTGGCGCGTTGGCGGCCGACTTCACTGCTGGTAGCAAAACCGTCGAATACCATCTGCTGCAAACGCAAGCTCGACTCGCCGCGTGTCAGGGTTTCGGTGTTGTGGTTCTGCCCGCGAGTACCCGGACTGTCGGTACCTTCACGGCCATAGCCGGCCAACAGATCAACCTGCGGTAGGTAACCGCCCTTGGCCGCGTTCATCTGCTCTTCAACCGACAAACGCGCATTGATCCCCGCCTGGATCTCCGGATGTACCTCGAGGGCGCTTTGCATGGCTTCATTAAGTGTCTGGCCATGGGCAGCCATCGATACCGCCAAAGCAAGGGGAACAAGAACGAGAAAACGCATTGAGTGAAATTCCTTATCAGGCTGGGCTAGCGACTTGAACAGCGAAACGTCACACGCTTGACGCAACGGCCGGCAGGATACATAAACTGCCGAGAGTAGCGTGACGCACATCACAGTATTTTTTCATCCAATATCAAAGTGACATCAGGCGCGGCATTGTTTATTATCGCGAGCAGTCGGTCAATAGTTTGGCATATTGCTAATTCCATAAAGCAATAAGCCAGAAATATGACGGAAAACAAAGTCAAAACATTGTCGTATTAGCGTATTTTTTAGCTAGCCTTTAAACGAATTTCACCGTGCACCCACACATGGAGTTTCATCTATGAGCAATATCGCCGCCATCGTCAAAAGTCTTGTTGGCCAAGTATTTGCCGTTTCTATCGACGGCTTAAAGCGGCAGATATTCGAAGGCGAACGCCTGCTCATGGGTGAGCAAATCCTGACCGGCCTAGGTGGCGAAGTGACCTTACAACTGGCCAGCGGTGAACTGGTCAATGTGGCGCAGAGCAGCAACTGGCAAGCACCCGCGGGTGAAGAGCCGGCCGAACAAGCCGCAGCAGAACCTGCTTCCGAGCTGGAACAAGCCATAGCCGCCGGCTTCGACCCCACCACCGACCTCGAAGCGACCGCAGCTGGCCCGGGCGCCGGCGGTAATGCCGGCGGCGGCGCAGGTGGCGGGCATAGCTTTGTGATGTTGGATATCGTTGGTGGGCAGCTGGATCCGACCATCGGGTTCCCTACTGAAGGTCTCAACTCGGCAGTTGAAAGCCTGAATGATGTTGCAGGGGAAGATAGAAGCCTTGCCGTCACCGGGGCCAGCGAAGGCGTACCGACCGTTACCATTCCGAACGATGGCGCGGGGGTTGATGCCTCCGACCTCAACGTCGCGGAAAACGGCACCACCACCGGCAGCTTCACCATCAGCGCACCGGATGGTCTGACCAGCCTGGGCCTGGGTAACACCGTGATCAGCGCCGCTGATCTGGCCAACTCAGCCAACAGCAATGTGACCGTACCAGGCACCAATGGCACCCTAACCATCACCGGCTTCGATGCCGCCACCGGCGTGGTCAGCTACAGCTACGACCCGACCGGTACCAGCACCGATCACAGCACCGGCGCGGTCGTCGACAGCTTCGCCGTGGTAGTCACCGATCCGCAGGGCGATACCCAAGCCGGCACCCCGAGCTTGGACATCCTGATCATCGACACCGCTCCGGTCGCCAATGCCGATACCCGCACCGTCAGCGAAGACGACACCGGGATCGAGGGCAACCTGGTCACTGGCACCAACGCCACGGCCGACACCCTCGGCGCCGATGCTGCCACTGTCACCGGCCTGCAAGCCGGTAATGCCGGCAGCGCTGAAGTCACCGGCAATCTCGGTGGCACTGGCGTGGCCGGCATCTATGGCACTCTGATCGTCAATGCCAGCGGCGGTTACAGCTATGTCACCAACGCAGCGGCCCAGGCCCTGGTGGCCGGGGCCAGCGTCACCGACACCTTCAGCTACACCCTCAAGGACAGTGACGGCAGCTTCTCCACCACCACCGTGACCTTTACCGTCACCGGGGCCAGCGAAGGCGTACCGACCGTTACCATTCCGAACGATGGCGCGGGGGTTGATGCCTCCGACCTCAACGTCGCGGAAAACGGCACCACCACCGGCAGCTTCACCATCAGCGCACCGGATGGTCTGACCAGCCTGGGCCTGGGTAACACCGTGATCAGCGCCGCTGATCTGGCCAACTCAGCCAACAGCAATGTGACCGTACCAGGCACCAATGGCACCCTAACCATCACCGGCTTCGATGCCGCCACCGGCGTGGTCAGCTACAGCTACGACCCGACCGGTACCAGCACCGATCACAGCACCGGCGCGGTCGTCGACAGCTTCGCCGTGGTAGTCACCGATCCGCAGGGCGATACCCAAGCCGGCACCCCGAGCTTGGACATCCTGATCATCGACACCGCTCCGGTCGCCAATGCCGATATCGACAGCGTGGGCATTGGCGGAACGACTACGGGCAATGTGATTCTGGGTACCGGAGGTATTGCTACTACGGGGGCCGATACTCTGAGTGCAGATGCTCCGAACATCGTTAAGTTTGTACGCTATGACGGTATTGACTACGAGGTTACGCAAACGGGTACGGAGATCGTCACCGACAATGGCACCCTGAACATCCAGCAGAACGGTAGCTATACCTATACCTCATCGCACCAGAGCGTCGCCGTAGTCGCGAATGGCAATACGGCAACCATAGTAGCCAACTGGACTGCGGCAGGGGTGGGCGTGTACGGGTTTGATACCAACAGTATCGGTGGAGGACAAACCCAGACCAACCAGCTATACGGCAACCCACTGAATATCGACAGCATCAACGTCGCCAGCCTGAATGGAACAGCTACCGCTCGAATGACTAGTCGAGATGTAAGCGACAACGATGACGATGGGATTGGAGTGGAGAGTGGCGGTTCGTCAAGCGGGAATGCCCGTATCCAGAACGGCGAAAACCTAGTTCTGGACCTTGGCTTCGAAAGCAACTCGGCAAAAGTCACCCTGACTGCATTGGGCAATTCGGAAGCTGCCATCTGGCGTGCATATGATGCCAATGGCGACCTTGTCGGCAATGGCACCGTCGGGGGCAACAACAACGACATTGTTACCGCAACGATCACAACAACGCAGGACTATCAGTATCTGGTCTTTACTTCGGGCGGGGCGACATATTTGGTAAATGGCTTGATCGCTGAAGCAAATCTCAGCGGTGTAACGCCTGACGTATTTGAATACACGCTGGAAGATGCCGACGAAAGTCAGAGCAGCGCGACGTTGACCATCAGCACAGATGCCACTCCTGCCGCTGGGGCTGATATCACCACCGTTTACGAGGCGGGTCTTACCGCTGGCGGCAGCCAAACTGCAGGCACTCAGGCTGGCGTGGCTCCCACAGTTGCCAGCGGCAATCTGTTCGACAATGACCTAGGTATTGGCGCGAACACTACGATCACCAGTATTAATGGCACTACGCCAGTCTCTGGCGTCATTACCATCAGCAATACCATTGGCACGTTGGTGGTGAATGCCAACACGGGGGCCTACACCTATACCCTTAACAGAGCCACAACCGAGGGTGTGAACGATACCCCTACCTTCAACTATGTCGTAAGAGATAGTGTCTCAGGGCAGTCCAGCAACGCCAACCTGGTCATCAACATTGTCGACGACACGCCTACAGGCAGTGACATCACGCAAACACTGCAGGCTGCAGACGGTTCGGCAACTTATAACTTGGTGATAGTGCTCGATCGCTCTGGCAGCATGGCTCAAGATGCCGATGGCAACTGGTCGAGCAACGCAAACTTCGACCCAGCAACCGTACGAATGGAGATTGCCAAGCAAGCACTGGCGCAGTTGCTTGACCGGTTTGATGGTTTGGGCAATGTAAACGTCAAGATTGTCGACTTTGCAGATAGCGCCGCCTCATCTGACTGGTTTATCGATGATAAGACCAACGCGATCCATTACATCAATACAGTACAAGCCGGTGGAGGCACACAGTACGACGATGCCTTGAGTGAGGTAATGAATAGCTGGGGAACCCCTCCAGCGGCGGACAAGACGCTGTTCTATTTCATCACCGATGGCAGCCCAAGTTCCGGCGGAGCAATCAGCAATAACAGTGTTCCGAGCATTAGCCAATGGCAGGACTTCGTAGCTGCAAATGGCGACATTTCCTTTGCCATCGGCATTGGCTCGGCTGGACTTAACAACATCACACCGATCGCTTACCCCAACGACTCAAACGGCGTCAGCGAGCCCTATGCGGTAAAACTGGAGAATCCAACCGATCTCCTTAGCACGCTACTGGAAACCGTGGATGGTGGCGTTGTACTGGGCAGCCTGTCCATGCTCACTGGTAATGGCTCTACCAACGGTATTTTGCTTGGAGCTGACGGAGGTTCCCTGAGCAGTATCACGGTAGATGGAACCGTCTACACCAATGCTAGCGGTAACACACAGGTCATCCTGACCAATAAAGGCGGTGAGTTGACGGTGAACTTCACCACAGGCGAGTACATGTATCGCTTGCAACTAGAGAAAACCATCCAAGGCGAGGAGGAGGTCTTCCATGTTGTGGCGACTGATGGTGATGGCGACACCCGAAGCATCGACCTCAAAATCGAACTGGATTACTGGGCCAATCTCGACGCCAACCGCGACACGATCCTGACAAATACTCAAGCTGGGCAGAGTATTACTCTGTCCGAGACTGCACTGCTGCATAACGATGCGGCAGGAAATGGCGCCAGCATCACCGGTACCCAAGGCGCCACCAATGGAACAGTAAACGGCAGCAACTCGATTACATTCACGCCCAATATAAGCGGCGCCCCCGCCCAGGCTATTCGCGTGGCAACCGAAGCCCCCTATGACGACACCTCACAACTCCAGAACAATAACCAGCAGAATGCCATCGACTTTACTGACCGCAGTAAGTTCGGCACCACAGGCCAATCAGGAAGCGGCTGGAGCGTCGACACAGGCATCAATGGCTTTACGCAAGTGCTAAGAGGCCAGCTCCAAAGTGGCGGCAATGGCCACGACTGGGTCAAGGTGTATCTATATGCGGGTGAGCGAATCCGCATAGACGTGGATGGCGTTTCGGGGAGCAATAGTAATCCTTCGAGCAATGTGACGCGTACCGTACTGGATGCTAACGGCAACACCTTATTGACAGGTACGACGTCGGACACCTGGTTCACCGCCACGGATACCGGTGAATACTTTATTCGCTTGCAGGCCAGTAACACCGTCGACTACAACCTGGTACTCACTGTCGATGCAAACTCGGTAAAAGGCGCGATCGGCCCCAGTGCTGGTAGCTTTGATTACACGATGCTCGAAAATAACGCTACCGACAGTGCCAAGGTCGAGATCTTCCATGTAGCTGGCAACACGATTAACGGCACCGACGCCGATGAAATTCTGATCGGCGGCGGCACTAACGACATCTTGCATGGTGGCGGTGGCCACGACGTGCTACTCGGAGGCGCCGGTGACGATCAGTTGTTTGGTGGCGCGGGTTCTGATCGCTTAGAAGGTGGTACGGGAGTTGACACTCTGTACGGCGGCACAGGCAATGACATCCTGATTGGCGGCGAGGGCGATGACATTCTCTTTGGTGGTGCGGGTACCGATACCTTTGTCTGGCAAGCAGGTGACCTCGGCGCAGACCAGATCAAGGACTTCAGCCGCACTGATGACGACGTCATCGACCTTAGCGACCTCTTCAAGGATATAAACTTGGAAGTGGTGGATCTGTCCGATTACCTGCGTCTCGACACCGACAGTTCCAGGCTACTGATTAGTACCAGCGGCGAACTTGGCGACGGGGGCGCGGCCGATATCACCATCAAGGTGGAGAATGCCGGCGGCAATGTCTTTACCGGCAGCGATACCATCAGCTCACTGATCGCAGGTGGCGACCTGACACTGGTTAAAGCCAATCAGGACTGATCAACCTAAGCCCGCTACCCTTAAGTAGCGGGGTTTGTTGTTTATATAACCAGAGCATCTGCTATCCCATTGGAGGGTTAATAGCTCGGAATCAGTCCCGTGGCGTGCATGCTGGCGATTGATATATAGCGGCAGGCAGGGCATAAAGGTGGCTGGCTTCGAGTCCTTCCTTTCAGACTGTGTAACAGGCAAGGAGCGGTCGATGTTGTATGTAAAGCGGGATGTCTGGGGCAATTTGCAGCAGGTTGAGGCAGCGCCTTTCGACGGCATGGATGGTGAGCTACTGGCTGACAGCGAGGAAGCTGAAGCCTGGTATGCCAATCAGAGCGTAGAAAGCAGCCTGCTGCAGCTCAAGCAGAGTGACCTGGATATGATCCGGGTGCTGGAAGACTTGATTACCGTGCTGATCCGCAAGGGCGTGGTGCGTATCACTGATCTACCGGAAGCGGCGCAGGGCAAGTTGGTCGGCCGTAGCAAGGCGCGGGATGCCTTGGGTGGCCTGCATCGACTGATCAACGACGACGAGTCGAAACTGATCTGATCCAAGACCTGATACGTCAGGCTAACAACGGTTCGCGGGCATGGCCCGCTCCTACAAAAGCTGCTCTCAGCGCCAAGGTCCCGGCTCACCAAATAGACGGCCCTGCACGCCATTGATACCCATGGCGCGCAGTACCTGCCATTCCCCTTCGGTTTCAACCCGCTCGGCAATCAGCGGCAGATCAATGCTGTTCGCTGCACGCTGCATGGCTTCAATAAACAGGCGTTTGTCGTTTTCCTGATCGATATCGCGGATATAGCTGCCATCGACCTTGAGGTAACCGAGGCCAAGCTTGGCCAGGTTGCCGATCATGCTGAAACGCCCACCAAAGTGCTGCAAACCGAGGCCGAAACCCAGACTACGCAAACGCTGGGTTAAGCTTTCCAGCACGGCTTGATCGGGTAACTGGTCTTCATCCAGCTCCAGAGTCAAACGCGGGCCCAAATGCCGGTGCTGCTGCAACTGGGCATACAGCGCCGCCAGCGCCTGCGATTCACGCAGGGTGCTACCGGACAGGCTCAGCGCCACGGCCGCTGAATGACTTTGCAGTTGCGTCAGCACCAGGCCGAGCATGACCCGATCCAGTCGCGCCGCCCAACCGAAACGCTCCACCCAGGGCAGAAAACGCCCAGCAGGAATCACCCCGCCCTGCTCATCAATTACTCGCGCCAATACCTTGTGATGCAGCACCCGCGCAGGTTCGTCGGCCGCCACCACCGGCTGGAAGAACAACTGAATACGGCCCTGCTCCAGCACCTGATCCAGTAGGTTGTACCAACTTTGCCCCTCGTCCACGGCCAGCGATTGCTCGACCAACTCATTGAACGCCCAGCTAGGCTGGGCCTGGCTGGCGGCTAGCGCCAAGGCGGCATCCAGTGCGCGGTACAGCTCATCCTCCGCAGCGCCTGGGGCAAAGCTGGTCAGGCCTATGTGAGCCACTGGCAGGCAGTCACTGGCACCGGTCTGCTGCAGGCTGTGCAGGCTCTGCTCAAGCTGCTCGGCCAGTTGTTGCGCGTCGCTGCGGGCAAGCCCCGGTGCCAGCAAGGCAAACTCGCCACCACGGTTGCGCGCCAGAACAAAACGCCCCTGGCTGATGAGCTGCAACTGTTCGGCGATGCTGACCAGCAACTGATCCGTGCGCTGCCCGCCGAAACGCTGATTGAGGCCGCTCAGGTCATTAACCCTCAGCAACAGCAGGTAGCCGCTGCAGGCCTGCTCCTCAACGTTGAGCCGTGCGTGCAGCTGCAAATCGAAGTAACGCCGGTTGGCCAGCCCGGTCAGGCTGTCCTGATAGGCTTCGGCTCGCAGCATTTCGCTACGCGCGGCTTCCTCGGCAAACAATGCCTTAAGCTTGCCGACCATCTGGTTCATGGCGTTGACCACCCGGCGAAACTCGGGGGTTTTCGGCAACTCCGGCAAGCTAAGGAACTCACGGCGTGCGATGGCATTGGACTGATCGACCATATAGTCCAGCGGGCGCAACTGACGTTTGAGCAGCAGCACGCCCAGAGCAATACACAACACGCCGCTGAGGGTCAGCCACAGCAGATTGCCCAGAGTGCTCTGCCAGAGTTTGCTAACGGCAAACAGCGGATGGCTGATCACCTGCACCTGCGCGGCTTGCCGCCAGCCATCACTGACAATTGCATCGCCCTGCGCGGCTTCCAGATCGACCAGTTGGGCGAACCATTGCGGCGCTTCGCCGCTGACCGGCACGCCGCTGCGCTCGACCAGCAGCTCGCCAGTGGCAGGATCGGTCACACGAATGCTTTCAAAATAACCACTGTCGAAAATCGAGCTGACCATCAGTTCGATCATCGCGGTGTCGTTGACATGCGGGCTGAGCGACAAGCCCAGCGCGGTAGCGGCATCCTGAGCATGGGCGCGGAGCTGGTTGACCTGTTGCTCGCGCGAGCTCTCGACACTGACCAGAAAACTGCCGGTGAAATTCACCAACATCAGCATGCAGATGGCGATAAACAACTGCTTGAACAACGACATCAACCACTCCTGTCGAGCTAACTGCAGAACAATCCGGGCTCGATTACGCGTCAACAATACAGATAGGTGCAGGCTCAAGCACTTGGCTGATACGGGTCGATACCCGGCAGCATCAGGCGCTTGGCAGATTTAGGCACAGCACTGGAAAAGTACCGGCAGCACGACGGCCGTCATGGTGCGGGGCATGGGCACAAAACACAATGTCCACAGCCGCTGCGTGGGCAATTCGCCGATGGGGAACAGGCTGTTTGCGATAACGGTCGCATTACCTGTTGCAGGTAAGCGACCGTTGATCGGGAGGCAAAAATCAACAACTTAGGTGCGGGCCAATCCCTGCAAATGCACAAAGCCAAACAGCAGCACCTGCACCCGCTGCAACCAGGGCTGCGGCTGACCGACCAGGCGGGCTTTGAACAGCAGCAGCTCGCCAAGATGTGCCAGCAACATGCCGCCGGCAATCAGGTTGACGGCCAGGTACCAGCCCTCACCCATGGGGTAGAGCAGGTTGAGCAGCGCCAGCAGCCAGAACGCGGCCAGCGCGCCTTTGGCGAATATCAGAACAGGCATCCATCACTCCTTAATCAGCGAAATAAGCCAGGTGAAAAGCCTGATTAGTTTGCCTTGATCGTGGCACCAGCGCGTCCGCACTTTGGTCGGGTCACACAACTCCTCACTCAACGCAGGGTCAGGGCAATCGGCGTATCGCTGAAGTCAAAGCAGCCAAGGAAGGTCTTGATCTCCAGCAAGCTGCCATCGACCTGCACATCGCCCAACAAGGCGCCCTTGAGCAAACCGTTCTCGCCGCTCATTACGGTGTCCAGATACGTCTTGTCGAGGGTCAGTTTGAGCGTGGTGCCTTCGGGAATGCCCTGGTGCAGCTGTACTACACCGCGCCGCACTTCCAGCGCCCACTGCTCGCCGATATCCGGAAAGCTGAAACCTAGGGTCAACTCGACATCATTGGCCTTTTCCGGGTCGACCCGGGTAATCCAGTTTTGCAGGAAGATTCGCGCAGGAAAGGTTTTCAGCATGTCCGCCGAGAGAAAGGCACTGCGCATGCTCACGGCCATTTGCTGGACATCCTCACCGGCCAGCTTGCCTTCCAACTCCATGGCGCTCATCAGGTACCAGTTGCGCCAGTTGATGTTCATGCTGGCATAGCCGAGCTTACGGAAGCTGCGGGCCTTGATATCGCGGGCCAGCGCGTCCTCGTTGTCCACCTGAATGGCGTAGCTGGACAGCTCGGCAGCCCATTGATAATCACCCTTGAGGTAGGCCTCACCGGCGGCCAGCAGCAGTTTTTCCCGACCGCCCATCAACGCAATCAGGCGCTCGGCTTTATCTTTTGGCGGCAGCGGATCGAGGGCCACCGGGTCACCCTGGAACCAGCCCAAGTAACCGTTGTAGATCTGTCGCACGCTGTGTTTAACGGTGCCGTAGTACTCGCGCAGGTAAGGCGTGTAGCCAGCCAGGTGTGGCGGCAGCTTGACCTTCTCGACTAGCTCGTCCGGGGTCAGGCCCTTGTTCATCCAGCGCACAGTCTGATCATGGATATAGGCGATGCCGTCGCGTGTCATGCGCAGCACTTCCTCGACCTGCTGCTGGCCGCTGACCGGACGACCATGCAGCGGCACCATATGTTCGGCCTTATAGGCGCGCAGCTTGTCCAGGCTGTCGACCCACACCACCGGGTCGCGGAACTTGGTGCCGCGCAGGGTGTGGATATTCGGCAAGGTCGGCCCCTGCTCCACCTCGGCACTGATCAACACGCGGTTATCCGGCAGGTAGACGATGATCTCATCCGGCGCTTCGCTGGGCACATGCAGAAACTGCAGATCCAGGCCGGCAATGCGGGTGTCGAGCTTATCCTTGAAGGTCAGGGTCGGGGCGATAAAGGTCGACGCCTCGGCCTTGGCCAGCGGGCCGATCCCGGCGTTCATCTGTTCATGGTCACTGGCCGGCAGCGCCGCACCGAAGCTGTAGCCGGAACGCACCGAGAGAATCGGCCCGACCAACGCCCCCTGCGCCACCACATTGGCCAGCAGGGTGTCGTGGGCGATGATTTGCACCTCGCCACTGCGCACCTGCTCTTCCGTGACGAAAGCCTTCACGCCATTGATATGGTCCGGGTGGAAGTGGGTATAGACCACCGCCTTGACCGGTTTGTCGCTGATCTTGCGGAACTCGGCCATGATCTTGCGCGACTCGCTGACCGACTCACCGGTGTCAATGATGATCAGCCCTTCCGGGGCCTCGATCATCGCCACGTTACCCAGCTGCCAGCCGACAGCGGAATAGACGTTGCCGGCCACCTTATAGACCTTCTGCGCGAAGTGTTTGGTGTGCTCGGCCAGCTCCGGGTTGATCGACGGACGGATTTCTTCCTCAGGCAGGGAGGCCTGGCTGACCAGGGGTAATGCCAGGCTCAGCAGCACGGCGGCAGTTCGATTCAGTAAAAACATGCGAGTCGCTCATTGTTATTGGCTGTGTGGGAAGAGTGGCCAAGCAACAGCAATAATTCCAATGCATTCCAAATCAATAAATGATGCAATCAGCGCATGAATGACCTTCGTCAGCTTCGCCATTTTGTCGCCCTCGCCGAACACGGCCATTTCGCCCGTGCTGCCGAGGCCGTGCACCTCAGCCAGCCCGCCCTGAGTCGCAGCATCCAGGCGCTGGAAAGCAGCCTCGGTTGCAACCTGGTCGACCGCCACAGCCGCGGCATCAGCCTGACCACCCACGGCCAACTGGTACTGGAGCACGCCCAGCGTCTGCTGGCTGGCAGCCAGGCGTTGAAAAACGCCGTCAGCCAGTTGGGTAATCTGCAAACCGGAGAACTGCGCCTGGGCGCCGGCCCCTACCCGGCCGCGCGCCTGATACCACGCGCAGTGGGTCGCATGGCGCTGCGCTATCCACGGGTGCGGGTCAACCTGCAGATCAGTAACTGGCTGGACCTGCGCAGCAGCCTGCTGGATGACGCCCTGGAGCTGTTTGTCGCCGACAGCCGCGAGCTAATCGGTGACCCACTGCTGTGCATCGAACCACTGCAGCGCCACAACGGGGTGCTGTTCTGCCGCCCCGGCCATCCGCTGCTGGCCCACACAACACTGCGCATGCACGATCTACTCGATTACCCCTTGGCAGGCACCCAACTGCCACTGGCGGTGGCGCGCAGCCTTAGTGCACTCAGCGGGCGCGAGCAGCCGCTGAGCATTCAATGCGACAACTTTATGGTGCTCAAAACACTAGTGGCTGAAAGCGACGTGCTAAGCATGGCGCCGTGGGATGTGGTGGCCGAGGATATCCAGACAGGTCGCCTGGCCCGCCTGCCGCTGGAAGCAGGTGCATTGACCGAGCAATCCGCCTACGCCCTCATCAGCCGCGCAGGGCATAGCCTGTCACCAGCGGCGCAGGCCATGCGGGAAGAGATACTGGCCGAAGATCGACTCTTCGGCCGTCAACTTGAAGGCGAGCCGGATTCGTAGTGCGCCTCGAGAGGGTGGTCAGTTGCGCTGCCGCTCCCAACCTTTACGCTCATCGCGCCGATCACCACCACGGCGTTCTCCACCCCATTGGGCATCATGACGCTGTTGCTGGTTACGGTAATGGTCACGGCGGCCATCCCAGCCAGCGTGCGGTTGCACAATGCGGTAATCGTGGCGCTTCTGATATTGGTGTGTTTGGTAATGGCGCGGCTGCGGTGCAGGCACGTAGTAACGCGGTGCGTGGCGGTGATCATCGTAGCGTCGCCCATCATGGTGATAGGCCCTGTAGCGTTGCGGCTGCGGCACCACATAAACCGGGTAGCGCTGCACCTGGTAATAGGTATGCGAATGGCCGCGATCATAACCACGGTGGCCATAACCACTGCCACCGCCATAGACCGCACAACCGCTTAAAGACAAAACCAACAACGCCAGCAGCATGGATTTGTATGACATAGCGGCCTCCTTCGACCGCGGGTGCGGCAGCGACCGTTGTCGCTGCCAGGGATTGCTCCCAATGAATAGACAACAGGCCATGCCATCCAGTGCGTCGCACCGGCTTAGCAGATTTCATGACAAATTATTTCGGTGCTCTATTGTCCGTCGTGCCAGCTGACACACACCAACCTGGCACAGTCCTCGCTTAGCGTTCTACGCATAAAGGAAATGCGTACGGCGGCAAGCAGCTTGCAGCCAGACAATCTGCAATGGTCGACTAGGGTTCCGGTTCGCTGAGCAATGCCTGCAGCGAATGGCTGGTCCGAGAGTCGACGACCTCACGCAGTGGCCACGGCCAAGGGGTTACACGGCGGGATAAAAGCCCGGGAGAACGCACAGCACTGCTGTTCGCTTTCCTGTTCCCGCTGACTGACCCGAGGTTACCCATGCCGCTATCCACCCTGCTCGCCCGCCTGACTGCCACCTGTCTGCTCGCCGCCCTGCTGCTGCAACCGGCCACTGCTGCGAGTGAGCCGAAAACCTTCAAACTGTGCTGGTCGATCTTTGCCGGCTGGATGCCCTGGGGTTATGCCGCCAGCGAAGGCATCGTGAAGAAATGGGCGGATCAGTACGGCATCCGTATCGAAGTCAGCGAAGTGCCGGATTATGTCGGCTCGATTGAACGTTACACGGCCGGCGAATTCGATGCCTGCTCGATGACCAATATGGATGCGCTGACCATCCCAGCTGCCGCAGGCGTCGACTCTACCGCACTGATCATCGGCGACTTCTCCAACGGTGCGGATGCCATTCTGCTACGCGGCCCGGGCCTGACCCTGAAGGACCTCAAGGGCAAGACCGTGCTGCTGGTGGAGAACTCGGTATCGCATTACCTGCTCAGCCGCGCCCTGGAATGGGCCCTGCTCAAGCCTGAGGATGTGACCATCCAGCACGTGTCCGACACGCAGATTGCCGAAGCCTTCCTCAGCGGCCAGGGCGACGCCGTGATCACCTGGAACCCGATTCTGGCCAAGATCAAGCAGCAGGCCCAGGTCAGCCAGGTGTTCAGCTCCAACCTGATTCCCGGCGAGATCGTCGACCTCACCGTGGTCAACAGCAAGGTCCTCGCCGCACACCCGGAGCTGGGTAAGGCGCTGACCGGCGCCTGGTTCGAAACCCAGCGCCTGATGGGCATGCCCACCGATGCTGGGCGCGCCGCACGGGCGAAGATGGCCAGCGCCGCCGGCACCACGCCGGAGGATTTCAGCCAGCAACTCGACACCCTGCGTTCGTTCTATTCGCCGCGTTATGCGCTGGCTTTTGCCCGCGCCAACAAGATGCCCGAGCTGATGCAGCGGGTCGCCCAGTTCGCCGATCAGCAGAAGCTGCTCGGCCACGACGGCAAGGGTCTGGATAAGCTCGGCATCGCCTTCAGCGGGGAGCGCAGCCTGGGCAATGCCGACAACATCCTGTTGCGTTTTGATGGCAGCTATATGCAGATGGCTGCCGAGAAAAACCTGTAACACGCAGCGCCCTGCAATGCAGCACGCCGATGCTCACACGCACCGCCAGGGCGCACAGCCCTGGACTGGCGCGGGCAAAACCCGCGAGCCCATGGGGCCTGGTTGAGCTGGCACGATGTTCGCAATAACCAATCTGTGCAGGAACAACCCGCTGCGGCGGGATCGCGGCACCACAATTTGCAATAGCTGACTAGGGTTCCGATCCGCGATCAACAGATCTGCGGGTGACTGGTCCGAGAGTTGGCGACCTCCTTCGAGGTTACACGGCGGGATAAAAGCCCGGGAGAACGCGCCCCACTCGTGGGGGAACCGCCGCGCACTCCTGCCCGCCCATTTTCGAACTGGAGGTTCCACCATGCGTAAGTCCCGTCTGTGTTCAGTACTCGCCGCCGGCCTGGCCGCTGCCATCAGCGTCAACAGCTATGCGGCGCCGAAATCCGACTTCAGCGTCTGCTGGACCATCTACGCCGGCTGGATGCCGTGGGAATATGGTGCCGCCGAAGGCATCGTCGACAAGTGGGCGAAGAAGTACGACATCAATATTGATGTTGTGCAGATCAACGATTACGTCGAGTCGATCAACCAATACAGCGCCGGCCAGTTTGATGGCTGCACCATGACCAATATGGATGCCCTGACCATTCCGGCCGCTGGCGGCGTGGACAGCACCGCGCTGATCATCGGCGACTTCTCCAATGGCAACGACGGCGTCGTGCTCAAGGGCGAGAAGAAAACCCTGGGTGACCTCAAGGGCCAGAACGTCAACCTGGTTGAGCTGTCTGTGTCCCACTACTTGCTGGCGCGCGGCCTGGAAAAAGCCGGCCTCAGCGAGAAAGACCTGAAAGTGGTCAACACCTCCGACGCCGACATGGTCGCCGCCTTCTCCACCAGCGACGTCACCGCCGTGACCACCTGGAACCCGCTGCTGGCCGAAATCGAAGCCACGCCCAACGTGACAAAGGTGTTCGATTCCAGCCAGATCCCCGGTGAAATCATCGACCTGATGGTGGTCAACAGCGACACCCTCAAGGACAACCCGGCCTTCGGCAAAGCGCTGACCGGTGCCTGGTACGAAATCATGGCCACCATGAGTGCCGACACCCCGGCCGGCAAGGCGGCTCGCGAGCATATGGCCAAAGCCTCCGGTACTGATCTGGCGGGCTACGAAGCGCAGCTGGCAGCGACCAAAATGTTCTATTCGGCCAAAGACGCCGTGGCCTTCGCCACAAGCCCGAAACTACCGGCCACCATGACCAAAGTCGCGGAGTTCTCCTTTGGCCACGGCCTGCTCGGCGAAGGTGCACAAAGTGCCAACGCCATCGGCATGAGCTTCGCCAAAGGCGTGGTCACCGGTGACAAGGGCAACCTCAAACTGCGCTTTGATCCGAGCTATATGCAGATGGCAGCTGACGGCACGCTGTAACGCCTTCCCTACCCTCTCCCGCTTGCGGGAGAGGGTTCGGGGGAGTGGGCCCAAGCCACACGAGAACACTCTATGCGCCTGATCAACCGCCACCCGGATCGCAGCGGTCGCTTGCTGCTGATCCTGCTGCCCTTCGCCCTGCTGCTGTTCGCCTATTTCGCAGGCTCGGCACAACGCCTGGCTGATAACCCCAACGACAAACTGCTGCCCAGCGCCAGTCAGATGGCCGCGGCGGTTGATCGCCTGGCCTTTACCGAGGACAAGCGCAGCGGCAACTACCTGTTCTGGCAGGACAGCGCCGCCAGCCTGACACGCCTGGCCATGGGTATCGGCATTGCCGCCCTCGCTGGGCTGTGCCTGGGTATCGCGGCGGGCATCATTCCGCTGTTCGGCGCGCCGTTGTCGCCGCTGCTGACGGTGTTGTCGATGGTGCCGCCACTGGCGATCCTGCCCATCCTGTTTATCGTCTTCGGCCTCGGCGAGTTGTCCAAGGTGATGTTGATCGTCATCGGCATCACCCCGATCCTGGCCCGTGATTTGGAACAGCGCGCCCGCGAAATTCCTCAAGAAATCCTGATCAAGGCGCAAACCCTCGGTGCCAGCACCTGGACCCTGATCCTGCGCGTGGTGTTGCCGCAACTGCTACCGCGCCTGCTGATCGCCCTGCGTCTGGTACTTGGCTCAGCCTGGCTATTTCTGATTGCCGCCGAGGCCATCGCCAGCACCGATGGCCTGGGCTACCGGATCTTCCTCGTGCGCCGCTATATGGCCATGGACGTGATCCTGCCCTACGTGGTGTGGATCACCCTGCTCGCCTGGCTGATGGACCTGGGCCTGCGCCAGACCATCCGCATGTGCTTCCCCTGGTACGAGGGAGCGAAAGCATGAGCGCCTTTATCGAAGTGAAAAACGTCTGGCAGGAGTACGGCGACCAGGTTGTTTTGGAGCGCCTGAATCTGAGCATCAATGAAGGCGAGTTCTGCACCCTGGTCGGCGCGTCCGGCTGCGGTAAATCGACCTTTCTGCGCCTGCTGCTCGGTCAGGAGCGCGCCAGCCGGGGCGAGATTCTGCTCGGTGGTGAGCCGCTGGCTGCCGAGCCCGATAGCAGCCGTGGCGTGGTATTTCAGCGCTACTCGGTGTTCCCGCACCTGACGGTGCTGGACAACGTCGCCATCGGCCTGGAGTTGCCGCGCTCGAAATTGCTCGGCCGACTGTTTGGCGCCGCCAAGCGCGACGCCCGCGAACAGGCGGCGGTGATTCTGCAGAAAGTCGGCCTCGGCCACGCCCTGGACAAATACCCCAGCCAGCTCTCCGGCGGCATGCAGCAACGCCTGGCCATCGCCCAGGCGCTGATCATGAAGCCGCGCGTGCTGCTGCTCGATGAGCCCTTCGGCGCCCTCGACCCCGGCATCCGCAAGGACATGCACGGCCTGTTGCTGGAGCTGTGGCACGAAACCAAGCTCACCGTATTTATGGTCACCCATGACCTGAGCGAGGGCTTCAGCCTCGGCACCCGCCTGCTGGTGTTCGACAAGACCCGCATTGATCCGCACGCACCGAACGCCTTCGGCGCGCGCATTACCTACGACATCCCCCTGAACAGCGACCGCCGCGCCACCCGCGCCGCCGTCGAAGCGTTGCCCGCGCATATCGCCGGCAATCTGCAACCGGCCCTGTAGGAGCACCCAATGACTGCCTCATTAAGCCTGCGCCCCACGCTCTACGAAGAGCTCGTTCCCGGCGGCGGCCATACCTCCTTTGTCCTCAAGCGCGGCCAATTGCTGCGCATTACCGACCTCGAAGGCGGTGCCAATGCCAGCCTGCTGCTGCTAAACGCAGCCGAGAAAAGTGAGCGGCTAAACCTGCCCGACAGCCTCAAATCCCAGCACACCGCCAAGCTCACCGCCGGCCACTGCCTTTATTCGGACATGGGCCGTGTGCTCGCTGCCATCACCGCCGATACCTGCGGCTGGCATGACAGCTTCGGCGGCGTACTCAACGCCACCGAGGTGCAGGAGAAGTACGGCAACGGCAACTATCAGCAACTGCGCAACGGCTTCTTCCGCAACGGCGTGGACAACCTGCTGGTGGAAATGGGCAAGTGGAACCTCAATCTGCAAGACCTGCTGATGTGCCTCAACCTGTTCAGCAAGGTGACGGTCGACAGCGACGGCTGCTTCCACTTCCAGTCGGGCAATTCCAAGGCCGGCGACTACATCGAGCTGTACGCGCCGATGGACACCCTGGTGGTACTCACCGCCCTGCAACACCCCATGGACCCCAATCCCGTGTATGCGCCCAAGCCGCTGCAACTGAGCTGGCACAAGGTCGAAAGCGACGGCATCAGCGTGCTGTGCCGCACCTCGCGCCCGGAAAACGCCCGTGGCTTCCATAACACCGAACGTCTGTATATCTGAGGCCGGCCAGCATGACTCTTATCTCAAGCGACAAGCACCCGGAAGCTGCGGTGTACCGCGCCACCATCGCCGCTGGCGAACCCTTTCTCTGCGAAGTAAAAGCCGGCCAGACCCTGCGCCTGCTCGATCTGGAAGGTAACCAGGCGGTCGATACGCTGTTCTATTCAGCGCGCAACCCGCGCGAGCGCTATGACGTGCAACGCACCCTGCGCAAACAGAACCGCGTGTACCTGACCACCGGCAGCGTGCTGTATTCCAACCTGGGCCAGCCGATGCTGACCATCAGCGCCGACACCTGTGGCCGTCACGACACCCTCGGCGGCGCCTGCGCCCAGGAGAGCAACACCGTGCGCTACGCCCTGGACAAGCGCTATATGCACAGCTGCCGCGACAACTTTCTGCGCGCCAGCCTGCACGACGGCCGCCTGAACAAAGCCGATATCAGCGCCAACATCAATTTCTTTATGAACGTGCCGGTAACGCCCGAAGGCGGCCTGACCTTTGAAGACGGCATCTCCGCCGCCGGCAAATACGTCGAGCTCAAGGCGCATATGGACGTGATCGTACTGATCTCCAACTGCCCGCAACTGAACAACCCGTGCAACGGCTACAACCCGACTCCGGCTGAAGTGCTGGTGTGGGATTGATGGCCGCCCTTCGCCCCTGAGCGAAGAGCGAGTAAACGCCTTTCAACCACGGACGACCGTGGTGCAGACCGAATACCGCGGGACGGCCCGCCCCTTCGAGGACACCTCGAATGTTCAACAAACTGCTGATCGCCAACCGTGGCGCCATCGCCTGCCGCATCCTGCGTACGCTACGCGCCCTTGATGTACAGGGCGTGGCCGTCTACTCCGAAGCAGACGCTGCCAGCCTGCATATCCAGCAGGCGGACGAAGCGCACAGCCTGGGCGAAGGCCCGGCAGCCAACACCTACCTGGTGGTCGAGAAGATTCTCGCCGTGGCCAAACAGAGCGGCGCCACCGCGATCCACCCCGGTTACGGTTTTCTCTCGGAAAACGCCGCCTTCGCCGAAGCCTGCGAAGCCGCCGGGATCGCCTTTGTCGGCCCAACGCCGGAGCAGCTGCGGGTATTCGGCCTTAAACACACCGCCCGCGCCCTGGCCAAACAGCACGGCGTACCGATGCTTGAAGGCACCGAATTACTGGAAAACCTCGACGCTGCGCTGGTCGCGGGCGAACAGGTGGGTTACCCGGTGATGCTGAAAAGCACCGCCGGCGGTGGCGGTATCGGTATGCGCGTATGCAACAGCGCCGCCGAGCTGAGTGATGCATTCGAGGCGGTCAAACGCCTGGGGCAGAACAACTTCAGCGACAGCGGCGTGTTTATCGAGAAATACATCCAGCGTGCACGCCATCTGGAGGTGCAGGTATTTGGCGATGGTCGCGGCGAAGTGCTGGCCCTCGGCGTACGCGACTGCTCGGTGCAGCGGCGCAACCAGAAGGTGCTGGAAGAAACCCCGGCACCCAACCTGCCGGTCGGCATGGCCGAAGAGTTGTGCGCCGCAGCGATCAAGCTGGCCAAGGCGGTCAGCTACCGCAGCGCCGGCACCGTGGAGTTTGTCTACGACAGCGAGGCAGCGCGCTTCTATTTCCTTGAGGTAAACACCCGCCTGCAAGTCGAGCACGGCGTTACCGAACAGGTGTGGGGCGTCGACCTGGTGCGCTGGATGATCGAACTGGCGGCCGGCGATCTGGCTCCGCTGAGCGAGCTGGCCCAGGGCCTGAAACCCAGCGGCCATGCCATTCAAGCGCGCCTGTACGCCGAAGATCCGGGCCGCGACTTCCAACCAAGCCCAGGCCTGCTTACCGCCGTGGACTTCCCCAAGGCCGATGGCAAAGCACTGCGTATTGATACCTGGGTCGAAGCCGGCTGCGAAATCCCGCCCTACTTTGACCCGATGATCGCCAAGGTCATCACCTGGGCCGACAGCCGCGAAGCTGCAAGCAGCGCGCTTAGTCAGGCTCTGGCCGATACCCTGCTGTATGGCGTGGAAACCAATAGCCAGTACCTGCGGCAAATCCTCACTGACGCACCGTTCGCCAGCGGCAACCCCTGGACCCGCTGCCTGGAAAATTTGAATTACCAAGCCACGACCTTTGAAGTGTTAAGCGCCGGCACCCAGACCACCGTGCAGGACTTCCCCGGCCGCCTTGGCTACTGGGCCGTCGGCGTACCGCCATCCGGGCCGATGGACAGCCGCGCCCTGCGCCTGGGTAATCGTCTGCTGGGCAACGCGGCAGATGCCGCCGGCCTGGAAATCACCATGAGCGGCCCGACCCTGCGCTTTAACACCCATGCAGTGGTGGCGGTCACCGGCGCGCCTATTCCGCTAAGCGTCGATGGTAGCGAGCAGCCACTGAATACCGCGCTGCTGATCAAAGCAGGCAGCACCTTGAGCCTTGGCACCATTGCCGGCGCGGGGGCACGTAGCTATCTAAGCCTACGCGGTGGTGTGCAGGTGCCGGATTATCTCGGCAGCAAAAGCACCTTTACCCTCGGCCAGTTCGGCGGCCACGGCGGCCGCGCCCTGCGCGCCGGTGATGTACTGCATATCCCGGCACTGACCGACCGCCAAGCCGGTGCGCAACTGCCCGCCGATCTGTGCAGCGCGCTGCCAGCCGTGCGCGAAATTCGTGTGATCTACGGCCCCCACGGCGCGCCGGAATACTTCACTCCAGCCTATATCGAGACCTTTTTCGCCACCGACTGGGAGGTGCACTTCAACTCCAGCCGCACCGGCGTTCGCCTGATCGGGCCAAAACCTGAGTGGGTACGCGACAGCGGCGGCGAAGCCGGCCTGCACCCCTCCAATATCCACGATAACCCCTACGCCATCGGCGCGGTGGACTTTACCGGCGACATGCCGGTGATCCTCGGTCCGGACGGTCCGAGCCTGGGCGGCTTTGTTTGCCCGGTGACGATTATCGAGGCGGACCTTTGGCAGCTGGGGCAGCTGAAAGCAGGCAACAAGGTGCGCTTTGCGCCGGTTTGTATTGAAGTCGCACGGCAATTGGCTAAAGCCAACAATCTCGAGTGCGCAGATCTCTGTAGGAGCCAGCTTGCTGGCGATCCTTCTGTATCGCTGATCGCGAGCAAGCTCGCTCCTACACAAGCCCATGACCTCACCTCCCCCATCGTTCTCGATATCGGCCAAGCCGATAAACGTCTGGTCGCGCGCCTGTCCGGCGACACCCATCTGCTGCTGGAGATCGGCGCGGCGGAGCTGGATCTGGTGCTGCGCTTCCGTGGCCATGCGCTGATGCAGGCGCTGGAAGCCAAGCAGCTGGTTGGGGTGATCGACCTAACTCCAGGCATTCGCTCGCTGCAGGTGCATTACCAGCCGGAAACCCTGGCCCTTAACGATCTGCTCGGCATAGTCGCCGGCGAATGGGACGCCGTGTGCGCCGCACAGGACCTGCGCGTGCCGTCGCGCATCGTCCATCTGCCGCTGTCCTGGGATGACCCGGCCTGCCAGTTGGCGATCGAGAAATATATGACCACGGTGCGCAAGGATGCGCCCTGGTGCCCAAGCAACCTGGAATTTATCCGCCGCATCAACGACCTGCCCAATCTCGATGAGGTGTACAAAACGGTCTTTGAAGCCAGCTATCTGGTGATGGGCCTGGGCGACGTTTACCTCGGCGCGCCGGTGGCTACGCCGCTGGATCCGCGCCATCGCCTGGTCACCACCAAGTACAACCCGGCGCGCACCTGGACCGCCGAGAACTCGGTGGGCATCGGCGGCGCCTACATGTGCGTGTACGGCATGGAAGGCCCCGGCGGTTACCAGTTCGTCGGCCGTACCCTGCAGATGTGGAACCGCTACCGCGAAGTCGCCGCCTTTGACGGCAAGCCCTGGCTGCTGCGTTTCTTCGACCAGATCCGCTTCTACCCGGTCTCGGCGGACGAACTACTGCGTATCCGCCGTGACTTCCCCCTGGGCCGCTATGACTTGCGTATTGAGCACAGCGAATTGGCCCTGGCCGATTACCAGACCTTTCTCGACCGTGAGGCCGAGGGCATTGAGGCCTTCCGCAACCAGCAGCGCGCCGCCTTCGACGCCGAACGTCAGCGCTGGATCGAATCCGGTCAGGCGCATTTCGAGAGCGAGGAAGTGGCCGCCGATCTCGGCGAAGACGCCCCGCTCGGCGCCGGCCTGCACAGCATCGACAGCCATATTGCCGGCAACCTCTGGCAGGTGCAGGTGAGTGAAGGCGACCAGGTCAAAGCCGGTGATGTGCTGGTGATTCTGGAGTCGATGAAGATGGAAATCCCCCTGTTCGCCCCGCGCGATGGCGTGGTGCGCGAAGTGCGCGTGCAGCCAGGCTCGCCGGTGCGTGCGGGCCAGCGCGTAGTGGTATTGGAAGAAGCCTGAGGGGCTAACGCCGGTAACTGAGGATGCGCCCCTTAAAGGGCGCATCCGGGTTATCCAGCAGATTCAGGCTATCGGCCAGCTGCAGGTAGCCGTGCTCCAGCATATGCCGGGAAAACCGCGCGCTGTTGCCGCGACCAGGGTCGACAATCAGCACCGCCGCGTGGCGGTTGCAATGGCGGTCGATAAACCCGGCCAGCAGGCTGGGATGGTCGCGCTCGTAAAGCAGATCGCTGCCGATCACCAGATCAAACAGGCCCAGCTGCTGATAGTCCTCGGCCCAGTCGCAGCTCTGATAGGGCACTGGTTCGAGTTGATTAAGCGCGGCATTGCGCAGCAGAAACTCGCCGGCCAGCGGGTGGTAGTCGCTGGCGGTGATATCCGCCCCCAGGCGCTGCAGCACCAGGCTGGTCAGCCCCAGGCCGCAGCCCAGCTCAAGAATGCGCAGCCCATCCACCGACATGCCGCTCAGGGTTTGCGCCAGCACTTCACCGGCTGGCCACAGCTGACCGAACAGCGACCAGGTGGCCGAGGAGATTCCGGCTTTTGCCGCCAGGCCGTCGAGGTCAGCGAACTGCTGTTTGTCGCGCAGGGAACACAAGTGAAAATCCTCCAGCCCGATGCTCAGGGTGGAATATTTGATGCGATAGCTGGCAGGCGCGCTGGGCATGGGGGCTCGGTGTGCTGAAAGGACTGCGGTCAGGGGCAGATCAGCAAGGCGTACGAGCAGCGTACGGGTCACCAAGGAGACTCTTCGTGTACCAGATGTTGAAAAACTACCTACGTTGCCATCGCGGCGTTAAAAACAGGCTCAAATGCTCATTTACAGCTCGTAAACTCCGCTTCTCGCCTGTTTTTGCCTTGCGCTGGCTGCCTCGCCAAAGTTTTTTCAACGGTCTGGTCGCCGCCACCTTAGTCCTCAAGGCCTGGCGCAGCAAGCACCATGGCTGCTGGCAAATCAGCCAGGAGCCGATGTTTCAGCAGCGCGGGCGGTTGCCGAACGCTACAATGCGGCGATTATTTAACCAGCAGAGCCTTGCATGCCTCATCCGTCCCCGCTGACCCGCCAATGGTCCTTGATTGCGCTGCTGCTGGTTCTGCTCGGCTGTGGCTTCCTGGCCACCTCCCTGGCCAGTTACTACACCGCTCTGGATTCGATCCGCGCCGGGATCATCAACACCGAACTGCCGCTGACATCGGATAACGTCTACTCGGAAATCCAGAAGGACCTGGTTCGGCCCATCCTGATTTCCTCGATGATGTCTCGCGACACCTACGTACGCGACTGGGTGCTGGGCGGCGAGAAGGATCCTGAGCAGATCACCCGCTACCTGCGTGAAGTGCAGGAGCATTATGCCACGGTGACCAGCTTCTTCGTCTCGGAGAAAACCCACACCTACTACCAGGCCAAGGGCGTGCTCAAGCAGGTGCAGGAAAACGAGCCACGCGATGACTGGTATTTCCGCGTGCGCGACATGCAGACCCCATACGAGATCAATGTCGACGTCGACATGGCCAACGACGACCGCATGACCGTGTTTATCAATTACAAGGTGTTCGATTACGAGCAGCGCTTTATCGGCGCCACCGGCGTCGGCCTGACCGTGGATGCAGTGGTCAAACTGATCGACACCTACCAGCAGCGCTATGAGCGCAGCGTGTTCTTTGTCGACACCAATGGTCGGCTGGTGCTCACCGGCGCCAACGGCGGGCCGATGGGCGCGCGGGTTGGTCAGTCCCTCAGTGAAATCCCCGGCCTGGAAGAGCTGCAGGCCAAGCTGCCGCACCCACAAAGCGGCGACTTCGAGTATCAGGAACACGGCCGCGATCACTTCCTCAATGTGCGATTTATCCCTGAGCTGAACTGGTACCTGTTTGTCGACAAGCATGAGGACGGCGCGGTCGCTGGCATCCGCAAATCGCTGTACCTCAATCTGCTGATTTGCTTGGTGGTCACTGTGATCGTTATCAGCCTGGTGAGCCTGGTGCTGCGCCGCTATCAGCGACGCATCAGCGCGCTGGCCACCACCGACCTGCTGACCGAGCTGCCCAACCGCCGTGGCTTTGACCTGCTAGCCAATCAGGCCGTGCAGGAAGCCCGGCGCAGCCCAAGCGCGCTGTGCGCCCTGATGCTCGACCTGGACAACTTCAAACAACTTAACGACAGCCATGGCCATATGGCCGGTGATGAAGTGCTGCGTCGCTTTGCCAGCGACCTGCGCAGCACCCTGCGTCAGTCCGACATCATCTGCCGCTGGGGTGGCGAGGAATTTATCCTGCTGCTCAAGGACACCACACCCGAGCAGGCTCGCGAGCTGGGCGAGAAAATCCGCCAGCAAACCGAGCAAAGCAGCATCAGCTTCAACGGCGCGCAGCTGCGCATCACCACCAGTATCGGCCTGGCGCAATTGCATACCGATGAATCCCTGGAGCAGCTGATCACCCGCGCCGACCGCGCCCTTTATCGGGCCAAGCAGGGCGGCCGCAACCGCCTGTGTGAAGAAATCGCGTGAGTGATGACACCAACCGCTGCCCCTGCTGCGGGCAGCTTAACCAGTGCGCCCAGGCTGACGCCGACGCACCGGTAACCGAGTGCTGGTGTTTTAGCGTGCCGGTCGATGCCGCGCAGCTGGCCAAGCTGCCGCCCGAACAGCGCAACCGCAGCTGCCTGTGCCCACGCTGCACTCAGGGCTTGCCACCTGAAACCCCGCCAGCAAACAGCTAGCCATGCGCCTCGATCGTTTTCTCAGCAACCTGCCCCAGCTCAATCGCCAAGCCGCCCGCCAACTGCTTGCCAGCGGCCGCGTGCAAGTGGACGGTGCTGTGGTTTGCGATGGCCTGTGCGAAGTCAGCCAGTTCAGTCGAATCGAGGTCGATAGCGAGCTGCTGCAAGCCGGCAAAGCCGCACGTTATTTCATGCTGCACAAACCCATCGGCGTGGTCAGCGCCACCGCGCATGAGCAGCACCGCACCGTGCTGGATTTGCTCGATGAACCGGACACAGCCGACCTGCACCTGGCCGGCCGCCTGGACCTGAATACCAGCGGCCTGCTGCTGATCACCAACGATGGCCAATGGTCGCGCCGCCTCACCGAGCCGCGCAGCCGCCTGGGCAAGGTCTACCGCGTCGAGACCGAACAGCCGATCAGCCCGGAGTACATTAAAGTGTTCGCCCATGGCCTGTACTTCGCCTATGAAGACCTCACCACCCTGCCCGCCGAACTGGTCATTCTCGATAGCCACAGCGCCCTGCTGACTCTGCACGAAGGCCGCTACCATCAGGTCAAGCGCATGTTTGGCCACTTTCAGAACAAGGTCACCGGCCTGCACCGCCTAAGCATGGGCGCCATCCAACTCGACTCGCAGCTGGCCCCCGGCCAGTACCGCGCCCTGACGACAGCGGAAATCGCCTGCATCTAAGATGGGTGCTTACAAATTACTGCGCTCGGCCATGCTGCGTTGAAATCAGCCCGGGACGCGGCGTCTCAAAATGCTCATGTACAACCCGTACACTCCGCTTTCTCGGCTGATTTCGCCTTGCCTGACCATCGCTCGCTACGTTTGTAAGCACCCTCTAGGCAGTTCGTGCTCAAGTCACATACTTAGCTAGCTAACCGACAAACGGTTATTCGATATCCCAATATTCACTTGCGCCAGCCCGAACGCGGCTGCTTAAATCGAACCATAAGGTCTTATCGTGACCTATCAGTCACTAAAGCCATCTAAGCGTTCTCTCGGTTACTTGCGCACTGCGCGAAATGGGTTCCTGCCTGGTCAAAGACGCCTCTCCACACCTGCCAAAAGGTCGTGGACGGATGCTCTATTTCAGCCCTAACTGATTGAAAATAAATAACTTATAAAATCCTCCAGCCTGACATCTTGCTGTCACGTCCAGGCGCTTTCCTGATTGTCCTGCTTAGCCCGGTTTAACGGCCTCGCCGTTTTGCCATGCCCACTTTTGCGCCAGGAGGAAACGACATGAAGCCAGCCACCGCTGTCGTCGATATACACAGGACGTTCAAGGTACACACGGAGTTCTATGCCAACCCCAGCGCGCGCAAGACCATCATCCTGATCAACGGCTCGCTGGCCACCACCGCCGCCTTTGCGCAAACCATCAAGTACCTGCAACCACAGTTCAATGTGGTGCTTTACGATCAGCCCTACGCCGGCCAGTCCAAGCCGCACAACAGCCATAGCCGGCCGATCAGCAAGGAAAATGAAGCCACCATCCTGTTGGAGCTGATCGAACAGTTTCAGGTCAACTACCTGCTGTCGTTCTCCTGGGGTGGCGTCGCCGCCATGCTCGCTCTGGCGCAACGCCCGGCGCGTATCGAAAAGGCGGTGATCACCTCCTTCTCGCCCCTGCTGAATGAGCCGATGCTTGATTACCTGGAAAAAGGCATGACCCACTTGCAGGCCATCGACGGCGAAAAGGTCGGCCAGCTGGTCAACAGCACCATCGGCAAATACCTACCCTCCCTGTTCAAGCGCTACAACCATCGCCATATCAGCAGCCTCGACAGCCACGAATACCTGCAGTTGCACGCGCACATCAACCAGGTGGTGCATATGGACAACCACTGCCAGATGGAATGCCTGGCGGCCATCGACATCCCGCTGCTGTTTATCAACGGCGAGCACGACGAATACACCTCTCCGGATGACGTGCGCGTGTTTGCCAAGTACCTGAGTGACTGCCAGTTCGCCACTATCGACAACACCGGGCACTTTCTCGACATGGAGCACAAGAAGGCCTGGCTGCAGAGTCAGTCCGTCATGCTCAAGTTCCTGCAGGCCCCGGCACGCATCAGCTCCAGCAACCGTCCACAGCACGACCTGCACCACGCGATAGCCGTATGAACCACCGCTATGCGCCAAGCCTGCAGCGCCCAGCCACAGATAGCCACGCTGCAGGCTTCATTTCGGCCAAGACTTCCGGTATAAAGGCACCCGCTGCGGGCGTCGTATAGTGGTAATACCCTAGCTTCCCAAGCTAGAGCTGTGGGTTCGATTCCCATCGCCCGCTCCAAATCGCAGTTATAAAGCCCTGATTTCTAAAAAGATTTCGGGGCTTTTTGCTTTCTGGCCTAGGTCGGCGTCGAGAAAGTGTCGAAGATTGGATTGCAGCGCAAAGCTTCCTGCAGGTGATCCTGTGCCAGATGTGCATAGCGCATGGTCATGGTGACGGACGCATGACCAAACACCTTCTGCAGGGTCAGAATGTTCCCGCCAGTGATGACGAAGTGATAAGCGAAGGTATGGCGAAGCACATGCTTAGCCTGGGCATGAGGAAGGAACGATAGCGGGCGCTCCTGCAGGCGCAGGGCGTGAGCCTTAAAGGCTGGCTAATCAAGCAAGCTTCCGAGATGACGACATGGAATCGTCACGGATGGATCTGAGGTCAAGGGCATCCTCGTTCAGCTGATGAATAACCCTGAGCATCTGCTGCCGAAGGACTTGATCACCTGTACGTTCTGCAGCGCGCATAAGTGCAATGGCTGCGTCTTCGTTGTGTTCAGCAATGGTGGTTAACGTTTTGCGTGCGTTGCGGTTCAAAATCTTGCCCTCGAGTGAAGACGGCAAGGTAGTAGACAATTATTACGGATTGGTTGCAGAGAATGAGCCGCAGACGAATGGATCTGAACTCGTCACACGCATGCAACAATCTGGAGAGAATATGGCCTCATCTGATGCTCATCAGGTGCTCCTCCTAAATTAAGATTTGACCGACGTTTGTTGGTCTTTTTTTGCCTAAAACTCACGGTTCGATTCAATTCGCGAGAGGAACTGGCATGGAAATCTCGATTTCAAAGATGGTGATAGAAGACGGCGAGAAATGGTTAGTAAACACCGGGGCTATAAAGCTTAACTTCAAGGATCAGGCTTCAGCTGTCGAGTTCACCGAAAAGCTAAAAGAACGTATCGAAGCACCGCACAAGCTGCCGAGTAGTGCGCTAGAACCAATCACTTCAGCGTTTGCTGTAGAGAACGTTTAAGCCCTAAAAATCAAAGCCCCCACAAGAACTCAAAACATAAAGCCCCCGATTTCTAACCAGATTTCGGGGCTTTTTACTGGGTGGCCTAAGCACTATCCGGCGGAAATAGCAGACTGAAGCTCGTGCCCGCCTGGGTGCTGGTAACACGAACCTGACCGCCATGGGCATGCATGATCGAACGCACAATGGCCAAGCCCAGGCCACCCGAATCATCGGGCTGATTACGCGAGGGGTCGCAGCGATAAAAGCGCTCAAACAGACGCGGCAGGTGTTCGGCGGCAATGGGTTCACCGAAGTTGTGCACGCTGATTTCAACGACGCCATCGTACAAACTGCTGCTGATGGTGACAGCACTGTCAGGTATGCCGTAACGCAGCGCATTCGCCAGCAGGTTAGCCAAGGCGCGACGGACTAACTGCGGGTCGGCGACTAAAGTATCACTGCCCTTGTTAATCAACTCGATATTGCACTCCTGTGCTGTGCCATCGAAGTACTCGCAGAGCTGTTCGACCAATTCGTGCAGGTCAACCAGTTGCCGGTTGATCGAAGCATCAGCCTGCTCGGTACGCGCGAGAAACAGCATACTGTCGATCATTCGCGCCAATCGGTCGTACTCCTCAAGATTGGAAACCAGCAAGTTCTGGTATTCATCCACTGAACGTGGACGTGCGAGGGTTTGCTGCGCATGCCCCATTAGGTTACTCAGCGGAGTGCGCATCTCATGGGCAAGGTCCTCTGAAAAGCGCGAGAGCTGGGCAAAGCCGTCTTCAAGACGCGCGAGCATCAGGTTTAACGCCTTGCTGAGCGCCTGCAATTCGCTGACATCTTTAAACTCATCCAGGCGCAGGTGTAGGTGCTGCACGTCAATGGCAGCGGCGCGCATTGCCAGCTGTCGCACCGGCTGCAAACCACGCAGGCTGACCAGCCAGCCGAACCCAAACGCTAAGAATGCGCCAACCGATAAGGCCGACCAGAGTTTGAGGCGATACGCCGCTAGCATCTGCTCACGCTCGCTGAGCAACTTTCCGGCAATCAGGGTTAGGCGACGATCGCCTCGGGTGACATCCAACCAGGCCAGGCGCAAAGGTTCACTACTTTGGCTATCGCCTAGGGTGGCTCGCTCGGCAGCTGGCAACACGGGCAGCGGCATTAAGGTTGGGTTGATCTCGATCAGCCGCTGCCCGGCGTCATCGATAATCCACAGCAAACTATCGCGATTACCCAGCATGTTTTCATAGAGCTGCGGTCTGCTGCGCAGGGCCTCAATGCTCTGGCTGTCGTCAAGCAAGGCCTGCATGCGCTCCAGCCGGCCAAGCAATGCCTGATCATCGCGCCAGGCAATTTCGCGCTGCAGCGATTGGTAAAGGGAAAAACCAATTAGGCCCAATAACAACGTGCTGACCAGGGCAAACATCATGGCGAGGCGCACGCTCAACGCACGCGGCCACAGCCTCATGACTGCGCCTCAAGCATGTACCCCATGCCGCGAACAGTGTGGATCAGCTTAAGCTGGTATGGGTCGTCGACCTTGGCGCGCAGGCGGCGGATGGCCACATCGACCACGTTGGTATCACTGTCGAAATTCATCTGCCAGACATGCGAAGCAATCAAGGTACGCGACAACACCTCCCCCTCTCGACTAAGCAGCAAGTGCAGCAGAGAGAACTCCTTGTTGGTCAGGGTCACGCGTTCACCATTGCGGGTGACTTTGCGCCGCAACAGGTCTAGGTGCAGATCCGCCACTTGAAACTGCTCAACCTCACGCGGCGGCCCACGACGCAGCAAGGTACGTACGCGAGCCAGTAACTCGGCGTAAGAAAAGGGTTTGACCAAGTAATCATCAGCGCCCAGTTCCAGCCCTTTGACACGGTCCTCCACCGCATCACGCGCAGTGAGAAACAGTACCGGTGTTTGCAGCTTGCGCCGAATGATCTGCAGCAGCTGCCAGCCATCCAAACCGGGCAACATGACATCAAGAATGATCAGGTCGAACTCATGTTCCTGCACCAGGTGCTGGCCATCCAGACCATTCAGGGCAACGTCCACGCGATACCCCGACTCACCTAAGCCTTTGCTCAAGTAATCCGCGGTTTTTACTTCGTCTTCGACTACCAGAATGCGCATCTTTTCCTCCAGCACAGGCGCATAGCCTAGGCCGTTCTGCGCGGCGCTCCCATTACAAATTAGTAATCCAAGCGCAATCCGTTTGACGGTGACGCTTGGGCAGCATGGTCACCCATCGCTCAGCTGAGCCCAACCCTGGAGACCGATATGTTACTTCGCACTGCCACCTTGTCATTACTCGCCCTGGCCATGGGTTCTTCTACCGCATGGGCCGCCAACGAGAAGGTCGCACAGCGCCAAGACGTAACCCTGGCCCTGGCCAACGACCTGCTCAGCGCTACGTTGACCGCGTGCCATGCCGAGGGACGTACCAGCGTTGCCGCCGTAGTCGACCGCGGCGGCAACCTGGTTGCGGTGCAGCGTGATGACAATGTCGGCCCGCATAACACAGTGGCGGCCCAGCGCAAAGCCTTTACCGCCCTGTCGACTAAAACCGCGACACGCCTGCTGTCTGAGCGTGCCCGCAACAACCCGGATGCCGAGAACCTCAACACCCTCGATGAGTTGCTGCTGCTCGGTGGCGGCGTGCCATTGAAGGTGGGCGATCAGGTCATCGGGGCAATCGGCGTAGCCGGTGCTGGCGGCGCCGAAATTGATGAAGGCTGCGCCCTGAAAGCCATTGCCCAAGTTTTACCTACCACTCACTGATTAGGAGTCACACCATGAAACTGCTGAAAACCCTGTTTGCCGGCGCTGTCCTCAGCGGCCTCTCCTCCCTGGCCCTGGCAGCTGGTAACCCGCTGAGCGTGCACGTGCTGAACCTGCAAGACGGTCTACCTTCGCCTGAAGTCAACGTGACCCTGGAAAAACAGGACGGTAAAAACTGGAACATGCTCAACAGCGGCGCAACCAACGAACAAGGCCGCATTACCGCCCTGTACCCAGCAGACAAAGCGCTGGAGAAAGGCACCTACCGCGTGACGTTCAAGACAGGTGAATGGTTCAAGAAGCACGCTACAGCGAGCTTCTTCCCGGAAGTGCCGGTGATCTTCGAAGTCGACGGCACCGTGCCGCACTACCACATTCCGTTGCTGCTCAGCCCTTACGGCTTCTCCACCTACCGCGGTAACTAAGCCGTCAGAGGCCGGCTAATGCGCCGCGCACTCGCTGGCGCGTTAGCTTAGAGCGAATAAAAAATGCCCGCATTGCGCGGGCATTTTTTGTTGGCGGTAGAGCGTGTCAGGATCGAAGCGGGTTAGACCACACCCTGCGCCAGCATGGCGTCAGCGACTTTGACGAAGCCGGCGATGTTGGCGCCTTTGACGTAGTTGACTCGTCCATTCTCTTCACCGTAACGCACACAGGCGCTGTGGATGCTTTGCATGATGCTGTGCAAGCGCTCGTCCACTTCGCCAGCAGTCCAGTTCAGGCGCATGGCGTTTTGGCTCATTTCCAGGCCGCTGGTGGCCACGCCACCAGCGTTTGATGCCTTGCCTGGGGCAAAGCAGATGCCCGCGTCAATAAACAGATCCACCGCTTCCAAGGTCGAGGGCATATTCGCCCCTTCGGCCACGCAGAAGCAGCCGTTGCTCAGCAGCGCTTTAGCATCCTCAGCATCCAGTTCATTCTGTGTGGCGCATGGCAGCGCGATGTCGCACGACAGCTGCCAAGGGCGCTTGCCGGCAAGGAAGTTCAGTTTGAAGTGCGCGGCCATTTCGCTAAGACGACCACGACGCACGTTTTTCAGCTCCATCAGGTGCTGCCACTGCTCCTCAGTCAGGCCATCAGGGGTATGCAGAGTGCCCTCAGAGTCCGACATGGACACCACCATACCGCCCAGTTCCATAACCTTCTGCGCCGCGTACTGGGCTACGTTGCCTGAACCTGAGATAACCACGCGCTGGCCTTCAACGCCGCGGTTGATCCGTTTGAGCATTTCCTGAGCGAAGTACACACAGCCATAGCCGGTGGCTTCCGGGCGAATAAGGCTGCCGCCGTAGGTAATGCCCTTGCCGGTCAGCACCGAAGTGAACTGATTAGCCAGGCGTTTGTACTGGCCGAACATATAGCCGATCTCACGGCCACCCACGCCGATATCACCAGCCGGCACATCCAGGTCGGCGCCGATATGACGATACAGCTCGCTCATAAAGGCCTGGCAGAAGCGCATTACTTCGTTGTCGCTTTTGCCCTTCGGGTCGAAATCCGAGCCACCTTTACCGCCGCCCATTGGCAGCGAGGTCAGCGAGTTTTTGAACACCTGCTCAAAGGCCAGGAACTTGAGCACGCCAAGGTTGACCGATGGATGGAAACGCAGGCCGCCCTTGTACGGGCCAATAGCGCTGCTCATTTGCACCCGATAGCCACGGTTGACCTGCACCCGCCCTGCGTCATCAACCCAGGACACGCGGAACAGCACCACCCGCTCCGGCTCGACCATACGCTCAACAATGCCGGCCTGCAGGTAGCGCGGATTGGCTTCGAGGAATGGCCACAGCGAACGCAGCACTTCTTCCACGGCCTGATGAAACTCCGGCTGGTGAGGGTCACGCTGCTTCAAGCGGGAAAGGAAAAGCTCGACGGATTCGCTCATAGGGGTACCCAAACAGTGCCCAGAACACAGGGCAGATCGACTGAAAAGTGCGCCGCACTCTAGCAGTCAGCCTGGCGCCATAACAGCGCAAAATGTCGCATTAATGAATCTTTTTGGTGCGCTCTCATAAAGCTAGCGCTCTATTGCGTAGATAAAACAGGCAAATAAATGCGCATATTCAGGGCGATAAGCGCACAGTTTTAAGGCGTTTGCATTATGCAACGCGCAGCAAGCCCGCCCCGACAGTATGAGCGTGGGCGTCTGGATAAGTATTAGGACGTGGATGGATCAGCGCAGAGAAAGCAGGAGACGGTAGTTAACCACCGGCAGAAAAAATGGCGTTCCCAACTGGATTCGAACCAGTATCTAGCCCTTAGGAGGGGCTTATTCTATCCATTGAACTATGGGAACCGAGGCTGGATAGACGGGCCACCAGCGGGCGGCATCTTAGGGTCTGTTGACGTTTCAGCGCAAGCCGCGTTGCCGCGCAAAATCTCGCCAGGCTAGGCGTAGGACGCAGGTAATGGTGTTCCCTTGCCAAGTCCTACAACAACGCATGGCGAGATTTTTCGCGCAACCCGAAGGGCCGGGCCTGTTTTGGCGCGATGCTGCGTTTCTCGACACTCATTTGGAACAACCAAACTTCGCGTCTCGTGCCTTGCCTCGCGCTAAAACAGGCTCCGGCGCAGTCGCGATGAAACGTCAACAGACCCTACAGGCTGGGCGGTTTTGTCATGCCACTGCCATCATCTCGGGGCCATACTGCCAACTGACTGCCAACCGGCTGTCACAAGGAGAGGAGATCGCCATGCGTCCCGCTGATTCGCATCATCTGCCGGATTCGCCTTTTGCCGATTTTCACCTGCGTGCGGTCAGCGTTAATGATGCTGCGGCCCTGGCTGCCCTGCTGCAACAGCTAGCGCCCGATGAGCCGCGTGCCGATGCCAAGCTGCTGGCGTTGCGCCTGAGCGAGCTGCCCGTGAGCCGTGTGGTAATGGTGGCAGAGCGTGACGGCAAGTTGCTCGGCACCTGCACGGTCAATCTGATCGAGCACTTGGCGCACAACTTCGCACGCTCGGCGATTCTGGAAGATGTGGTGGTGGATACTGAGGCGCGCGGTCTGGGGATTGGCCAGGCGCTGATGGCCAAAGCCATCGAACGCGCCCGCGCCTGGGGTTGTTACAAGGTGGCGCTGTCCAGCAGCCAGAGCCGTGAGGCCGCCCATGCTTTTTATGCCAACCTGGGCTTTAAGCCGCATGGGATTAGTTTGGCGCTGATGCTGGAGTAAGCAGCTGTCAAAGGCCTTTGTCGCGGCGGCGACGCCTAGTCCATGCTGGCGAATCGCTGTTGACCTGAAAGCATCGCGGGCATGCCCCGCTCCTACGGTATTTGCAAAACGTGCCAGTAGTGCGGGCTACGTTTAGCAGTTTTTAACGGCCGAATCGCTCTTCGGCCAGCTGGTCGGCGATTTCTAAGGTGGTTTTGCTCGCCGCATCGGCGCGCTGGAAGATCTGTTCCAGGGTCGCGCCGATGCCTTCGATATGCGCCTTAAGCTGTGCGGCGCTGCCGCCGGTGCGTTCGTAGCAGACATCGATAATGCCGCCGGCGTTGATCGCGTAATCCGGCGCGTACAGGCATTCGTTGCGGCGCAGGGTTTCCGCCAGGCTGGCATCGGCCAGTTGATTGTTGGCGGCCCCGGCAATAATCGGCGCGCGCAGGGCTTCCAAGGTTTGCTGGTTGATAATGCCGCCCATGGCGCATGGCGCGAATACATCGACATCCAGGCCGAAAATCGCCTGCTGGCTGACAGCGGTTGCGCCCAGTTGCTCGACCGCGCGACGCACATTGGCCTCGACAATATCGGTTACCCACAGCTCGGCGCCGGCGGCTTTCAGCTGACGCGCCAGGTCGAAGCCCACCTGCCCTACCCCTTGGATTGCCACTTTCAGACCCTGCAGATCATCACGACCCAGGCGGTGTTTGACCGCGGTCTGGATGCCGATAAACACCCCGTAAGCGGTGGACGGTGACGGATCGCCATTGCGCGTGCCGCCGGCGAAGGCTTCGCGCAGCTCGGCGCCGGATACGTGGCGCGTGCGCTCGGCCATGATCTGCATTTCCGCAACGCCGGTGCCGGAGTCGGCGGCGGTGATATAGCGGCCGCCGAGGCTGTCGACAAAGTCACCCATGGCCTGGAACAGCGCCGCGCTCTTGCCGGTATGCGGGTTGCCGATGATCACCGCTTTGCCGCCACCCAGCGGCAGGTTGGCCAGGGCCGATTTGTAGGTCATCCCGCGCGACAGACGCAGCACATCGCGCAGCGCTTCATCGTCATTGGCGTAGGGCCACATGCGGCAGCCGCCGAGGGCCGGGCCGAGGTTACTGTTGTGGATGGCGATAATCGCCTTCAGGCCGCTGGATTTGTCGTGGCCGAAGACCACCTGTTCGTGGTGGTCGAACTCGATATGGGAAAATACGGACATGGGGAGCCTCGTTTTTTTGTTGTAAGAGGTCGCCCTCTCCCGGTTAAGGGAGACGGTGAAGGTTATAAGTGTCTGGGGTGGTTAAGCGGCCGGCTCGAACAGCCGCACCGCCTGGATCTCGCTGACCAGCATGCGCGCCTTGAGCTGAGCCGCCTGCTCGCGGGCCTTGACCAGGCTGCGTTCCTTGACGTGACCATAACCGCGGATCTGCTCCGGCAACTCGGCCAGAGCCAGCGCCGTGCGGTAGTTGTCGGCGTTGAGTTCCTTGAGCAGGTACTCCAGGTTCTGCTCGTAGTCGTCGATCAGGTCCAGCTCCAGCTTGCGTTCGGCGCTGTAGCCAAACAGATCCAGCGGAGTGCCACGCAGGAACTTGAACTTGGCCAGCACACCGAAGGCCTTGAGCATCCAAGGGCCAAACTGACGCTTGCGTGGTTCGCCGGTGCTGGCATCCGGCTTGCTAAGCCAGGACGGTGCCAAGTGGAACTCCAGACGGTAATCGCCGCTGAACTGAGCCTCCAGCTGACGGATAAAGCTGCCGTCGCTGTACAGCCGCGCCACTTCGTACTCGTCCTTGTAAGCCAGCAGCTTGAAGTAGTAGCGCGCGACGGCCTTGCTCAGCGCCTGGTCAGCGCTCTTGTCGAGCTGCTGCACCCGCGCCACCTGCTCGCGGTAGCGCTCGGCGTAGGCGGCGTTCTGGTAGGCCGTCAGGCGGCTGACGCGGTCAGCGACGATTTCTTCCAGACTCTGGCAATGTGGCGCTTCGGCCACCTCAGGCTTGGCCAGACGCTCCACGGCGACCGCATCATGGGCGGCGCGACGGCCCCAGAGGAAGGCCTGCTGATTGAGCTGCACGGCCACGCCGTTAAGCTCGATGGCCTTGTTGATGGCTTCGGAGGAAACCGGCACCAGGCCCTTCTGATACGCGAAACCGAGCATAAACAGGTTGGTGGCGATGCTGTCGCCGAGCAGGCGCGTGGCCAGGCGGCTGGCATCGACAAAGTGGGTTTTGCTCGCACCAACAGCTTCGATCAGCGCCTCACGCATAGCTGCGCCGGGTACTTGAGCATCGGGGTTGCGGGTGAATTCGGCGGTGGCCGCTTCATGGCTGTTGACCACAGCATGGGCGATCTTGTCATTCAGCTTGGCCAGGGCCTCTTCGCTGGCGGCGACCACCAGATCGCAGCCCAACAGCAAGTCGGTCTCCCCGGCGGCGATGCGCACGGCGAAGATGTCGTCCTGCTTGGCGGCAATGCGGATATGGGTGATCACCGGGCCGAACTTCTGCGCCAGGCCAGCCTGATCAAGCACGCTGCAGCCCTTGCCTTCGATATGCGCAGCCATACCGAGCAATGCGCCGACAGTGGTTACACCACTGCCGCCGACACCCGGCAGTAGGATATTCCAGGGGCGATCCAGCGCGGGCTGACGCGGCTCCGGCAAAGCGATAAACAGCGCGCTCAGGCCCACGGCTTCCGGCTTGCGCAGGCTGCCGCCGTGCACGGTGACAAAGCTTGGGCAGAAGCCTTCAACGCAACTGAAATCCTTGTTGCAGGAGTTCTGGTCGATCTCGCGCTTGCGGCCCAGTTCGGTTTCCAGCGGCAGCACAGACAGGCAGTTGGACTTGACGCTGCAATCGCCACAACCCTCGCATACCGCCGGGTTAATAAAGGCACGCTTCTGCGGATCGACTAACTTGCCGCGCTTGCGCCGACGGCGTTTCTCGGTGGCGCAGGTCTGGTCATAGATGATCACCGAGCAGCCTTGGAACTCGCGCAGTTCGCGCTGCACGGCATCTAGGTCACGGCGATGGTGGAAGGTGACGATGGGTGCGAAAGTGTTGCGGGTCGGGTATTTCTCCGGCTCGTCGGTGACCAGGACAATGCGTTTCACCCCTTCGGCGTACACCTGCTGACTCAGCTGATCGACGCGCAGTTCGCCGTCGATGGGCTGGCCGCCGGTCATGGCCACGGCGTCGTTGTAGAGAATCTTGTAGGTGATATTCACCCCGGCAGCCACGGACGCGCGCAGGGCCAGCTGGCCGGAGTGGAAGTAGGTGCCGTCACCGAGGTTCTGGAAGATATGCGGGGTGTCGGTAAAGGGCGCCTGGCCAATCCAAGTCGCGCCCTCGCCGCCCATCTGGGTAAAGGTGTCGGTATTGCGGTCCATCCACTGGGTCATGTAGTGGCAACCGATACCGCCCTGGGCGCGGCTGCCTTCCGGCAGTTTGGTTGAGGTGTTGTGCGGGCAACCGGAGCAGAAATGCGGGGTGCGCACAGTGGTGTGCTTGGGCGCGGCCAGGGAGGCTTCCTTGGCCGCGAGAAAGGCCAGGCGCTCGTCGATGCTGGCGCTGCTGTAGATCGGCGCAAGGCGCTTGGCGATGGCGCGGGCGATCATCGCTGGCGTCAGTTCGGACAGGTTAGGCAGCAGCGAATGGCCGGCTTCGTCGAACTCGCCAACCACCACTGGGCGCTTACCGACGGGCCAGTTGTAGAGCTGACCGGTGAGCTGGTCTTCGATGATGCTGCGTTTTTCCTCGACCACCAGAATCTCGTCCAGGCCTTCGGCAAACTCATGCACCGACACCGGTTCCAGCGGCCAGCTCATACCGACCTTGAGCACACGCAAGCCCACCTGGGCGCACAGCGCTTCATCCAGACCGAGGTCATCCAGAGCCTGACGCACATCCAGATAGGACTTGCCGGTGGTGATAATGCCTAAGCGCGGGTTGGGCGAATCGAGCTTGATCTGGTTAAGGTTGTTGGCCAGCGCAAAGGCGCGGGCTGCGTAGATTTTGTAGGTATTAAGGCGCGCTTCCTGGGCCAGGGGTGGGTCCGGCCAGCGGATATACACGCCGTCTTCCGGCAGTTTGAAATCCTCGGGAATCTTCACCTGCATGCGCAGCGGATCAACATCCACCACGGCGGAGGAATCGACGTTCTCGGCGATGGTTTTCAGCGCCACCCAGCAACCGCTGTAACGCGACAGCTCCCAGCCGATGATGCCGTAATCGAGAATTTCCTGAACGTTGGCCGGGTTGAGCACCGGGATCGAGGCGGCGATAAAAGCATGCTCGCTCTGGTTGGCGATACTCGAAGACTTGCAGCCATGGTCGTCGCCAGCCAGCAGCAGCACGCCGCCATGCTCGGAAACGCCGGCCGAGTTGCCATGCTTGAACACATCACCGCAACGGTCCACACCCGGACCCTTGCCGTACCACATGGCGAACACGCCGTCGTAGCGCGCGCCGGGGAACAGGCTGGTCTGCTGGCTGCCCCACACCGAAGTGGCGGCCAACTCTTCGTTGACGCCCGGCTGGAAGTGGATGTGATTTTCTTTGAGGTACTGCTTGGCGTCCCACAGGCTCTTGTCGAGGTTGCCCAGGGGCGAGCCACGGTAGCCGGAAATAAAGCACGCGGTATTCAGGCCATGAGCTGCGTCGCGTTGCTTCTGCAGCATGGGCAGGCGGGTCAGCACCTGGGTGCCGGTCAGGTAGAGGTGACCGGTTGCAAGGCGGTACTTGTCATCCAGGCGGATCTCGGCCAGAGACATGGTGGTGCTCCTGTTATTTTTATCGAGAGCTGGGTTGGCAACGGTTAATGCCACCCTTTGTTAAGCCTAGTGCGGGATCACCCCACAAGGCGTATGGTCAAGAATATGACTGAGCAGTACGGAGATTTTCTTTCTATTTTCAGGATGAAAAGCCAATATTGCGCATGAACTTTCCAATAAATACAATAATTCAGGAACAATCATGCAGGACTTGCTCAGCCCCATTGATCGGAAAATTCTCCGCCTGCTGCAACACAACGCTGACCTCTCCGCCGCCGAGATCGCCGAAAAGGTGGAATTGTCACAATCGCCCTGCTGGCGGCGGATTCATCGCATGCAGGAAGACGGCATTATCGAGCGCAAGGTGGCCCTGCTCAGCCACAAGCAGCTGGGCTTCAGCATCACCGTGTTTGTCGATATCAAACTTTCAGCCCACGGGCGTAGCAACCTGGAAGAATTCGAGCGCGCCGTGGTCGGTTACCCCGAGGTGCTGGAGTGTTTCACCATGGCCGGCGGCTCGGATTACCTGCTCAAGGTGGTGGCCAAGGACATCGCCAGCTACGAACGCTTTCTGCGCGACCACCTGCTGCAACGCCCGCATGTGCACGAAGCGCACTCGCATATCGCCATGAGCGAGGTCAAACGCACCACCGAGTTGCCGCTGGATTAAGGCGCGGGATCGCCTTGCCTAAGCCGCCTCCGCACGCGGCTGGCGCAGGGCGCTTTCCGACTGCGCTTTGCCCGCCCACCACAATGCCAGCGGGCCGAGCAGCAATAGCAGGCCCATCAGGGCAAACGCGGCCCACCAGCCGAGCAGACTCTTGTCACCCAGCACATCCAGGCTGATGCCAAACAGCAGCGGGCCGAGAAAGGCGCCGCTAAAGCCGGTGCAGGAATACAGCGCCATGGCCGCACCACGGTGGCTGGCGGGCGCGACTTCGATCAACCCTGCTGTCAGCGATGACGAATCGGCGGTGACGGCGATGCTGTAGAGCAGTACCAGCACCAGCATCAGCCAGAACGGCAAGGCCGCACTCAGGCCAATCAACAGCGCCAGCATGGCCGAGCAGAGCATCACCGCGATCAGCCAGCGCTGCCGGCCAAAACGCAGCGCCAGCTCGTTGCCGAAGATGCTCGCGGGCATGCCGATCAGGGTCACCAGCATCGCCACCCAGGTGCCCGACAGCCAGGGATCGCTGCCCTGCAATTGCCCGGAGAACACCACAAAAGCCACCACCCAGGCGCGCAGGGCAAACAGCTCAAGGTTATGCACCGCATAGGCCAGGCAGTAGGCTGCCACCGCGCGGCTTTTCAGCGGGGCAAGGTCCAGCAGCTTGCGCGGCGCATGCTGCACCACCGCTTTTGGCTGCAAGCCCCAATAGACCATGGCCCAGGCCAGCAAGGCGCAGATGCCACTGAGCAGAGTCGGCAACTGCCAACCGCCGAACTTGGCCAGCTCGCCGGCGAGGATAAACGACAGCGCCGTGCCCAAACCGAAGCTCGCGGTATAGAACGCCACCGCGCGCGACTGCGCCGGCCCTTCGATCCGTTCGGACAGCGCCTTGAGCCCCGGCATATAGGTGCCCGCCAAACCGACGCCCGCCAGCACTCGCCAGGCCAGGGCCGACCAGAAACCATCGGCAAAGACAAAGCCTGCATTGGCCACGGCAGTCAGCAGCATCGCCGCCAGATAAATCAGCCGCGCATCGTATTTGTCGGTCAGCCCGGTGAGAACCGGCACCGCGACCATATAGCCAAGAAAGAATCCGCCACCGATCCAGCCTGCTTGAGTATTGGAGAGCCCCCATAGCGCCTGAAAGTCCGGCAGCAAGGCGGCAAACAAAGCAAAGCCAGCCATGCCCAGGGTTTCCGCACCACATAGCAGCAGAGTGATGCAGCGGGCGTTATTCATAACATCAGTCCGTCAAAGGCCAGGCTTACACCAGCCGGCAAGGCACCGGGGTTATCCAGCAACCAGGCGTCGAAGCTATGGCCGATATGGGTCAGCACGGTTTCTCTGGGCTGCAACTGCTCCACCACCTCCAGCGCGCGGGTCAGGTCGTTGTGGTTGCGCGGTGCGATGGGCTGCGGTGCGGTGGAACAGTCCAGCACCAGCAGATCCAGCGGCTGCTGGCGCAGCACCTCGGCGCTGGCGTCCGGCAAGCCGAGGGTGTCTGTCAGATAGGCGATACGCCGCTGTTCACCACTCGCCGTTAAGCCTTGCAGTAGATAACCAAAGGTCGGTTTGGAGTGATTAAGCGGCAGCGCCGTGACGCTTAACTCACCCAGTTGCCGCCGCTCGAAGGCGGCAAACGGCTGGCTGAAATCGAGAATACCGGGGTGCTTGTACAGGTCGGCCAAGCCTTCTGGATCATCCGGGCCATGCACCGGAATAATCAGCCCCTGACCCCAGCGCAGGTGCAGCAAGCCCTGAGCGTGATCGGCGTGGTAATGGGTTTGCAGAATGCCGCTCAGGCTATGGGGCGGGAAGCGCTCGCACAAATCGGTCAGCCCCGAGTCGATCAGCCAGCGCTGCGCGCCGCATTCTATCAGCGCGCAACAGGGGCCACGGCGCCGCGCGGGGTAAACCCGCGCGCTGTCGCAGGCCGCGCAGCTGCAGTTGTACACAGGCACCTGACGGGCATCGCCGGTGCCGAGCAGGGTCAGGCGCATGCGCGCGCATCGCTAAGCAGTTGCAGCAACTGGGTGACGGTCTGGTCGAGCGGGCCGGAGTTATTCAACAAGCATTGCGATTCGCCTTCGTCGCTATCCCCCGCCACCGTGGCAGAAGGAAGTTGCAGTTCGCGGCTGCGCGCTAGGCGGGCCTCGATCTGCTCGGCGCTTTCCCGTCCGCGCGCTTGCAGGCGCTGGCGTAGGGCTGCTTCATCCACCTGCAGGAGAATCGCCAGCAGTTCGGGATAACGTTCGCGTGCATTAGGCAGATAGCCGCGCGAACCATTCACCAGCACGTCCTGCCCAGCCGCCAGCCAGTCGTCGATCTGCCGGGGAATGCCATAGGCCAGGCCGTTGGCGCGCCAGCTCAGGGCAAAGGCGCCGGCGGCTTCCTGCTGATCGAACTCGGCAGGCGACACACCAATGGCGTCCTCGCCCACCGCTTCCGCCGAGCGGGTGATGATCCGCCGGACGATCACACAACCCCGTTCGGCCAAGCGCTCACGCGCGGCATTCAGCAGGCTGTCCTTGCCCGAGCCCGAAGGCCCCATCAGATAGATCAACCGGCCACTCATCAGAACACCCTTTTCGCTTGTCGCCAGACTTGCTGGATCACCGCCTGGCCCGCATGCACCTGCGCCTGCACCAGGTCGGCACGCAGGCCGACGCGGATTTCGCCGCGATCATGCAGCCCCGCCGCCTGTGCCGGCACGCGGCTGACGGTGGCAATCGCTCGCGGCAGATCATAGCCGTTGTCCTGCCCGGCCAGCAGCAAAGCGGCCTGCAGCAGACTGGCCGGGTAGTAGTCGCTGGAGAGGATATCCAGCACACCCTGCTGAGCCAGTTCAGCGGCGGCGATATTGCCCGAGTGCGAACCACCGCGCACGATATTCGGCGCGCCCATCAGCACCTTCAGGCCCAGCTCGTGGCTGGCCTTGGCGGCTTCCAGGGTGGTGGGAAATTCGGCGATGGACATGCCGAAACCCGCCGACTCCTGCACATGGGCCAGGGTGGCGTCATCGTGGCTGGCCACAGAAATACCACGGGCCTGGCAGTCGGCCACAATGCTGCGGCGCTGACGGTCGCTGTACTGCCGCGAGTTACCCACCTGCTCGACGATAAAGGCATCCATCTCCGCTTCGCTGAGGTGGTACTTGCCCATGTAGTACTCGCGGTATTTGTCTTCCTTGGCGAACTGGCGCTGGCCCGGCGCGTGGTCCATCACCGAGACCAGCTGCACCAGCGGATGCTCGACCAGATCGCGAAACACCGCGAGGGTCTCCGGATGGCAGACCTCGCAGCGCAAGTGCAGACGGTGATCGGCGCGCATATGCCCAGCCGCTGCGGCTGAAGCAATCGCTTCGAGCATCGCTGGCAATTGCTGCATGCGTTTGCCGCGCGGGTTGACGTCGCCAATTGCCAAGGCATCGAACACCGTGGTGATGCCCGCCGAAGCGATCTGCGCATCGTGGGTCAGAACCGCCGAAGCCGATGGCCAATCCACCCCCGGCCGTGGGCTCATGTATTTTTCCAGGTTGTCAGTGTGCAACTCGACCAGGCCGGGCAGCAGGTAATCACCGTTCAAATTCTGCGCCTGGGGCAAGCCGCTAACGCCCTCTTCTACCTGGGCAATCAGCCCGTCACGCAGCACCAGGGTGCCGACAAACTCCTGCTCGGCGGTGATGACCCGCGCGTTGGTAAGAATCTGTTCAACCGGCATATACGTACTCCTGCTGCGCCGCAGCGCTCATATCAAGGTAACGATCGGCCACCGCCTCACGGGCAGCGCGATCGTGGAAGATGCCGATCAGCGCGCTACCGGCGGCCTTGGCTTCATCGATCAGTTCCAGCACCACCTGGCGGTTGGCGTCGTCCAGGGAGGCCGTGGGTTCATCCAGCAGCATCAACGGCCAGGCGACCATAAAACCGCGGGCAATATTCACCCGCTGCTGCTCGCCGCCCGAGAAGGTGCCGGGGGCCAGCTGCCACAGGGCTTGGGGGATATTCAGGCGGCTGAGCAGGCTTTTCGCCCGCGCTTCGGCATCGGCCTTGCTCCAGCCACGGGCCAGGGCCGGGTCCATCACCACATCCAGGGTCGACACACGGGGAATCACCCGCAAAAACTGGCTGACATAGCCCAGGGTCTGCCGGCGCACCGCCAGCACCTGGCGCGGTTCTGCGCCGACCAACTCAACCCATTCGCCGTTGTGCAACATACGAATGCTGCCGCCAGCGGCCAGGTAGTTGCCGTACAGGGTGCGCAGCAAGGTCGACTTGCCAGCACCGGATTGCCCGTGCAGCACCAGGCACTCGCCGGCGCGCACGCTGAAATGCAGCCCGCTCAACACATTCAGCACCACGCCGTGCTGCTGATGCAGGGTGAAGGTCTTGCTGAGGCCGGAGACCTCGATAAGCGTATTCATGATTGACCTCATATTGACCGGCAGCCCGCATGCAATCCGGGCCGCACACACGTCATGGCTGCAGGACAGACGACACCAGCAACTGCGAATAGGGATGCTGCGGGTCATCGAGAATCTGGTCGGTGAGACCGGCCTCGACCACATGGGAGCGGCGCATCACCATCAGCCGGTCCGCCAGCAAGCGCGCCACGGCCAGGTCGTGGGTGACGATCACCACCGCCAGGTCCAGCTCGCGCACCAGGCCGCGCAACAGGTCGAGCAGACGAGCCTGCACCGACACGTCGAGGCCGCCAGTGGGCTCGTCCATAAAGATCAGCCGTGGGCTGGACACCAGGTTGCGGGCGATCTGCAAGCGCTGCTGCATGCCGCCGGAGAAGGTGCGCGGCAGGTCGTCGATGCGCAGTGGGTCAATCTCCACCTGTTTCAGCCAGTCGATACCGGCCGCGCGCAGCTCGCCGTAATGGCGCACACCCTGAGCCATCAGCCGCTCGCCGATATTGGCTCCGGCTGACACGCCCATGCGCAGACCATCACGCGGGTTCTGCTCGACAAAACCCCACTCAGTACGCAGCAGCGTGCGGCGCTGCGCCTCGCTGGCGCTGTACAGATCAACCCAGTTACCGGATGTGTCGCGATAACTGACCGTGCCGCGATCCGGCGGGCAGCGCCCGGAAAGCAGGCTGAGCAGGGTCGACTTGCCCGAACCGGACTCGCCGACGATGCCCAGCACTTCACCCGGATACAGATCAAACGACACGCCCTGACAGCCCTTCTCCAGGCCGTACAGGCGAGTCAGGTCACGCACGCTGAACAGCGGCTGCGCCGTGTCGGTGTGCAGGTGCATTTTCTCGGCAGCACTCATTGCTCGCCCTCCTCTTCAAGGTCACGGCGTTGCATGCAGTAATCGGTGTCGGAGCAGACAAAACGTTTACTGCCGGCGTCGTCGACGATCAGCTCGTCGAGGTAGGAATCCTGGCTGCCACAGAAGGCGCAGCATTCGTCCCAACGCTGGATCTCGAATGGGTGATCTTCGAAGTCCAGACTCACCACCCGAGTAAACGGCGGCACGGCATACAGGCGCTTCTCGCGGCCAGCGCCGAACAGCATCAACGCCGGACTCATATGCAGCTTGGGGTTGTCGAATTTGGGGATCGGCGATGGATCCATCACGTAGCGCTCATCCACCGTCACCGGGTAGGCGTAGCTGGTGGCGATATGGCCGAAGGTGGCGATGTCCTCGTACAGCTTCACGTGCATCACGCCGTAGTCTTCCAGCGCATGCATGGTGCGAGTCTCGGTTTCCGAGGGCTCGATAAAGCGCAGCGGCTCAGGGATCGGCACTTGATAGACCATGATCTGATCGCCGCTTAGCGCAGTTTCCGGAATCCGGTGACGGGTCTGAATCACCGTCGCCTCGGGCGTGCGGGTGGTGGTTTTGACGCCGGCGGTGCGGGCGAAGAAGCGGCGGATCGACACCGCGTTGGTGGTGTCATCTGCGCCTTGGTCGATCACCTTGAGCACGTCATCGGCACCGAGAATCGCGGCGGTCAGCTGCATGCCGCCGGTGCCCCAGCCATAGGGCAGCGGCATCTCGCGGCCACCGAACGGCACCTGATAACCGGGAACCGCGACAGCCTTGAGCAGGCCACGGCGGATCATTCTTTTGGTTTGCTCATCTAGGTAGGCAAAGTTGTAGCCGACCTCAGTTGCGTACTGTGTTTGGGCCTGGGCATTCATGCGCGTTGCTCCTCGGCGGCGGGCTGTTCGCTGGCCTGCTTGCGCAGTTTGCGGATCAGCTCCAGCTCGGATTGGAAGTCGACGTAGTGCGGCAATTTCAGGTGCGAGACGAAGCCGGCGGCCTCAACGTTGTCGCAGTGCATCAGCACGAACTCTTCCTGCTGCGCCGGACCTTCGACCTCCTCGTTGTACTCCGCCGCACGCAGCGAACGGTCGACCAGGGCCATGCCCATGGCCTTGCGCTCGGCATAGCCAAAGGCCAGGCCGTAACCACGGGTGAACTGCGCCTGCTCGGCACTCTCACCAACGAACTGGTTGACCATTTCGCACTCGGTCACCTCGATATCGCCCAGCGGCACGGCGAAGCCGAGTTCTTCCGGCTCCAGCCAGACCTCGACCTCGCCGATGCGAATCTCCCCGGCAAAGGGGTGATTGCGCCCGTAGCCGCGCTGGGTGGAATAGCCCAGCGCTAACAGGAAGCCTTCATCCCCTCGGGCCAGGGCCTGCAGGCGCTGGGCGCGGCTGGCGGGAAAATCCAGCGGCTCGCGGGTGATATCCGCCACCGCTGCGCCATCATCGGCCTCGCGGGCCATCAAGCCTTCGTCGGCGAGAAAATCCAGCACCCGTGGGCACGGCGACAGTTCAGCCTGCGGATCAACTTGCGGCCCAGGCTGTACGCCCTCGGCCAGCAGGGCAAAATCCAGCAGGCGGTGGCTGTAGTCAAACGTCGGGCCGAGCAGCTGGCCGCCGGGCAGGTCCTTGAAGGTCGCCGAGATGCGCCGGCTCAGCTGCATCTGCGTGGTGTCCAGCGCGGCGCTGGCACCAAAGCGCGGCAGCGTGGTGCGGTAGGCGCGCAGCAGGAATATCGCTTCCATCAGGTCACCGGCCGCCTGCTTGATCGCCAGTGCTGCCAGTTGCGGGTCGTACAGTGAGCCTTCGCTCATCACGCGGGCGACGGCCAGCGGCATCTGCTCGCGCACCTGCTCGACACTGAGTTCAGGTATGGACGTATCACCACGGCGCTTTTTCGCCAGCAGTAAATGGGCATTGTCGATGGCGCGTTCGCCACCTTTAACCGCGACGTACATCAGGCAGCCTCCTCGGCATTGAGCAGCACACGGGTGCTGCGCGGCAGGCCGATGACCTGCTCACCAGCGGCGAAGAAGGCATCCAGGCCACGGGGAAACGCACTGCGTGCCTGGCGCTGCTGCCAGAACACCGCCGGCAGCGGCAACTCGACGCAGCGCACGTCCTTGATGCCCGGCCCACGCCAGCGCAGCGCGTCACCATTACTGAGGGCGTCGAGCTGGATCAGCAGAGTGCAGGACTGGTCCGGGTAGCGCTCGCTGCCATTGTCGAAATCCGACAGGTCCGTCAGCTCGCTTTCATCGAGCAGGGCAAACAGCGCCAGTTCGCGTTCGGCGACAATCGGGCAGCCGCAGTGAAAGGCCAGGTTGGCGCGGATCGCCGGGGTGTCGAAACGCGGCGCCAGCCACAGCGGCGTGTCGCCATCGAGAAACGCCAGGCACAGGGCGTAAGTAGCCGGTTGCAGGTTTTCCAGAGCCAGGGCGCGGTTAAGCGGTTGTATCAGGCCTGGCTCAGCCAGCGCCTTGAGGGCGCTGCGAAAGCTGGTCTGCGCATCCAGCACCGGGTCATTGAAGGCCGGTTGCAGCCATTGCGAGCTATTCGCCGCGTTCATCAGTCTTCTCCTCTGACCAGAGTAAAAAATTCCACCTGAGTGGTGGCGGTTTCAGCGGCCTTGGCCGCCTGTTGGGCATGCTGTGCAGCTGCCAGGGGTTCGATCAGGCGGCTCAGCCAGTGCGGCTGTTCACTGCCCTGCAAATGCGCGTCGGCCAGAGCCGCCAGTTCGGCATGCTGCTTGTCGCGCCCGGCCACGTAGCTGTAACCGGTGCGGCCATCGGCCAGGCGCACCACACAGCGGGTCACGCTCATCTCGCCGAGGTTGAACGGGCTGCCGGTGCCGCCCATGCGCCCGCGTACCAGGGTCATGCCAATTTCCGGGGCGCGGATCAGGCGGTAGTCGGCTTCCTTCAACGCCGACTCGTAGGTCGCCAGTTGGCCACCGGCGCGGGCGAGTACACCCATCCAGCGCTGGCGAATGGCGATCTGCGGATCGCTGTGCAGCAGGTTGCTTTGCGGTCGTGCGCGGTTCATCAACGAGCCTCCATCAAAGGGCGAGCTGGTACTGGAAACGGTCGGCGCGGCTGGTCGATAACGACAGCTCCACCGGCCGGCCGGCCAGATCGCGGGAAAGGGTTTGTACGCTCAGCAGCGGCGCGTGGCGGGGCATCAGCAGGCGCGCAGCCTCGTCACGGCTGGGCAGGCGTGCGCCGATCAGACTGAAGGTGCGCGTCAGCGGCAGTCCGCGCTGGCTGAGGTACTGGCGCAGCGAACCACCCTGGTAGTCGGCCAGCAGATCGCTATGTTCGGTGCTGAAGGCATGCCGAATCAGGCTGACCGGCTGGCCTTCAATCAGGCGCAGGGTGCTCAGCTCCAGCAGTTGCGCACCACTGGGCAGTTGCAGGTACTCACGCTCCTCGCAACCGGCCGGGCGCAGGCGACTTTCCAGAAGCTGCGCTTCGACTTTGTGACCAAGCGCCGAAAGCGAAGCGCTGTAGGCACTGCCAGCCTGCATCGGATAAATCAGCGGCTTGGCCAACACCCGCGTGCCCTTGCCCTGCTGGCGCAGCAGGCGGCCTTCAAGTACCAGCTCATCCACCGCGCGGCGCAGGGTGTGGCGGTTGACGGCAAAGCGCGCGGCCAACTGCACCTCGGCCGGCAGGTAATCGCCAGGGCTCATGCGCTGCAGCTCATCGCGCAGCACAGCAGCCAGTTCGCGGTACAGCGGCTCAGGTTGTCTAGACAAGTGCATGGCTAATAAAGGGCATCCGCAGATGCCCGTTCTCCGTCAGATAAATTGTTTACGCAGGCGCTGCGAAATGATGTCCAGCAGGCTGACCACCAGGATGATCACGATCAGCAGGGCGCAGGTCTGGGCGAACTGGAAGCCGCGAATCGCTTCCCAGAGAATCACCCCGATGCCACCGGCGCCGACCATGCCGACCACGGTTGCCGAGCGCACGTTGGATTCGAAGCGGTATAGCGAGTAGGAAATCCACAGCGGCAGAACCTGCGGAATCACCCCGTAGATAACTTCCTGCAGCGCGCTGGCGCCGGTGGCGCGTACGCCTTCAACCGGGCCCGGATCGATGGCCTCGACCGCCTCGGCAAAGAGTTTGGCCAGCACTCCGGTGGTGCCGATAAACAGCGCCAACACCCCGGCGAACGGCCCCAGGCCAACCGCCACCACAAACAGCATGGCGAAGACCATTTCATTGATTGAACGGCAGGCGTCCATCACCCGGCGGATCGGCTGGTAGACCCACCACGGCACGATGTTTTCCGAGCAGAGAATGCCCAGCGGAATAGCCAGAACAATCGCCAGCACCGTGCCCCATAGGGCGATCTGCACGGTGACGATCATTTCCTTGAGGTACAGCTCCCAGTCGCTGAAATCGGGCGGAAAGAAGTCCGCGGCAAAGGTCGCCATGTTGCTGGAGTCGCGGATCAGCGCCAGCGGATTCATCTCCGCGCCCTGCCAGGACCAGGCCAACACAACGAAGAACAGCCCCCAGCCGATCAGCTGCAGCCAGGAACGCTTGGCGGTCAGGTCGGGCGTAGGTGCGGTGGTCAAAGTGGTCATAACAACATCTCGAATCAAGCGGCAGAAGAAAACGACCCGCCGTGGGCGGCGGGTCGAGCACTGCGATTAACCAGCGCTGGCAGGGCTTTGCTTGGCGATTTCAGCCATGCGCTTTTCCAGCTTGGCCAGCTCGGCATCCAGCTCCTTGAGCTGCGCCTGCTTGTCATCAGCGTTGAGCTTGTCGCTGTTGGCCACTTCGGTGCGCTTCTTGAACAGTTCCAGCTGGCGGATCGGCAGCAGCTGATCGTCATCGGAAGCCTTGAACTTGGCCCACTGCAGACCAGCCAGGACTTTCTGCTCGGCCGGCTCGTCGCCGTAGGTCATAAAGAACTCACGCAGCTTGTTCTTGGTGGCGTCGTCCAGGTTCTTGCGCCAGACCATCGGGTCGGACGGGATCAGCGGCGAGGTCCAGATCACTTTCAACTGAGCGGCCTTGTCAGGCGCAGTCACTTGCAGACGCTCCATGCCTTCGCTGTTGAAGGTGCCGACATCGACCTGCTTGTTGGCCACCGACAGGGCGTTGACTTCATGGCTGCCGTTGAGCGCGCGCTTGAAGATCTTGTTGGCGTCGGCATTGTTCTGCGCGAACACGTAGTAGCCCGGTACCAGATAGCCCGAGGTGGAGTTCGGGTCGCCGTTGGCGAAGGTCAGGGTCTTGGCGTTTTTCAGCATGTCTTCGATCGAATTGATCGGGCTGTCCTTGTGCGCCACCATCAGGCTGTAATAGCCCTGAGTGCCGTTGGCCGCGACGGTTTGGGCGAAGATCTGCCCGTTGGCACGGTCCACTGCTTCCATCGCGGCCTTGTTGCCGTACCAGGCCATGTCGACCTTGTCGAAACGCATGCCCTGGATGATCCCGGCGTAGTCAGGGGCGAAGAAGGCTTTGATATTCAGGCCGGTCTGCTCGCTCATGTCCGCCAGGAAGGGGTCCCACATACTTTTCAGGTTCTGCGAGGACTCGGTGGAGATGATGCCGAAATTGATTTCCTGCTCAGCGGCTTGGGCGGCGCCCAGAACCGAACCGGCCAGCAGCGTGGACGCGGCGAGAACGCGACTGATACGTTTGAACATGCAAAGCACTCCTAGTGCAGATGGACATACAGGGGTTGGCATAACAGGGGAGCGGCTCAGGCCTTGGCCAGAGCCAGCGGGACTTTCGGCTTGCGCGCACGGCGCGGTTTCTCGGCGGTTTGCGGCTCGGCTAGCAGCTCGGCCCCGTAAAGATCGTTAAGGAAGTTGGGATGCAACTCGGCGGCGGCGCCGTCGTAATGAATACGCCCCGCTTTCAACGCCACGGCGCGCTGGCAATAGCGCATGGCGTAATCGACCTGATGCAGGGTGACCACCACGGTGGTGCCGTCTTCGCGGTTGATGTCGGCAAGAATCTGCATGACCTTGCGCGCAGACTCGGGGTCGAGCGAGGCAATCGGCTCGTCGGCCAGAATCACCTTGGCGCGCTGACACAGGGCGCGGGCAATCGCCACACGCTGCTGCTGGCCGCCGGACAGGGTCGAGGCGCGCTGCTGCGCCAGATCCGCCAGGCCGACACGGGCCAGGGCCTGCAGTGCACGCTGTTTTTCTTCAGCATTGAACAGGCCGAGGGTGCCGCGCCAGCGAGGCATGCGCCCCAGGCAACCGAGCAGCACGTTCTGCAGCACGCTGAGACGACCGACCAGGTTGAACTGCTGGAAGATGTAACCGATGTCAGCACGCAGACGGCGCACTTCGCCATTCAGGCGGCCGGCGGCCTGTACTTCACGGCCCAGCACCTGAATGCTACCGCCACCGCTGCGGTCGCAGCAGGCCAAGCCGGCAACATGACGCAGCCGGGTCGACTTGCCGGAGCCCGAGGCTCCGATCAGCGCCACCATTTCACCGGGTTCGACGGACAGCGCCAGATCAAACAGCGCTTGCTTGCGGCCGAACGTTTTGTTCAGGCTCTCAACCCGGATCACTGCGCTCATGGAATGCCTCCTTTTTATTAGCGGTTACACCGCGGCTAGCAGCCGCCTTCTGGTGTAGACCAAGGTAGGCAAATCCTGTGTCAGACCGATTAATGGGCCGTGACACTTACGTGACCATTGCTTGAAATTTTTTCTACGCGAGGGTGAATTTCCTTGCTTTTTGCACAGCACGGCGCATTTCTGATGACTGGTGCTGGCATAACGCCTTTACTCACCGCAAAATGCGACACGCGATTGGCGTCAATTTACCGACCAAGCGACTATAGAGTCATACTTGATCTAAGCGGCTTTCTGGCTGAACGGTTAGTGCTATAGGCGGTCAAACCGGTGACAATCCTATAGCCCATTGCCAGTATCGCTTTCCTAAACTAACCGGTTTAATGTACGCGCCCTATGAAACCAGCACTCTATTCCAGCCGTACCGCTGACAAATTCGTAGTTCGTCTGCCCGATGGCATGCGCGAACGCATTGCGGATGTCGCACGTAACCATCACCGCAGCATGAACTCGGAGATCATTGCTCGCCTTGAGCAAAGCATGCTCCAGGAAAGCGCTCTGGGTGATGACCTCAACATGCGCTTGGACAGCCCAGATCTGTCCTTGCACGAACGTGAGTTGTTGCAACGCTTCCGCCAGCTGTCACGCCGTCAGCAGAATGCCCTGGTGGCATTGATTGCTCACGACGCCGAGATGGCTGCCGAAGAAGACTGATTGCGCTGCATAAAGAAAAACCGGCCCAGGCCGGTTTTTTTGCTGCCAATAAAAAATGGCCGGGAGCCATTTTTAACGTTGCTCCGCAACGGCCTGCAAGGTGGCCGCCAGGGATGGCAGGCAATAAAAAACCGCCCTTAGGCGGTTTTTTATTGCGCGTGACAGTCAGCCTACAAAGCTGAGCAGCACACCCGCCGCCACTGCCGAGCCGATTACCCCAGCCACGTTCGGACCCATGGCGTGCATCAGCAGGAAGTTCTGCGGGTTGGCTTCCAGCCCCACCTTGCTCGACACCCGCGCCGCCATCGGCACCGCAGAGACGCCGGCCGAGCCAATCAGTGGATTGATCTTGTTGCTGCTGAATACATTCATCAGCTTGGCCATCAACACCCCCGCCGCGGTACCGGCGCAGAACGCCAGCATGCCCAAACTGAGGATGCCGAGGGTTTTCAGCTGCAGGAAAGAATCCGCCGACAACTTCGAACCCACGGTCAGGCCGAGGAAGATGGTGACGATATTGATCAGCGCATTGCGCGAGGTGTCGGCCAGACGCTCGACCACACCGGCCTCACGCAGCAGGTTACCCAGGGCGAACATGCCGATCAGCGGCGCAGCATCGGGCAGCAGCATGCCGATCAGCAAGCACAGCACGATCGGGAAGATGATCTTCTCGGCCTGCCCAACAGGGCGCAACTGCTGCATCACGATGGCGCGTTCTTCCTTGGTGGTCAGTGCACGCATGATCGGCGGCTGAATCAACGGCACCAGCGCCATATAGGCATAGGCCGCCACTGCAATCGGACCGAGCAGATGCGGAGCCAGCTTGGAGGTCACGAAAATCGAAGTCGGGCCGTCGGCACCGCCGATGATGGCGATGGAAGCAGCCTCCTTGAGAGTGAACTCAAGCCCGGGAATACCCAACGCTGTCAGCGCCAACGCGCCCATCAGCGTGCCGAAAATCCCGAACTGCGCCGCAGCCCCCAAGAGTAAGGTCTTGGGGTTGGCCAGCATCGGCCCGAAGTCGGTCATGGCGCCGACGCCGAGGAAGATCAGCAGCGGGAAGATACTGGTGGGCAGGCCCACCTCGTAGATCATGTGCAGGAAACCCGCACCCTCGGCCATATTGGCTACCGGGATGTTGGCCAGCAGACCGCCAAAACCAATCGGCAACAGCAGAAGCGGCTCAAAGCCCTTCTTGATCGCCAGATAGATCAGCAGGATGCACACCGCCATCATAAACAGCTGACCCGGCTCGACGTGGTACAGGCCCGTGCTCTGCCAAAGCTTGAGGAGCTTATCCATTACCGCGCTCCCTTAACCGATGGTCAGCAGGCTGTCGCCCACCGCCACCGCATCACCCACTTTGACGTTGACCGCAGCAATGGTGCCGGCCTTGAACGCACGGATCTCGGTTTCCATCTTCATCGCTTCGAGGATGATCACCAGCTGCCCTTCTTCCACGGCATGACCCGGCTGCACCAGTACCTTGAAGATGTTGCCGGCCAGCGGGGCATTCTGCGGCTCGCCGGCGCCCACTGGCGCAGCTACTGCTGTAGCGGAATTAGCACCACCGACAGCTTTGAGCCCTTCGATATCGCCGCCTTCGTTGACTTGCACCACGTAGGACTTGCCGCCCACTTCAACGGTGTAAACCTCAGGCTTGCCAGCTTCACGAGCAGGCGCTTCCTTGCCGGTCGGTGCCGGCTCGAAGGCCGCTGGGTTGCCGCGGTTTTCCAGAAACTTCAGGCCGATCTGCGGAAACAGGGCGTAGGTCAGCACGTCATCGATTTCGTCGGCAGCGAGCTTGATACCCTTCTCTTTGGCAATACCCTTGAGCTCGGCGGTTAGCTTGTCCATCTCTGCTTCAAGCAGATCAGCCGGACGGCAGGTAACGGCTTCAGCACCATCCAGCACCCGCGCCTGCAGTTCTTTATTGAAAGGCGCCGGCGCTGCGCCGTATTCCCCCTTCAATATGCCGGCGGTTTCCTTGGTGATCGACTTGTAACGCTCACCGGTCAGCACGTTGATCACCGCCTGGGTACCAACGATCTGCGAGGTTGGGGTCACCAGCGGGATAAAGCCGAGGTCTTCGCGCACGCGCGGAATCTCGGCCAGCACTTCGTCGAACTTGTCCTGGGCACCCTGCTCTTTCAGCTGGCCTTCCATATTGGTCAACATGCCGCCAGGCACCTGGGCAACCAGAATCCGCGAGTCGACACCCTTGAGGTTGCCCTCGAACTTGGCGTACTTCTTCCGTACTTCACGGAAGTAGGCGGCAATTTCTTCGAGCAGCTCCAGGTTAAGCCCGGTATCGCGCTCAGTGCCCTGGAACATTGCCACCACAGACTCAGTCGGCGAATGACCATAGGTCATCGACAACGAGGAAATAGCGGTGTCGACATTGTCGATGCCGGCTTCCACGGCCTTGAGAATGGCCACAGATGACAGCCCTGCCGTGGCATGGCACTGCATATGTATGGGTATAGACAAGGTCGCCTTAAGACGCGTTACCAGCTCAAATGCGGTATAGGGCGTCAGAATGCCGGCCATGTCCTTGATCGCGACCGAGTCGGCGCCCATGTCTTCGATCTGCTTGGCCAGGTCGACCCACATTTCCAGGGTATGCACCGGGCTGGTGGTGTAGGAGATGGTGCCCTGGGCATGCTTGCCCAGCTGCTTGACGGCCTTGAGCGCGGTCTGCAGGTTGCGCGGATCGTTCATCGCGTCAAACACGCGGAACACATCGACGCCATTGAACGCGGCGCGCTCGACGAATTTTTCCACCACGTCATCGGCGTAATGGCGATAACCCAACAGATTCTGCCCGCGCAGCAGCATTTGCTGTCGAGTGTTGGGCATGGCTTTTTTCAGCTCGCGGATGCGGTGCCAAGGGTCTTCACCCAGGTAACGAATGCAGGAGTCAAAGGTCGCGCCACCCCAGGACTCCACGGACCAGAAACCGACCTGATCCAGCTTGGACGCGATCGGCAACATGTCTTCCAGACGCACACGAGTAGCCAGGATCGACTGGTGGGCGTCACGCAGCACTACATCAGTAATTCCGAGTGCTTTCTTTACAGCTGTCATACAGATGCTCCCTGTCAAACCTGACTCACCCGCGACGGGCACGGTGCTGGTGAATAGCGGATTGGATAGCGGCTAACACATCAGCGCTCGGCTCGTCAGAGGCCGGCTTGACTGCCGATGGCACGGATATGGGAATGGGTGTCTTTTCGGCGAAACGCTCGATAACCCACGACATCACGCGGATCATCAACACCAACAGCATCAGAAAGAGGAATACGGTGCCCATGCCGAAAAGCATGAGCTCGACACCCTCAAGCAGGAGTTCACTAGGGGTCATCTTGGCTCCATTAGTAGCTTCATAAGAGCTGCATTAATTATTAGATAGGAGCGCCCGGGAGCTGATCCCGGGCAAAGCTGGCGAACCTTAGCGTGAAACGAGCGTTTGAAGCAAACCCAACCCTAGCCAATGAGACATTTTCTGTAGAGAAAGCGTCATCGACCTAGAGCAGGAACAGACTGGCCAAACCCAGGAAGATAAAGAAACCACCACTATCGGTTACCGCAGTGATCATCACACTGGCGCCCAAGGCTGGATCACGCCCCATACGCACCAGCGTCATGGGGATCAACACCCCCATCAGCGCGGCCAGCAGCAGGTTGAGCACCATCGCGGCCGTCATCACCACGCCCAGCGACCAGCTGTCGTAGAGCAGGTAGGCCACCACGCCAATCACCCCACCCCAGACGATACCGTTAACCAGACCCACGCCCAGCTCCTTGCGGATCAGCCGCGAGGTATTGCCGGTACTGACCTGATCCAGCGCCATGGCGCGCACGATCATGGTGATTGTCTGGTTACCCGAATTGCCACCGATGCCCGCAACAATCGGCATCAGCGCCGCCAGGGCCACCAGTTTCTCGATGGAATCCTCGAACAGACCGATCACCCGCGACGCCATAAAGGCTGTGACCAGGTTGATCGCCAGCCAGGCCCAGCGGTTGCGCAGGGATTTCCACACCGAGGCGAAGATGTCTTCTTCCTCACGCAGACCGGCCATATTGAGGACTTCGCTTTCGCTCTCCTCACGAATCAGGTCGACCATCTCATCGATGGTCAAACGGCCGATCAACTTGCCATTCTTGTCCACGACAGGCGTAGAAATCAGGTCGTAACGCTCGAACGCCTGCGCGGCGTCGTAGCCATCCTCATCCGGGTGGAAACTCACCGGGTCGGTGGCCATGACCTCGCTGACCAGCTTCTCCGGGTCATTGACCAACAGGCGTTTGACCGGTAACACGCCCTTGAGCACGCCGTCATAATCGACCACAAACAATTTGTCGGTGTGCCCTGGCAGCTCCTTGAGGCGGCGCAGGTAGCGCAACACCACTTCCAGGCTGACGTCCTCGCGGATGGTGACCATCTCGAAGTCCATCAGCGCGCCGACCTGATCTTCCTCGTAGGACAACGCCGAACGCACACGCTCACGCTGCTGCGCATCGAGGGTTTCCATCAGCTCATGCACGACATCGCGCGGCAGCTCGGAGGCCAGGTCGGCCAGCTCATCGGCGTCCATGTCCCTGGCCGCCGCGAGAATTTCGTGGTCGTCCATGTCCGCGAGCAGTGTTTCGCGCACTGCATCGGACACTTCAAGGAGGATGTCGCCGTCGCGCTCGACCTTGACCAGTTGCCAGACAGTCAGGCGGTCATCAAGCGGCAAGGCTTCAAGGATGTGGGCAACGTCGGCGGAGTGCAGCTCATCGAGCTTGCGTTGCAATTCGGCGAGGTTCTGCCGATGCACCAGGTTTTCCACGCGGTCGTGGTGCTGGCCTTCCTGACGATGAGTCAGGTCTTCAACCAGCTTGTGCCGATGCAACAGCTCGACCACCTGGGCCAGGCGATTTTGCAGGCTTTCTTGCGGTTTTTTTGCTTCTACTTCAGTCATGGCGCGCTCCACCCCCAGCGGCAGCGCACGCCACAGAGGGTCAATCAGTCAACACGTGATTGCACAATCGAGATTCAGAGTAACTACTGGGTAAGTCCATGGTGGTTTTCCACAAGCCCCGGCGGGGCTGACGCAGCGAATGATACCACCGCCCAGGCGCTTTGCATGTGACAAAAACAATCCTAGAACAAGCGCTTGCACGACAAACTTAAGCGCACTTGCACATCTGTAACTGCGACGTGCCTGGCACTGGCAAAGGCACGCCTGGCGCGGACAAAGGCATCGACTACCCTTGCACATGGACCGTCACGGAGGACGCACCATGCATGAACTGCGCTGCGCAGCTTTCTGCGCCATTCTGCTTTGCCCGCTGCCCACACTCAGCTCAACCGTATTTCGCTGCGAAGACGCCAAAGGCCACGTCACCTTCACCCGCCAGGGTTGCCCCAACGAACACAGCCAAAGCCTGCAACAAGCCTATAACCCCACACCCGGCAGCGGTAAACCAGTGCCTTTGGCCAAACCGCGCAAGGCCAGCCGCGAAAGCAAGAAGAAAGATGAGTATGAGCTGACAGTGATCGGAGTGAAGCAGGACGGCTGCGGCAATCTCCTGAGCAGCAGCGAACGACGCGCCGCCATCATCAAACAGCAGATACGCCTGGGCATGAACCGCAGCGACGTCGAGAGCAGCCTTGGCAGGCCCGACAAGGTCACCGAACAGAACGGCCAGACGCGCTACGTTTACCAGGGTAAGAAAGGCAACAAGCGCAACGTCAGCTTCGATGAAGTCGGCTGCGTCAAAGGTAAGGTCAAACGCAAATCGGCGAGTAAAAAATGACCAACAGTCACTTTTAACGTCGTACAACGACACCCCGCCGGGCGGCAGCCATAAAGCATGCGCAATAAAAAAGGGCCTGCATCGCTGCAGGCCCTTCTTGTTTGGTGCACTCAGGAGGATTCGAACCTCCGACCGCTCGGTTCGTAGCCGAGTACTCTATCCAGCTGAGCTATGAGTGCAAAAGCGCTTTTTAACCAGATCACCGCTGGTTGAAACAAAATGGCTTGCATCGCTGCAAGCCATTTCAAGTTGGTGCACTCAGGAGGATTCGAACCTCCGACCGCTCGGTTCGTAGCCGAGTACTCTATCCAGCTGAGCTATGAGTGCAAATGGCGCTTTTTAACCAGATCACCGCTGGCTGAAACAAAATGGCCTGCATTGCTGCAAGCCATTTCAAGTTGGTGCACTCAGGAGGATTCGAACCTCCGACCGCTCGGTTCGTAGCCGAGTACTCTATCCAGCTGAGCTATGAGTGCATGTCACGCTTGCGCTGCAGACTTCTAAATCAACGCCTACAGCACTAAATAATGGCGGAGAAGGGGGGATTCGAACCCCCGACACCCTTTTGAGATGTACTCCCTTAGCAGGGGAGCGCCTTCGGCCACTCGGCCACCTCTCCGCAACACGGGGCGCATGATAACCATGTTTTCCCCGTTTGCAAAGCCAAAATTTCGATAAAAATTAGTGGCTTGGTTCTTCGCCTTTCTCTTTCTGGATGCGCTGGTAGATTTCTTCGCGGTGCACAGCTACCTCTTTAGGCGCGTTAACGCCAATGCGCACCTGATTACCTTTAACGCCCAACACGGTGACAGTGACTTCGTCACCCACCATCAGGGTCTCTCCGACCCGGCGAGTCAGAATCAGCATTCCTTTCTCCTTACGGATTTCAGTTCAGGACAACAGCAGTCTGCAAAAATAAAATGGTGGCAGCCCCGAACATCTCAAGCAGAGCCTTCACCCAAGTATTGACCAGTGTGAGCAGAAAGAAAGTTCCTGCTCATGCCAACCAAAAAGACGAAAGGCGCGGGATAAACCGCGCCTTTAGGATAATGCCTCAGTCGCCCTGTCGGGCCGGGGCATCCAGTTCAAAAGCAGTGTGCAGGGCGCGCACTGCCAACTCCAGATATTTCTCTTCGATTACCACGGAGACTTTGATCTCCGAGGTGGAGATCATCTGGATATTGATATTTTCCTTGGCCAGCGCCTCGAACATGCGGCTTGCTACGCCGGCGTGGGAACGCATGCCAACACCGACTATGGACACTTTGGCAATCTTGGTGTCACCGATGACTTCACGCGCACCCAGTTCTCGGGCCGTATTTTCCAGCACCTCGAACGCCGCGGTGTAGTCATTGCGGTGTACGGTGAAGGTGAAGTCAGTGGTGTTATCGTGCGAAACGTTCTGCACGATCATGTCCACTTCAATGTTCGCGGCACTGATCGGGCCGAGAATTTTGAACGCCACGCCCGGGATGTCCGGTACGCCACGGATGGTCAGCTTGGCTTCGTCGCGGTTGAAAGCGATGCCGGAGATGATCGGCTGTTCCATGGATTCCTCTTCATCAAGGGTAATGAGGGTGCCCGGCCCCTCTTGGAAGCTGTGCAGCACGCGCAGCGGGACGTTGTACTTGCCGGCGAATTCCACCGAGCGAATCTGCAGCACCTTGGAACCGAGGCTGGCCATTTCCAGCATCTCTTCGAAGGTGATTTTTTCCAAACGCTGAGCCTGCGGCACCACACGCGGGTCGGTGGTATAGACACCATCAACGTCGGTGTAGATTTGGCACTCATCGGCCTTCAGCGCAGCAGCCAACGCCACACCGGTGGTGTCGGAACCACCGCGACCCAGCGTGGTGATGTTGCCGTGCTCATCGACACCCTGGAAACCCGCAACCACCACCACACGACCGGCCTTGAGGTCGGCACGCAGTTTCTGGTCATCGATCTGCAGGATGCGCGCTTTGTTGTGCGCGCTGTCAGTCAGGATGCGCACCTGGTTGCCGGTATAGGACACCGCCGGCACGCCAATCTTGATCAGCGCCATGGCCAGCAGGGCAATCGTCACCTGCTCGCCGGTAGAGACCATCACGTCGAGTTCACGCGGTACCGGCTGACCATCACTGACCTGTTTGGCCAGATCGATCAGGCGATTGGTTTCACCGCTCATGGCGGAAACCACAACCACAATGTCATCGCCGTTTTCGCGGAATTTCTTCACCTTCGCGGCCACCTGCTGAATACGCTCAACAGTGCCGACGGAGGTGCCGCCAAATTTCTGTACGATCAAAGCCATTTCAAAGCCGCCTCAGCCCGTAAAGGGCGCCCATTAAACAGATAACTCAATACCCTGCCAAGGCCCGCCGGGCGTATACCGGGCCTTGCTCTGTAGACTCAAGCAATCCGGTACTTACAGACCTTGCTCAGTAAAAGTAACGGCCAGCGCCAACGCACCATCCAGTGCAGCCGCATCGACACCACCACCCTGGGCCATGTCCGGACGGCCGCCACCTTTACCGCCAACAGCAGCAGCTGCCTGCTTCATCAGCTCGCCGGCCTTCAGCTTGGCGGTCAGATCCTGGGTCACGCCAGCCACCAGCACGACCTTGTCGTCCTGCACGCCACCGAGCAGGATGACAGCACTGCCCAACTTGTTCTTCAACTGGTCGACCATCGCCAGCAGTGCCTTGCCGTCCAGACCGTCGAGACGTGCAGACAGCACCTTGATGCCTTTGACGTCGACCGCCGAGCCGGCCAAGTCGTTACCGGCAGCGCTGGCGGCCTTAGCCTTGAGCTGCTCCAGTTCTTTTTCCAGCTGACGGTTGCGCTCCAGCACACCGGCGAGCTTGTCCAGCAGGTTGTCGCGACTGCCTTTGACCAGCGCTGCGGCTTCTTTCAACTGCTCTTCCGCGCCGTTCAAGTAAGCAAAGGCTGCCACGCCAGTAACCGCTTCAATTCGACGCACGCCAGCCGCCACACCGCTTTCGCTGGTGATCTTGAACAAGCCGATATCGCCAGTGCGCTTGACGTGAGTACCGCCGCACAGCTCAACGGAGAAGTCACCGCCCATGCTCAACACGCGAACCTGATCGCCGTACTTCTCACCGAACAGCGCCATGGCACCCTTGGCCTTGGCGGTTTCGATGTCAGTTTCCAGGGTTTCGACTTCGCTGTTGCCGCGCACTTCGCGGTTGACAATAGTTTCCAGCTCTTTCAGTTGCGCTGGAGTGATCGCCTCAAAGTGGCTGAAGTCAAAACGCAGACGCTGACTGTCGACCAGAGAACCCTTCTGGGTCACGTGCTCGCCCAGCACCTGACGCAGCGCCGCATGCAGCAAGTGGGTAGCCGAATGGTTGAGTGCAGTGGCCTGACGCACGCTGGCGTCCACTTCCGCCTTGACCGAGGTGCCGACGCTCAAGCCGCCTTTGACCGCAACGCCGTGGTGCAGGAATGCGCCGCCAGCCTTGGTGGTATCGCGCACATCGAAACGCACGCCAGCGCCTTCAAGGAAGCCGCAGTCACCCACTTGACCACCGGATTCGGCGTAAAACGGCGTCTGGTCGAGGACCACAACGCCCTCCTCACCTTCGCTCAGGCTGTCGACCGCTTGACCGGCCTTGAACAGCGCAATGATCTTGCCGCTGCCGCTGGTGCCCTGGTAGCCGAGGAACGCGGTGTCACTGTCGACCTTGACCAGGCTGTTGTAGTCCATGCCGAACGCGCTGGCAGAACGAGCGCGCTCGCGCTGCGCCTGCATTTCGCGCTCGAAACCTTCTTCATCCAGAGTCAGTTCGCGCTCACGGGCGATGTCGCCGGTCAGGTCCATCGGGAAGCCGAAGGTGTCGTACAACTTGAAGATCACTTCACCCGGAATCACCGTGCCTTTCAGCTCGGTAAGATCCTGCTCAAGAATCTTCAGGCCCTGCTCCAGGGTCTTGGCAAACTGCTCTTCTTCGGTTTTCAGCACGCGCTCAATGTGCGCTTGCTGTTGTTTCAACTCAGGGAAGGCATCGCCCATCTCGGCCACCAGCGCGGCAACGATCTGATAGAAGAAGCTGCCCTTAGCGCCCAGCTTGTTACCGTGACGGCAGGCGCGACGGATAATGCGGCGCAGCACATAACCACGACCTTCGTTGGAAGGCGTCACACCGTCGGCGATCAGGAAGCCGCACGAACGAATGTGGTCAGCCACCACTTTCAGCGAAGCCTGGGCTTCGTTGGCGCAACCGATGGCCTGGGCCGCGGCGTTGAGCAGGCTTTGGAACAGGTCGATCTCGTAGTTCGAGTTGACGTGCTGCAGTACGGCACTGATGCGCTCCAGGCCCATGCCGGTGTCCACGCTCGGTGCCGGCAGCGGGTGCAATACGCCGTCAGCGGTACGGTTGAACTGCATGAACACGTTGTTCCAGATTTCGATGTAACGATCACCGTCTTCTTCTGGCGAGCCGGGTGGGCCGCCCCAGATGTGATCGCCGTGATCGAAGAAAATCTCGGTGCACGGGCCGCACGGGCCGGTGTCGCCCATGGTCCAGAAGTTGTCGGACGCGTACGGCGCGCCTTTGTTGTCGCCGATACGGATCATCCGCTCGACAGGCACGCCGATTTCCTTGTTCCAGATGTCATAGGCTTCATCGTCCGTCGCGTAGACGGTGACCCAGAGCTTTTCCTTGGGCAGGTTCAGCCAGTTTTCGCCAGTGAGAAATTCCCAGGCGAAGTGAATAGCATCGCGCTTGAAATAGTCGCCAAAGCTGAAGTTGCCGAGCATTTCGAAGAAGGTGTGGTGACGTGCGGTGTAACCGACGTTTTCCAGGTCGTTGTGCTTGCCACCGGCACGCACGCACTTCTGGCTGGTGGCGGCGCGGGTGTAGGCGCGCTTTTCCAGGCCGAGGAAGCAATCCTTGAACTGGTTCATCCCCGCGTTGGTGAACAGCAGGGTCGGGTCATTGCCCGGAATCAGGGAGCTGGAAGCGACACGGGTGTGTCCTTTCTGTTCGAAGAAGCTGAGGAAGGCTTCACGGATTTCTGCGCTTTTCATAGGAATCTTCCAAAAACCAGCGGCCACGACAAAGCCGGCAAAGGGCCGCATTATATCGGGCCTGCGCTAGGGGGCTAGTGCCTTTATTGATAGAGAGCGACTATTCATCGCTCCAAGACAATCAATTCCGGCGAAATTCGGCGAATGCTACGACCACCTGATCGATATCCGCAGTTGAGATATCCAGGTGAGTCACCATGCGTAGCCGCGGCGCAGCAGTGAGTTTGATCCCGCGCTCTGCACAGAAGGCCTTCAACGCACCGGCCTGCTCGCCCACCTGGGCGTAGACCATATTGGTCTGCACCGGCTCCACCACATAACCCAACTCACGCAGGCCTGCGGCCAAGCGCTCAGCGTTGGCGTGGTCCTCGGCCAGGCGCGCCACCTGATGTTGCAGGGCATACAAGCCGGCCGCCGCGAGCATGCCGGCCTGGCGCATACCGCCACCGACCATTTTGCGCAAACGCCGCGCCCTGTTGATCAACTCTACTGAGCCGCACAACACCGAGCCAATCGGTGCGCCGAGACCCTTGGACAAGCACACCGACACCGAATCGAAGTACTGAGTGATCTCCCGCGCCGGCACGCCCAACTTGACTGCTGCGTTATACAGCCGCGCGCCGTCCAGATGTAGGGCCAGACCAAGTCGCGTGGTCAACTCACGCGCGGCCTGCAGATACGCCTGTGGCAGCACTTTGCCCTGCATGGTGTTTTCCAGCGCCAGCAGGCGCGTGCGGGCGAAGTGGAAGTCATCCTGCTTGATTGCTGATTCGACCTTGGCCAGGTCCAGCGATCCATCGGCTTCGCCATCAATGGGCTGCGGCTGGATCGAGCCCAGCACTGCCGCGCCGCCACCTTCGTATTTATAGGTGTGCGCCTGCTGGCCGACGATATATTCGTCGCCGCGCGCGCAATGGGCCATCAGCCCGAGCAGGTTGCTCATGGTGCCGGAGGGCACAAACAGCGCGGCCTCGAAGCCGAGCTCAGCGGCCAGATACTGCTCAAGGCGGTTGACTGTAGGGTCTTCGCCATACACATCATCGCCAAGCTCGGCGGCTTGCATGGCCTCGCGCATACCAGGGGTCGGCTGGGTGACGGTGTCGCTGCGCAGGTCGATAACGGGCATGGCGGGCAGTCCTTAGATGGGGCTAAACCCCGATGCTAAAGCGCGCCCACCGGGCAAACAAGGTACAGATCAGGCGATAAAGCGCAGGACAGATTGCACCAAGAAATCGCCATACGATCTCGCGAGCTAGAGCCATGTAAGGCGAAAGCAGGCAAGGAAGCGGAGTGTACTTTTGTACATGAGCATTCCGAGTCTGTTTTTAACGCAGCAGGGCCGACGCGCAGCAGATCGTAACTGGCTCAAGCCAGTTGGACGTCTTCGGCGGGAATAATCAGGATACCGGCGCGCAGGCCGTTCTTGACCTTGGGATTGGGGAAGATAATCCGTGCGCCCGGCTCATCCACTACCCAGCGGGTATCGGCCAGATCCTCGGCCAGCAGGTAGCCAAGCGGCAGTTCGCTGAAGTTCTCGATATCGGCCGGCAAGTGCAGCTTGAAGGCGTCGCTGTGTTTGATCACTTCACGCGCTACGGCAAACAGCTTGAGTTCGCCTAGATCATCGCTGGCACCTTCGAGCTCGCGGCCTTCGATCAGAGCCTGCAGATGCAGTTCGAGCAGGTCGAGGTTGACCAGCTCGTTCTGCCCAAACGGCCGCGCTTTGCCCAACTCCAGAGTGAAGGCTTCCGCCCCAAGCTGGGTATAGGTGTAGGCGCTGAAAGTGATCGAGCTTTTATTGTGCAGCAGCACCGCCTCAATCCCGGCAGCGCTGAGGCGCGCCAGTTCACGCTGACTGCGCGGGCGGCCTTCCTGAAATGGATAAAGGGCGAACTGCTCGATCTTCGACGCACGAATCGCAGTGTGCAGGTCGTAGTGCAGACGGGTGCGCTCCGGCTTGCTGAAAAAGGCAGCGGCCAGATGCTCCAAATCGCAGGCACGCAACGCTTCGGCACCGGTGTGCTGATCGTGACGGCCATTGAACAGGCGGTTGATGTCCTGCTCGATATAACGCTCGCCGCTGCGCATGGCGGCAGGGTTACCGAACAGAAAGAGAATGCGCGCTCGCGGCTTCAGCTGACTGCGGGCAATGCCCTGCAGCAGACGGTCAAGCAATTCGATCGGTGCGGTTTCATTGCCATGGATGCCAGCTGACAGCAGCAGGTCCAGGCCATTGTCGCTGGCCACCGGCGGCGTTATTTCCAACGCGCCTTCGGCCAGCCAACGCAAACGCGTGCCCTCGGGAGTCAGCTGAATCTTCGCTGCCGGTTCGTGGCCGGCCAGGGTCAGTTCAAGCAGTTTGCCGAGGGCAAGCATGGGCGTTTCCTCAATCGTGGTTGCAGTCAGGGCCGTGCACGTGATCGTCGTCTTCGTCCAGGCCAGCGGCTTCCATTTCCAGCTCCAGGCTGACCAGGTTGGTGGCCAGCGGGCGCAGCAGCAGGTTGGCGTACTCGGCAGCGCCCTCCTCCACGTCCACACCGATCATCAGCTGGTTGTTGCCAACCTGCTGGAACCAGATTTCCTGGCCCTGCCAGATCACGGCAAAACGCGTGCAGGAGGTTTCCAGCTGGGTGCCGTCAGTGTCTTCGAGGATCAGTTGCAGGGCGTCGGACATGGTAATAAGTACTCAATCAAGCTAATTGGAATGGATAAACCGCGCCCAGTTTAAGGATCTGCGTCAGTTCGTCCAAGGCCGCACGGCATTCGTTCAGCAATTGTGGGTCAGCCAGATCGTTTTCGCTCAGGCGATCACGGTAGTGCTTGTCGACCCAAACGTTGAGGCTGTCGTGCAGGGTCGGGGTCATTATCACGCCCTGATTGACCGCTGCCAGCTCGTGCTCCTTGAGCGCCACGCGCAAGCGCAGGCACGCCGGGCCACCGCCGTTCTGCATGCTCTGCTTGAGGTCGAACACCTTGACCTCGCGAATCGGCCCATTACCGCTGGTCAGTTGCTCCAGGTAGCGCCAGACATTGCTATTGTTGCGGCACTCTTCCGGCACGATCAGCAGCATGCCGCCCTCGGCGCGGTTGAGTAGCTGGCTGTTGAACAGGTAGGACTTGACCGCATCCTCCACCGTCACCGCATCACGCGGCACGCACACGGCCTGGAAGTTGCCGCCACGACGGGCGAGCTTCTCACTCAGCTCGGCCAGCACCTTGTCGGTGTCGAGGAAGGCGTCCTGGTGATAGAACAGCACCTCGCCATTGCCCACCGCGATCACGTCGTTGTGGAACACACCCTGATCGATCACCGCCGGCGTTTGCTGGGCGTAGACCACGCCCTCATCGCTCAGACCATGCAGACGGGCAACCGCCTGCGAAGCTTCCAGAGTCTGCCGCGCCGGGTAGCGCTGCGGGGCCGGGAAGCGGCTGTCGAAGGCGCTGCGGCCAAAGACGAAGAACTCCACACCGGAATCGCCGTAGCCTTTGCAGAAGCGCGTGTGGTTGGCCGCGCCCTCATCACCGAACTGACCGACGGCCGGCAGCGCCGCGTGGTGAGCGAAGTGCTGCTCATTGGCGAACATCGCACCGAGCACGCGACTGGTGGTCGGGTGTTCGATCGAGCGGTGGAATTTGCAGTTGAGGTTGGCGGCGGTGAAATGCACGCGACCGTCCGCAGTATCGGCACTCGGGCTGACAGTGCAGGCGTTGGCCGTCCACATACTGGAGGCCGAGCAGCTGGCGACCAGCAGCGGCATGGCGTCTTTCGCGGCCTTCTGGATCACCTGCGCGTCAGTGCCGGTAAAACCCAGGCTGCGCAGCACGGCGACATTCGGGCGTTCCTGCGGGGCCAGCACGCCCTGCTTGAAGCCCATTTCCATCAAGGCCTTCATCTTAGCCAGGCCCTGCTTGGCGGCTTCTTTCGGGTTGGACGCCGCCTGGCTGTTGCTCTGCGAGGCAACGTTGCCGTAAGACAGGCCGCCATAGTTGTGAGTCGGCCCGACCAAGCCATCAAAATTTACTTCGAATGCATTGCTCACAGGCTTACTCCGGGTGTCAGGGTGGCAGGCAGGCTCAGGCTGTCGGATTCCAGCGAGGCCACCGGGTAGGCGCAATAATCGGCTGCGTAATAGGCACTGGCGCGGTGGTTACCAGAGGCGCCCACACCGCCGAATGGCGCGGTGCTGGCGGCACCGGTCAGCTGTTTGTTCCAGTTGACGATACCGGCGCGGCTCTGTAGCCAGAACTGCTCGTAGCGCGCCTTGGAGTCAGATAGTAGGCCAGCGGCCAGGCCGTACTGGGTGTTGTTGGCCTCGGCGATGGCCGCATCGAAATCGGCGTAACGAATTACCTGCAGCAGCGGGCCGAAGAACTCTTCATCCGGACGATTGGCGACCTCAGTCACATCAATGATGCCTGGGGTGAGCAAGGCGGCGCCCTGCAACGGCTGAGTCATCTCCAGCAGCGGTTTGGCGCCCTGGGTCAGCAGGTGCTGCTGCGCCTTGATCAGGTGCTGCGCGGCGGCCAGGGAAATCACCGAGCCCATAAAGGGCGCTGGCTGGGCGTCGAAACTGCCGACCTTGATGCTTGCAGCAACCTCCACCAGACGTTCCAGCAGGCTATCGCCCCAAGCTCCTTGTGGCACCAACAGGCGGCGAGCACAGGTGCAGCGCTGACCAGCGGAGATAAACGCCGACTGGATGATGGTGTACACGGCTGCGTTGAGATCAGCGACCTGATCGACCACCAGCGGGTTATTGCCGCCCATTTCCAGGGCGAGAATCTTGTTAGGGCGACCGGCGAACTGGTTGTGCAGCAGGTTGCCGGTACGGCTGGAGCCAGTGAAGAACAGGCCGTCGATACCGTCATGCGCAGCCAGAGCCACACCGGTATCGCGCGCCCCTTGCACCAGGTTGAGCACACCTGCCGGCAGACCGGCTTCGATCCAGCACTTGACCGTCAGCTCGGCGACTTTCGGGGTCAGCTCGCTGGGCTTGAACACCACGCAGTTACCCGCCAGCAGCGCCGGCACGATATGGCCGTTAGGCAGGTGACCGGGGAAGTTGTACGGGCCAAAAACCGCCACCACGCCATGCGGCTTGTGCCGCAGCACGGCGGTGGCGTCGGCCAGCGGGCCGCTCTTCTCACCGGTGCGCTCGCGGTAGCTCTGGATCGAGATGGCAACCTTGTTGACCATGCTGGTGACTTCGGTGGCGGTTTCCCACAGCGGCTTGCCGGTTTCTTCACCGATGCAGTGGCCCAAGGCGTCGGCATGGCTTTTCAGGGTGGCGGCAAACTGTTCGAGCACGGCGATGCGTTCATCCAGCGAGCGCGAGGCCCAGGCTGGGAATGCAGCACGCGCGGCCTCTACGGCGCTACTAACTTGTGCTGCGCTGGCCGCTTGACCTTGCCAGATGGCTTCCTGGCTGACCGGATTGAGCGATTCCAGGGCTTCACCCTGGCCTGCGTGCCAGGCACCGGCAATGTAATGAGTGCTCATTTTGTTTTATCACTCCCAGCAAGGTATCGACCCGGCCTGCGCCGGATCAGCAAATAGAAACAACGGCGGCCGGCTTTAGCCGCGAGCGGAAACCGCGACGGCACGCACCTGGTCGCCCGCCGACAGCTGCAGTCGCTTGGCGGTTTGCGCGTCGACCACCAGAGTGCCAGCGGCCAAACGCGCCGGTGCGGCAGTAATCCGGCAGGCTTCGCGCTTGCGGTTGTGGATCAGAAACTGCGGCGCGTCATCGCCCGGGGTGCCGACGGCCAGCACCAATACCTGGCTGTCCTGCACGGCGCGAATTTTCGCGGTTTCGGCCTCGATGGCCGGACCGGCGTCGAAGATGTCGACATAGCCCTGGTAGCTGAAACCCTCACCCTTGAGCATGGCCAGCGCCGGCTCGGTGTCCGGGTGGACGCGGCCGATGATGTTGCGGGCGTCCTCGGAGAGGAAGCAGGTATAGAGCGGAAACTTGGGCATCAGCTCGGCGATAAAGGCCTTGTTGCCCACGCCGGTGAGGTAGTCAGCCTGGCTGAACTCCATCTTGAAGAAGTGCCGGCCCAGGCTTTCCCAGAACGGTGAACGGCCCTGTTCATCGGACATGCCGCGCATCTCGGCAATCACCTTGTCGCCGAACAGCTCGCGAAATTCGGCGATAAACAGAAAGCGCGCCTTCGACAACAGCCGGCCATTCAGGCCGCTGCGCTGGTCGCTGCGCAGAAACAGCGAGCACAGCTCGGAGTTGCCGGTCAGGTCGTTGGCCAGGAACAGAGTGGGGATCTGCCGGTGGATGTTCAGCTCTTGCGAGGCGCTGACGGTCAGGCCGACCCGGTAGTTGTACCAAGGCTCGCGCAGGCCAACGGCACCTGCAACAGCCGAGATACCCACCACTTCACCGTTGTCGTCTTCGAGCACGAACAGGTAGTCGGCATCGGCACGCGCGGCTTCACCACGGAAAGTTTTCTCGGCCCAGCCCACGCGGTGCGCCAGACGCTCCTCGTTGGCCGGCAAAGTGGTCAGGCCTGCGCCGGTGCTGCGGGCCAGCTGAAACAGAGCCGGCAGATCGGTGCTGCGGACGGGACGAACGATCATGCGCTAACTCCTTAAACCGCAACCAGGCGTACGCTGACGCCTTCGCCGACGCCCAGGGCCTCGGCGGCCGCAACACTCAGGGTGACCGGCTTACCCGGCACCCAATCCAGCTCCGCGACAATCGCGCGGAAATCCTGCAGCTGACCGTTGCTGACCAGATACGGCCGCCCGCCTTTGCCAGGCTCACCGATACGCACCGGCACCACACGGCTCTGGGCAATCGAGCGAATGCCCGACGTGCGCGCGTGCAGGGTCGGGCCACCGTCGAAAATGTCGATGTAGTGGTCAGTTTCAAAGCCTTCGCGCATCAGAATGTCGAAACTAATCTGCGCCCGTGGATGCACCTGGCCCATGGCTTCCTGCGCCTCATCCGGCAGCAGCGGCACGTAGATCGGGTAATGCGGCATCAACTCAGCGAGGAAAGTGCGGCTCTTCAACCCACACAGGCGTTCAGCCTCGGTGTAATTCATGTCGAAGAAGTTGCGCCCCACGGCATCCCAGAACGGCGAATCACCGACTTCATCGCTGTAGCCAACAATTTCCACCACCACCGCATCAGCAAAGCGCTCCGGGTGATTAGCGAGAAACAGCAAACGACCACGGGAATTAAGTTCCGACCAGGCGGTGTTCACCAGCGGCCGCTCGACGTAGAAGCTGGTCAGCAGACTGTTGCCGGTGAGGTCGTGGCACAGCGAGAGCACGTGGATCTTGTTATGGATCTTCAGCTCGCGGGAGTTGTGCACAAAGGTTTCGTTGCGGAAGCTGTAAAACGGTTCGGAGTAGCCGGCCGAAGCGACAATGCCGGAGCAGCCGACCAGACGACCGCTCTCGCTGTCTTCCAGCACAAAGAAGTAGCTTTCTTCACCGTTGAAGCTGACTTCGGCGGAGAACGAGGCTTCCGAGGCCGCAATCTTTTCGCGCAGACGATCAGCGTCATCCGGCAGTGAAGTCACACCAACCGGGCTGTCCGCGGCGAGACGCTGCACTTCAGTGAGGTCGGCCATTTGCGCGGGGCGCATCACCAGCATGGTGCCACTCCTTTTGATAAAAGCTCCAAGCTGCCCAAACCGGGCGGCCTAGAGAAAACCGCAACCAACGCTGCGGCACACACAGAGACAGGCTTCCTTGCTGTTAGCTCAACCCATCCGTGGGTCGAGCGGGCACAGCCTGATCCACCGTATAACGGCAGGCCAGGCCGGCAATCAGGCTTGGGTCAGCTTGGCCACAGCACGTTCCAAACGCGCCAGACCTTCATCGATATCGGCGTCTTCCACTACCAGGCTCGGGGCGAAACGCACCACGTCGGGGCTGGCCTGCAGCACCATCACGCCTTCCACCGCAGCCGCGTCGAGAATTACTTTGGCCTTGCCCTTCCAGGCATCGGACAGCACCGCACCAATCAGCAGACCGAGGCCGCGTACTTCGCTGAACACGCCGTACTGCTGGCCAATCTGCTCCAGCTTGGTTTTGAAGCGCAGATGCTTGGCCTTCACCCCGTCGAGTACTTCAGGCGTATTGATGGTGTCGATCACCGCCTCGCCCACCGCACAAGCCAGCGGGTTGCCGCCGTAGGTGGTGCCGTGGGTGCCAACGGCCAAGTGTTTGGCCAGTGCTTCGGTGGTCAGCATCGCGCCAATCGGGAAACCACCGCCCAGGCTCTTGGCACTGGAGAGTATGTCCGGAGTCACGCCGTAATGCTGGTAGGCGAACAGCGCGCCACTGCGGCCCATGCCGCTCTGCACTTCGTCAAACACCAGCAGCGCGTTGTGCTGGTCACACAGTTCACGGGCCGCTTGCAGGTAAGCCAGGTCAGCCGGCAGCACGCCGCCCTCACCCTGAATCGGCTCCAGCACCACGGCGCAGGTTTTGTCGGATACCGCGGCTTTCAGCGCGTCGATATCGTTATACGGAATGTGGCTGATGCCCTGGATCTTCGGGCCGAAACCGTCGGAATACTTCGGCTGACCGCCGACGCTGACGGTAAACAGGGTGCGCCCGTGGAAGCTGTTGGTCGCGGCGATGATCTCGCACTTGTCTTCGCCGAACTTATCGAACGCCACGCGACGGGCCAGCTTGAACGCGGCTTCGTTGGCTTCGGCACCAGAGTTACAGAAGAACACCCGATCCGCGAAAGTGGCGTCGATCAGCTTCTTGGCCAGGCGCAGGGCCGGCTCATTGGTGAACACGTTGGATACGTGCCAGAGGTTGCCGGCTTGCTCAGTGAGCGCCTTGACCAGCGCCGGATGAGCGTGACCCAGCACGTTGACGGCAATACCGCCGGCAAAGTCGATCAGCTCGCGACCGCTTTGATCCCATACGCGCGAACCGGCGCCACGTACTGGAATAAAGGCAGCGGGTGCGTAGTTAGGCACCATCACTTGGTCGAAATCGGCGCGTTGTACCGGGTGACGATTCACCGGGTCGTGCTGAACGGACATCTGAGCTCTCCTGACGAGGAACACCTGCATTCAATAGCAGGCGATGTGAAGGATTGTAGGGACTGATCCGGGGCCGGCATTGCCGCCATGCGACAACTTCTTATAGCGCCAACCCGAGGAAATCCGCTGCTTTCGCAAATGCGACAGAAAGCATCGGGAAGGCGCAGTTTAAATGCAGCCACCGGCCTTGGCGCGGTTTTCTCGGCCACGCAGAAAAGGAATTTGGCCGCCCAGGCAGCCGGAATAAAAACAAGAGTGATGGCCTGGCTAGGCGGTTACCGGAATCACTGCCGGTACCGGCGGACTGTCCAGACAGAGAAACTCAATCAAACGGGCTTTCTGCGCCATGGCGTCCTGATAACCCAATTCGATCAGCTCATTGCAGTAACCCGGCTCAAACAACAGGTAACTCAGCACCCCAGCACCGCTGGCCTTGGTCGCCCCCGGGCCACGCAGAAACAGGCGCAACGCCTTGGGCAGTTCATGGCGATGGCGCGCGGCAATCAGGTCCAGCGGCTGGCTGGGGGAAATCACCAGCACATCCACCGGCTTGAGCCCCAGGCCACGCGGGTGATTTTCGGCGGGGATCAGCCGGCCCATCTGGTTAAGCCGCTCAAGCAGCTCGATATCGCTTTCCAGATTGTCAATAAAGGTGCTGTTGAGCATATGCCCACTGATCTGCGCCAGGCTTGGTGGCCGGTTCTGCTGCGACCGCACCACCGGCACCTGAGCCTGTGGCCCAGCCGCCGGATTGCCACTGACCCCGACCACCAGCACCCGCGTCGCCCCCAGGTGCAAGGCCGGACTGATCGGCGCGGACTGGCGCACCGCACCGTCACCGAAGTATTCGCGATTGATTTTCACCGGCGGAAATATCAGCGGAATCGAAGCGCTGGCCAGCAGATGCTCAAGGGCCAGGCGGGTTGGCACACCGACACGCCGATGGCGGAACCAGGGGTCGATAGCGGCACGGCCTTGGTAAAAGGTCACGGCCTGGCCGGTCTCATAACCAAACGCCGTCACCGCCACCGCGCGCAGCTGCCGATGGCGAACGGCGGCGGCAATCCCACTGAAATCCAGCTCACGCCCGAGCAGATCGGCCAGCGGCGCGCTATCGAGCAGCGCCACCGGCACCTGACCACCCAACCCGAGCATGCTGTGGCCAATAAAACGACTGGCCTGGCGCAACACGCCCGGCCAATCGCTGCGGTACACCTGATGGGTATGAAAGCCCTGCCAAACGCTGGTCAGCCGGCGCACCGCTTCAGTGAAGTGCAACGCGCCGCAGGCCAACCCCACCGCATTGATGGCACCGGCCGAAGTACCGACGATAACCGGAAAGGGATTGTGCGCGGCGTTGGGCAGCAAGTCGGCAATCGCCGACAACACCCCAACCTGATAGGCCGCCCGGGCGCCACCGCCGGAAAGGATCAGCCCGGTAACCGGCTGATTGGTTGAAGCAGTGAGCGGCATAGGCTGTTTCCTATTATTTTTCAGCCAGTATAGGAGCCACTCAGGCGCACACGGAACAACCCAACGCCAAGAAACCTCACCTCAGCGCACAACCCGCCAATTGGATGGCGGCCCTAACGCTTCTTCTTATAGAGCTTCGGCTCGCCTTCGGGCCGCGTCTTGAAGCGTCGGTGCGCCCATAGATACTGCTCGGGGCAGGCACTGATCGCCTGCTCGATCCACTGATTGACGCGCAGGCAGTCGGCCTCTTCGCTGTCGGTTGGGAAATCCGCCAACGGCGGATGAATCACCAGGCGATAGCCTTGACCATCGGGCAAACGCTGCTGGGTAAAAGGAATCACCTGCGCACGACCCATACGGGCGAACTTGCTGGTGGCGGTGACGGTGGCCGCCGGCACACCGAACAGCGGCACAAATACACTGCGCTGAGCGCCGTAATCCTGATCAGGCGCATACCAGACCACCCCGCCGGCACGCAGCAGCTTGAGCATGCCGCGCACGTCATCACGACCAATCACCCCAAGCAGGCGCTGCTCGCGGCCTCGACGCTGCACGTAGTCAAACAGCGGATTCTTGTGCGGGCGGTACATGCCGTACATGTTCTGCGCCATGCCAAGCAGGCCGCCGCCCATTTCCAGGGTGGTGAAATGCAGCGCCATGAGGATTACGCCCTGACCGTCGGCTTCGGCCTGGCGAAGATGCTCCAAGCCCTCAATAGTGCCCAAGCGACGCAGGCGCTCAGCGGGCCACCACCAAGCAATGGCCATTTCAAAAAAGGTGATGCCGGTGGAAGCAAAGTTTTCCTTTAACAGCGCCTCGCGCTCGGCGGCGGACATCTGCGGGAAGCACAGCCCCAGGTTGCGCGCGGCAATCTTGCGCCGCGAACTGGCCAGGCGGTACATCACACCGCCCAAGCAACGCCCCAGCCGCAGCAGCACCGTGTAAGGCAGCTGGGCAATCAGCCACAACAGACCCAGGCCTAGCCATAGGGGCCAGAAGCGGGGATGCAGGAAATAAGCGCGAAATACAGGGCGATCCATAACACAGGTCCGAGGCACGCAATAAAGCGCGGCATTCTATCAGGAGTTTGTCCGGCGCCTGGTTTCGCGGCGCGCAACTTGCGAGCGCGCGGCGTTATCGCTATAAGTCCGGCTTACTTTTCCCCCAGTTTCTAAACAAGGGCCGTATCAGGCAGACCATGAGCCAAGCTGATCTCCTCGCGCAAGACCCCGTATTCCAGCTTAAAGGCAGCATGCTGGCCATCACCGTGATGGAGCTGGCGCACAATGACCTCGCCCGCCTCGACCAGCAGCTCAGCGAAAAAGTCGCCCAAGCCCCGGCCTTCTTCAGCAACACCCCGTTGGTGCTGGCCCTGGACAAGCTGCCCGAGGGCGAAGGCATGCTCGACCTGGCGGAGCTGATGGCAGTCTGCCGCAAGCACGGCCTGCGCACGTTGGCCATCCGCGCCAACCGAGAGGCCGATATCGCCGCCGCCGAAGCGCTGGATTTACCCGTGCTGCCGCCCTCCGGCGCACGCGAACGGTTGATTGATCTGGCCCCGCCAAAACCGGAAAAGCCCGCTGAACCCGAATTCAAACCCAGCAAGATCATCACCAGCCCGGTACGCGGCGGCCAACAGGTGTACGCCCAGGGCGGCGACCTGATCGTCCTGGCACCGGTCAGCGCCGGTGCGGAACTTCTCGCCGATGGCAACATCCATGTGTACGCCCCGATGCGCGGCCGAGCACTGGCCGGGATCAAGGGCAATCTCAAGGCGCGGATTTTTTGCCAGCAGATGGGCGCCGAGCTGCTGTCCATCGCCGGCCAGTACAAGGTGGCCGAAGACTTGCGCCGCGACCCGCTCTGGGGCGAAGCGGTGCATGTCAGCCTGTCGGGTGACGTGTTGAACATCACCCGCCTTTAACGGATACTGCCGCCACTTTTCAAACAGGGCAGCCGGACGCCTGAATAGGCCACGGAACCTGCGTTTTCTCTACACTTTAGGGTGAATCACCTTGGCCAAGATCCTCGTTGTTACGTCCGGCAAAGGTGGCGTCGGTAAAACCACCACCAGCGCTGCCATCGGTACCGGTCTCGCCCTGCGCGGGCACAAGACTGTCATCGTCGATTTCGACGTCGGCCTGCGTAACCTTGACCTGATCATGGGCTGCGAACGCCGCGTGGTGTACGACTTCGTCAACGTTGTGAACGGCGAAGCGACCCTTACCCAAGCCCTGATCAAAGACAAGCGCCTGGAAAATCTCTACGTGCTGGCCGCCAGCCAGACCCGTGACAAAGACGCCCTGACCCAGGAAGGCGTTGAAAAAATCATCAACGAACTGCGCGAAAACTTCGAATACGTGGTCTGCGATTCGCCGGCCGGTATCGAAAAAGGCGCGCACCTGGCCATGTACTTCGCCGATGAAGCGATTGTCGTGACCAACCCGGAAGTCTCCTCGGTACGTGACTCCGACCGCATGCTCGGCCTGCTGGCCAGCAAATCGCGCCGCGCCGAGAAAGGCGAAGAGCCGATCAAGGAACACCTGCTGCTGACCCGCTACAACCCTGAGCGCGTGGTCAAAGGCGAAATGCTGGGCGTGGAAGACGTCGAAGAAATCCTCGCCATCCGCCTGCTCGGCGTGATCCCGGAATCGCAAGCCGTGCTCAAGGCCTCGAACCAGGGCGTGCCGGTGATCCTCGATGACCAGAGCGATGCAGGCCAGGCTTACAGCGACGCGGTTGACCGCCTGCTGGGCAAGGAAGTGGCACATCGGTTCCTCGATGTGCAAAAGAAGGGATTCATGCAACGCCTGTTTGGAGGTCGTGAATGAACATTTTTGACTTCTTTCGTGAACGCAAAAAAGAAACCACCGCGTCCATTGCGAAAGAGCGTCTGCAAATCATCGTCGCCCACGAGCGCGGCCAGCGCAGCCAGCCGGACTACCTGCCGGCCCTGCAGCAAGAACTGGTCGAGGTGATTCGCAAGTACGTCAATATCGACTCGGATCAAGTACAGGTTGCACTGGAAAACCAGGGCAGCTGTTCCATTCTGGAACTCAACATCACGCTCCCCGACCGTTAATTGGTTGAGAGCATGCAACGGCGGCCCAGGCCGCCGTTTCTATTTGTGGAAAACCCATGCCGCTGTCGAATGTCGAAATTCTCCACCAGGATGCCGCCCTGCTGGTGATCAACAAGCCCACCCTGCTGCTCTCGGTACCCGGCCGCGCCGAGGACAACCGCGATTGCCTGGTCACCCGCCTGCAGGAAAACGGTTACCCGGAAGCGCGTATCGTCCATCGCCTGGACTGGGAAACCTCGGGGATTATCGTCCTGGCGCGCGACGCCGACAGCCATCGCGAGCTGTCCCGGCAGTTCCATGACCGCGAAACCGAAAAGGCCTATACCGCACTGTGCTGGGGCCAGCCGGAACTGGACAGCGGCAGCATCGACCTGCCACTGCGCTACGACCCGCCGACCAAGCCGCGCCACGTGGTCGACTTTGATCAAGGAAAACACGCGCTGACCTACTGGAAAGTGCTGGAACGCCACGCTGAACATTGCCGCGTCGAGCTAACGCCGATCACCGGCCGTTCGCACCAGCTGCGCGTACATATGCTGTCGATCGGCCACCCGCTGCTGGGTGACGGCCTGTATGCCCACGAACAAGCCCTGGCCGCTTACCCGCGTCTGTGCCTGCACGCCAGCATGCTCAGCCTGACGCACCCACAAACGGGCGAGCGCATGCGCTTCGAGTGTCCCGCGCCGTTCTGACGCGCCAAGCACCGCATCAAAAACAAGCGCCCAGCGCTTAGAACTTATTCAAGATCTCGCGAGCTAGAGCCCTGCAAGGCAAAAACAGGCGAGGAAGCGGAGTGTACTTTTGTACATGAGCATTCCGAGCCGGTTTTTAACGCAGCAGGGCCGACGCGCAGCAGATCGTCGACGGACTCTCAGCCCTGCTTGCGCGGCCAGATCAAACTAAAACAGGCCCCACCCAGTTCTTCGCTGCGGCTGATCTGCGCACGACCGCCGTGCCAGTAGGTGATCCGCCGCACGATGGACAGGCCCAGGCCATGCCCACCCGAGGCGCGGGTGCGGCTGTCGTCCAGGCGCAGGAATGGCGTAAAGATGTGTTCCCAGGCCTCTTCCGGTACGCCCGGGCCGTCATCTTCGACATCCAGGCGACAACGCTGCTGACCCACGTGATAACTGACGCGCACCCGCGATTCGGCATGGCGCATGGCATTACTCACCAGGTTCTGCAGGGCGCGGTGCAGGTAGCGCAACTCGGCTTCAACCTGCGCCCCGCTGCCATCCAGCGCATCACGTGATGGACCGTGCTCGACGCGCACGCTGGCGCGCAGCGGCGCCAGCTCGGTGATCACCTGATCAATCAGTTCGTTCAAATCGACCGGCTGGAAGTTCAGCGCCGGCGCGCCCTGCTCCAGGCGCGCGTAGGTGAGCATCTCGTCGACCAGCTTGTCGAGGTCCTGGATATCGCTGTCCATGCCCTCCATGTATTTGCGTCGCGCCGTATCGGTTTCCGCGTCGCCGATCATCTCCAAGCCAAAGCGCAGCCGCGCCACCGGCGTGCGCAGCTCATGGGACACCGCACGGACCATTTCACGCTGAATGCTCAGGGAGCGCTGCAGGTGCTCGGCCATGGCGTTAAAAGCTGCCGCCAGACGCCCCACCGAATCACTGCCTCGGGTTGGCACACGGGCATCCAAACGGCCACTGGCGATGCGTGTAGCCGCGCCCTCCAGATCACTCAGGCGCTGCTCCAGCGGCCGCACCAGCAGGTAAACCATCAGCCCGATCAGGCTCAGGCCCAGCGCGCCGATCAGCACCAGCCATTGCGCCGGATACGGGTTCATCTGATACAGCGGGCCGATTTCCAGCACCCAGGGCGTGTCGACGATGCCGGAGAACACATGAATGCTGTCACCGCCTCGGCCCAGGGCCATCACCGTATCGCCTTCATCCACGCGGCGGCGCTGGTCAGGGTCGAGGTCGGCTTGATCGAGGCGCACCAGGCGCAGGTCAAAACCGAACTGTTTGTCCTGTTTCAACGCGGCCAGCCGTCGCGGCTGCTCATCCCAGGGGTAGCGCACCAGCTCGTCGATCAACAGAAAGCTGGTGGCACGCGCGAGCTGCTCACTGACCTGCTGCACGTCGGCAATCAGCAGCAGCGGCTTCCCATCGAGCTGGCTGAAGATGCGCGCTTCATGCGGGCCGGTCTGGTGCACCACCACCTGACCACGGCGCAGGCTATTGCGCGCGCCGCTGTCCAGCCCGGCACCCTCCAGCGCCTCGATGCGCAGTGGAATGCCGAGCAAACGCCCCCACACCGTCACGGCGCGACGCCGCTCGATGTCGACCATCGGCGCGAGGTTATCGGCCATCAGGCGGAAGGTGCCCTGCGCCAGGCGCTCACGGTATTGATCGACCCGCACTTCGTTCAGCAGCTGCAATGCACCGACGCCGAGCAGCGCAACGAGCACCAGCACCGCGAGCATGCCGCCATAAATACGCAGGAAGATTGAGTTCATGCCAGCGACTTCATGTCAGTGCTTCAGCCGCTTCGGCCACAAACAGATAGCCCTTGCTGCGCACGGTCTTGATCAGCCGTGGGTGCATGGGGTCGTCGCCGATTTTCGGGCGAATGCGTGAAATACGCACGTCGATGGAGCGGTCCTGGCCGTCGTATTCGATGCCGCGCAGGGCGTTGAAGATTTCCTCGCGTGAGAGAATCCGTCCGGCGTTGGAGGTCAATAACCACAGCAGGTCGAACTCGGCACTGGTCAATTCGATGCTCTGCTCACCCAGCCACGCTTCACGCATGGCGCTGTCGATCACCAGCGGGCCGAACTGCAAGCGCCGGCGCTCGCTCGGCGCTTGCACCTCACTGCCTTCATGACGGCGCAACAGCGCGCGGATACGCGCCAGCAGCACGCGCGGGCGCACCGGTTTGCAGACGTAATCATCGGCGCCCATTTCCAGGCCCAGCACCTGATCCATGTCGTCGGTACGCGCGGTCAGCATCAGGATCGGCCCGTCGTATTGCCCACGGACCTTGCGGCAGATCGACAAGCCATCTTCGCCCGGCAACATCAGGTCGAGAATCACCAGGTCAGGCTGCTCTTGCAGAATGCGCGCAGCGGCCTTCGCACCATCCATCTCGATGGCGACATTCAGGCCATTGCCCTGCAGGTACTCACGGGTCAACTCGGCCAGGCGCTGGTCGTCTTCGACAATAAGAATGTGCCACGACTGCTGCTCCACAACGGACTCCTGCCAACACGGAAACGGCCGGCATTGTATCAATGCCCCGAGCACTGCATAGCGCATGCCACATTTCTGTAAAAACACTAGATGTAGTATCACGCTGAGAGATAGGCCACGTCTGGGCAACCGGCAGAAATAGGCCAATCAACACCGACGAACGGTACACCCCAGCAAGCATGCGGGCTTGCCGTCGATCGCGCGGTTTAACCCACAATTCACCCACAACTTATCCACAGGTTGTTCTTGCTCTCTCGCCTTGCAATACCCCAGATAGCGCATTATCTTGTATGCCAATCGCGCGACACCCACCACATGTTGGGTTTAGCTTGGCAACCGGATACAAAAAGAATGACTCGCACACGGCCTGATCCCAGCCCGTCACCGGTCGCCTGAAAGACCTTTGCAGTACGCCTGCTCTACCGCAGCAGGCCACCCTTCAGTGCAGCGCTTGGCGCGCCTGAAAATGAATAAAGCGGCGACCGCACACGCGGTTGCACCACTAGATGTAGTAGTTGAGGCGCCAAAAGCGCCTTGACGTGTGACTCTTGAGCCAGGAAGGCGCTTTAGTCGTACCTTCCCTGCCCAATTTGCAAGTCCCCATGTGCCCGGCCTCTGGCTGCGCCCATGGCATTGTTGAAATGGAATGAATGGCAGTAGCCACAGTGATCGACGGCAAAGCGTCTAACTAATAAATACAGAACATGGAGACTTTCATGCACACCGACACCTCCCGCGAGAACCCGCAGGCCAATGCGCCGCAGGCTAACGATGACAACCAGAGCCTGAGCGCCACCGCGCCGGGTCAACTGCGTGTGATCAAGCGTAACGGCACCGTGGTGCCCTACACCGATGACAAGATCACCGTTGCCATCACCAAGGCCTTTCTCGCTGTTGAAGGCGGCACTGCAGCCGCCTCGTCGCGTATCCATGAAACCGTGGCGCGTCTGACCGAGCAGGTCACCGCTACCTTCAAGCGCCGCATGCCGTCCGGCGGCACCATCCACATCGAAGAAATCCAGGACCAGGTTGAACTGGCCCTGATGCGTTCCGGCGAGCAGAAAGTCGCCCGCGACTACGTGATCTACCGTGAATCGCGCAGCCAGGCGCGCAAGACCGGCGCCGCTGATATTGCCGAGCCGCACCCAAGCATTCGCGTTACCCACCTCGACGGCACCGTTGCGCCGCTGGACATGGGCCGCCTCAACACCATCGTCACCGAAGCCTGCGAAGGCCTGGCAGAAGTCGACGGCGCGCTGATCCAGAAAGAAACCCTGAAGAACCTCTACGACGGCGTAGCGCAAAGCGACGTCAGCACCGCACTGGTGATGACCGCACGCACCCTGGTTGAGCGTGAGCCGAACTACAGCTACGTCACCGCGCGCCTGCTGATGGACAACATCCGCGCCGAAGGCCTGGGCTTCCTCGGTGTCGCCACCAGCGCCACACACCACGAAATGAGCGAGCTGTACGCCAAGGCCCTGCCGGCTTACATCGCCAAGGGTATCGAGTTCGAACTGCTCAACCCGGTGCTGGCCAGCTTCGACCTGGAAAAACTCGGCAAAGCGATCAACCACGAGCGTGACCAGCAGTTCACCTACCTGGGCCTGCAGACCCTTTACGACCGCTACTTCATTCACAAGGACGGCACCCGCTTCGAACTGCCGCAAGTGTTCTTCATGCGCGTGGCCATGGGCCTGGCGATTGAAGAGAAGCAGAAAGAAGACCGCGCCATCGAGTTCTACAACCTGTTGTCGTCCTTCGACTACATGGCCTCGACGCCGACCCTGTTCAACGCCGGCACCCTGCGTCCGCAGCTGTCGTCGTGCTACCTGACCACCGTACCCGACGACTTGGGCGGCATCTACGACGCCATCCGCGACAACGCCCTGCTGTCCAAATTTGCCGGCGGCCTAGGCAACGACTGGACCCCAGTACGTGCGCTGGGTGCCTACATCAAAGGCACCAACGGCAAGTCGCAAGGCGTGGTGCCGTTCCTCAAAGTGGTCAACGACACCGCTGTTGCAGTTAACCAGGGCGGCAAGCGCAAAGGCGCGGTCTGCGCCTACCTGGAAACCTGGCACATGGACATCGAAGAGTTCATCGAGCTGCGCAAAAACACCGGTGACGACCGTCGCCGCACCCACGACATGAACACCGCCAACTGGATCCCGGACCTGTTCATGAAGCGCGTATTCGATGACGGCCAGTGGACCCTGTTTAGCCCGTCCGAAGTGCCAGACCTGCACGACCTGACCGGCAAAGCCTTCGAAGAGCGCTACGAGTACTACGAAGCCCTGACCCAGTACGGCGGCAAGATCAAGCTGTTCAAGACCATCCAGGCCAAAGACCTGTGGCGCAAGATGCTCAGCATGCTGTTCGAAACCGGCCACCCATGGCTGACCTTCAAGGACCCATGCAACCTGCGCAGCCCGCAGCAGCACGTGGGCGTGGTACACAGCTCGAACCTGTGCACCGAGATCACCCTGAACACCAACGCCGACGAAATCGCCGTGTGCAACCTGGGTTCCGTGAACCTGCCAAACCACATCGTCGACGGCAAGCTGGACACCGCCAAGCTGGAAAAGACCATCAAGGTCGCCGTGCGCATGCTCGATAACGTTATCGACATCAACTACTACTCGGTACCGCAGGCGCGTAACTCCAACTTCAAGCACCGCCCAGTTGGCCTCGGCATCATGGGCTTCCAGGACGCCCTGTACCTGCAGCACATTCCGTACGGCTCCGACGCCGCGGTGGAATTTGCCGACAAGTCGATGGAAGCGGTCAGCTACTACGCCATCCAGGCCTCCTGTGACCTGGCCGACGAGCGCGGCGCCTACTCCACCTTCGACGGTTCGCTGTGGAGCAAAGGCATCCTGCCGCTCGATTCGCAGCAAATCCTGATCGAGCAGCGCGGCCAGAAGTACATCGACGTTGACCTGACCGAGTCCCTGGACTGGGCGCCGGTACGCGCCCGTGTGCAGAAAGGCATTCGTAACTCCAACATCATGGCCATCGCACCGACCGCTACCATCGCCAACATCACCGGCGTATCGCAGTCGATCGAACCGACCTACCAGAACCTCTATGTGAAATCGAACCTCTCGGGCGAATTCACCGTGATCAACCCGTACCTGGTTCGCGACCTCAAAGCCCGCGGCCTGTGGGACTCGGTGATGATCAACGACCTCAAGTACTACGACGGTTCCGTGCAGCAGATCGAGCGCATCCCGCAAGAGCTGAAAGACCTGTACGCCACCGCGTTTGAAGTCGACACCAAGTGGATCGTTGACGCCGCCAGCCGTCGCCAGAAGTGGATCGACCAGGCGCAGTCGCTGAACCTGTACATCGCCGGTGCATCGGGCAAGAAGCTCGACGTGACCTACCGCATGGCTTGGTACCGTGGCCTGAAAACCACCTACTACCTCCGTGCCCTGGCCGCGACCAGCACCGAGAAGTCCACCATCAACACCGGCAAGCTGAACGCCGTGTCCAGTGGTGGCAGCGAAGGCCTGAGCGCAGCACCGGCCAAGGCCCCGGAAGTGGAAATGAGCGCAGGCCCAGCGCCAGTACCAAAGGCCTGTGCGATCGATGAACCAGACTGCGAAGCCTGCCAGTAAGGTGTTCGGCAGCGCGCGGATCTGAGCGGCATTCGCGGCGTTACCTGCCGGAGCGGCCCCCATCACGTACATGCGTACGCTCAGGGGCTCCACTCCAGCAGGTGCCTTGCGACTACTCGCTCAGCTACACGCTTGAACGTCGAGCAAAAGTAAAAGCAACACACGGTCAGTCCCCTCGCCCGCTTGCGGGAGAGGGTTAGGGAGAGGGCAAAAGCTCTCCCACTTATTACCAACCTCCGCCCTACCCGGCGTGGGCTTCGGGGCAACGGCCAGTCATTAGAGCCACCCCGACCAGCGGTACCCGTTTTACCCTTGCGCGCGATACGCAACGGAACATAATCAGAAATATCTGTATATCCATACAGGCCGGTTATTTCACCGGCCCGCAAGCAGGAGCCAAGCCATGCTGAGCTGGGATGAATTTGACAAGGAAGACGGCGCCGACGCCGTTGTAGCCAATAAAGCCTCTGCCCAACTGGCAGACATGAGCATCGACAAACTCGACCAGGTGGGCGGTGCTGCCGCCGTTGAAGCCCGCGCCGTGGCCGCTGACGACAGCGACGCCGTGGCCCGCGCCAAAGCCTCGCTCGACCAACTCGACATCGCCGAAGGCCTGGCCGAGCTGGAAGGCACCGCCGCGCGCGTAGCCGTCGACGAAAAACGCATGATCAACTGCCGCGCCGACCTCAACCAGCTCGTACCTTTCAAGTACGACTGGGCCTGGCAGAAGTATCTGGATGGTTGCGCCAACCACTGGATGCCGCAGGAAGTGAACATGAACGCGGACATCGCGTTGTGGAAAACTCCGGACGGCCTGACCGACGACGAGCGCCGCATCGTTATGCGCAACCTCGGCTTCTTCTCCACCGCCGACAGCCTGGTTGCCAACAACCTGGCCCTGGCCGTGTACCGCCTGATCACCAACCCGGAGTGCCGCCAGTACATCCTGCGCCAGACCTTCGAAGAGGCAATCCACACCCACGCCTATCAGTACTGCATCGAATCGCTGGGCATGGATGAAGGCGCGATCTTCAACATGTACCACGAGATTCCATCGGTCGCGAAGAAAGCCAGCTGGGGCCTCAAGTACACCCGTTCGATCTCCGACCCGACCTTCAACACCGGCACGGTCGAGACCGACAAAGAACTGCTGCGCAACCTGATCGCCTACTACTGCGTACTGGAAGGCATCTTCTTCTATTGCGGCTTCACCCAGATCCTCTCCATGGGTCGCCGCAACAAGATGACCGGCGTGGCCGAGCAGTTCCAATACATCCTGCGTGACGAGTCCATGCACTTGAACTTCGGTATCGACGTGATCAACCAGATCAAGATCGAAAACCCACACCTGTGGGATGCCCAGCTCAAAGACGAAGCCACCCAGATGATCCTCCAGGGCACCCAACTGGAAATCGAATACGCACGCGACACCATGCCGCGCGGCGTACTGGGCATGAACGCCGCGATGATGGAGGACTACCTCAAATTTATCGCCAACCGTCGTCTGACCCAGATTGGTTTGAAGGAAGAGTACCCAGGTACCACTAACCCGTTCCCATGGATGTCGGAAATCATGGACCTGAAGAAGGAGAAGAACTTCTTCGAGACGCGGGTTATTGAGTATCAGACGGGTGGGGCGTTGAGCTGGGATTGATTCCCAGCCACTCACTGAAGAGTTAAGAGCGCTTTACCTGAAATGGATGTTTGGGGTGGCGAAAAAACTAAAAGCCCCGCCTTGTGCGGGGCTTTTTGCTAGGTGAGAACATGAAGCAAATTTTCCTTTCTATAAGCACTACTGGGACACCTGTAGTCGACGGCCATCGCATTATTGAAATAGGGGCCGTAGAAGTAAAAGACAAGGAGCTCACGGGAAGACATTTCCACTGTTATCTAAACCCAGATAGAGAAATAGACGAATCAGAAACAGCCATCCACGGAATAACTAGTGAGTTTTTAAAAGACAAGCCGAGATTCGGACTCATAGCTGACGAGTTCAATAGCTTTCTTTCTGACACAGATTTGCTATGCACATCAGATAAAACCACTAGCTTCATAAAGAATGAATTATCACTATTAAGAATCACATCACCAAATCCTCAACTAAAAGAAGAAAGTATAGCGCTAGCAATAGAGGACACACTTAACCCCAGCGCAAGAGAAACATTCATAGCAGCCAAATCAGCCTTCAGAAAAGAATCAAAAGATATTTACGGCGCCTTATTAGAAGCCGAAATATCAGCAGACGCATACCTATCTGCAACAAAAAACGAAAAAATAATTAAAAACATAAATGAATTCTTAGAAGAAGTTAGCAACAGCGACCCAAACGATTTGTTTCGCGGAGTATCTGACAGAAGCTTTAGATTGCTTCCATCACTATTTAGACACTCTTCGGAAGGGCACCAAGTGAGAGAAGACAAGATGATGTGGGTTTTCAAGGCACACTCTCGCCCTCACTTGGAAAAATATCCAGAGAACGAAATCCAGTGGTTAACATTAGCTCAACATCACGGACTACCAACACGTCTTCTCGATTGGAGTTTCAGCCCATTAGTAGCTTGCTTTTTCTGCGCCAAAGAAAACCCAAATAAAGATGGAGCCGTTTATTTATACAAGGCCAGAGACTACAAACGAGAGGAAAATATAAATATAAAAACACTAAAAAAGCCTACTGCCTTCCTTCCCTCTCATGGTTCAAGAAGGATTACCGCCCAGTCCGGGGCTTTTACACTACACCCTGACTGCTGTTACGAAATCGACGAACCAGAAATACAAAAATATATAATACCCAAAAATCTTAAACCATCATTTATCAAAGCACTTTCGAAATATGGAATAAACAACTCAACCATCTTCCCTGACCTAGATGGGCTATGCTCACACATTAAAACCCTCCAGGGCTATTAATTGAAAACCCACTGAAGAAAGGAGTCTATGAAAGCAAGCGAGCAGCCCGGACAGCCACCGTAATGATGGATAAATAAAACGTCACCCACCCTACGGAGCACCGATATTCCTGCGTAGGGTGGACAACGCGAAGCTTGTCCACACAAAGCAATCAGCGAACAAGCTTATTTTCTGCGTAGCCTTTTTCTACTGGTTTCGGCTTCACGCCGAGTCACTTTCTCTTTGCTAGCGCAAAGAGAAAGTAACCAAAGAGAAAGCGCGCCCGGCATCCGGGTTTCGCTGCGCTCAACTGCCCTCGCTCCGGTGCTGTTCCGAGGGTCGGCGTGACGGGCCATCCATGGCCCGGCACGCCTCGTTTGGCATCCATGCCAAACGCCCCTCTCCACACCACCTCCACTCGGCCTCCTGACGGGATTCGGAGATCGCGTTGTTTGGGCGATTTGTGGACGGTAGAACGAAAGGCAAAAGCAGAGCATAAAAACCGAAGCAAAAGCATCGCGGACGAACCCGCGCCTACGGATTGCGGCCGATTCGTAGGATGGGTGGAGCGCAGCGATACCCATCAAAAAGCGGTGGTTCTGCTTTTGGTCATCAAACCGCAATGGCACAGACGACGCCAAACGCCCCATCAGAAGGCCGAGTGGAATCGTTGCGTAAGGGGTTGAGCGGCATGGATGCCGCGAGAGCCACGATGGGCCAGGGATGGCCCTTCGCGGCGTGCCCCTGGAGTAATGATGGAAAGAGGGAACCCGACGAAGTCGGGCCGGATGCAAGGGGCAAGACCTCTTGGTTACTTCTGGGGCGTTTGCCAGAAGTGACCCGCCGTAAGGGCGGAACCGTTCGACCAGACAACATATAAGCGGTGCCTGAACACAACTTGGGCCGTTTAAAAACGACAACGGCCCATGGCTAGCACTCAGTTCGAAACCTGCTCCAAGAAAATCAGCTGCAATGGCTCACTGAGCAAATCATCAGCCGTAGCGGCAAACCGCTGAAAATACGGCGTCGCAAAATGCGCATCCAGCGCCGCCTGGTCCTTGAACGCCTCACGCATATAGAACGTGCCCGGCTCATCCCGCCGCTCAAACAACACGTAATCCAGGTTGCCCGGCTCGGCCCGCGTCGGTTCGATCAGGGTCAACAAGCCGGCTTTAAGCGCCTCTTCTTTACCGGGTTTGGCTTTGAGTACAGCAAGGGATACCAGTGGTTTGTTCATGGGGTTGGCTCTTTCAAGGGGTTGGCTTGCACATCCGGCGACGGCAGTGAACATCAGCGCACACAGGCAATAACCTAAGTGCTTGATCGGAGGTTTCATCGTTATCACTCGCTGTGGACTGGGCTCATCCTTGTCGATCCCGCCACGAAGAAACACCGACAAAACGCGCTAACACTTTCTTCCACAGCTTGAAAATGAAGCGCCCAACATCGCCATTACCCTGATTTAAGCCATCAATCAGCGCCCTTGAATGAAGAACAGCCAGTAGCCCGGACAACCGCAGCAGCAGTGGATGAACACAGCGTCATCCACCCTAGGTGGCTAGCGCTTTACGCAGGCAAACAACGCATTCCCGGAAACGCCATCCCACGGGATAAGTTTCTGGTAGTCATGCTCAAACACATGCACGTCAAAGTACGGCTGCAACAACGCCTGCAACTCCACAAAGCCCACCGCCACCATCGGGTGTTCGTCGTGCCACACCAGGGTTTCACCGGCCGTGGCCTTTTCGATGCGCAGCCGTAACACCTGCTGCTCACCTTCGCCGGCGTAATGCCAGCCGGAACTGAAGGTGAACTGGCCATCTGCGTACTCAGCGCTGTGTGCGGTAAACAGGCTGTTGTCGATTTTGCCCTTGTCGACCACGTTGAAGCAGAACAGCCCTTCAACCTCAAGCGCCGCATGGGCGCTGGCGATGCAGGCTTTCAGCCGTTCGATGCCGCCGCTGTAATGGATGGAATAGAGAAAGCAGGTGATCAGGTCTTGCGGCTCGCTCACGGTGAACGCGCACATGTCCTGCACCGCAAAGTGCGCCTGCGGGCAGCGGATGGCGGCCTTGTCGAGCATCGGCTGGTTAATATCCAGGCCGCTGCTGGTGTAGCCGGCCTCAATAAAATGCTGCACATGCGGCCCCGTTCCGCAGGCCAGGTCGAGGTGGCGGCTGCCGGCATTGCCGAACAGCTGCTGCAGCCGATGAATGCAGTGGCTTTGCGCCTGGTAGTCGATATCGGCGCACATCAGATCGTAATAATCGGACAGGTCGGTGTAGAGGGCATTGATGGACATAGTGACCTGATGATGGGCGAGCCGCTGTGGCGGGCGCGCATCATAGCCCAAGCGTGGTCATCGCCTTACAGATCCTGCCCAAAGGCCGCCCTCCGCTCGCACGCGCATGCAAACACGCCCGGCCGAGGGCGGTACAATGCCGCCCTTGCCGACCGCCCGGAGCCAGACTGACGATGTTCACCCTTGTACACCTGAACACCCCTCCGCCCGAGTCGCTGAAAAGCCAGGTGCTGCAGATGGTGGTGGACTACTTCAGCGATATCAGCCCGGTGTCGCTGACGCCCAGCAACCCGCTGTATCAGCTGTACCAGTACGTGATCGGCTACGAAATGCACCTGTACCTGCAGGCCATGGACAGCACCCTCAACAGCCGCGCGCAGTTGCTGCTGGCGCTTGATGACGTGGACCCTTCCCAGGTGCTCGGTTTTGCGCTCTACCTGCCAGCCCAGGATGATCCCGAGGCCTGCACCCTGGCCTACATGGCGGTGCGGGCTAAACAGCGTCGTCGCGGGATTGCCCGCGCCCTGCTGCAGCAGATGGTCGCCCAGTACCCGCACGCTGAACTGGCCTGCGTCGCCAGCAAGGTTTCAACCTTCGAGGCCATGGGTTTTCAAGTGCTGGCCGCGCAGGGGCCACAGGTGCTGATGAACACCCGCAGCCAGCGTTCGAACGGTTTGGTGGCGGTGCAGGATCTGGCGCCGATCTTCCGCTCCACCGAAGTCCAGCAGATCCACGCCTACCTGGTGAAACAACACGGCAAGCGCGCCATGAGCGATGCCGAGAAGCAGCGCGACCGCCTGCTCGACCAGATGGCCCAGCACGCGCAAGCGCTGGTACGCGAGCGATTGACCGTACATTGATTAAGCGCAGCATGCCTGGGCAGGCACAGACCAACCGCGCGCGGAGAGCTACCATAGCTTTAGCGAACCGCGCAAACAGGGCAGTATATTCACGGCCATGACGTCAAACCCGCACCTGCCTCACGACAAACTACTGGATCTGCTGCTGGACGTTGTCTGCGTAGTGGATGTAGAGGGCCGCTTTCTGTCCGTCAGCGCGGCCAGCGAACGGGTTTTTGGCTACCGCCCCGAAGAAATGGTCGGCCGCACCGCCTTTGAACTGATGCCCCCGGACGACCGCGCGGCTACCCGCGCGCTGGTCAAGCAGATCAATTCGGGCCAGCCCTCGCACGACCACGAGAACCGCTACATCCACAAAGACGGCCATATCGTGCACATCATGTGGTCTGCCCAGTGGCTGGAGGCCGAGCAAGTGCGCGTTGGTGTGGCGCGTGATATCACCCAACGCAAGCGGGCCGAGGCGGTGCAAGCGGCGTTGTATGCGGTCTCGGAAGCGGCTCACGCGGCGGGTGATCTGCACATGCTCTACGGCCGCGTGCATGAGGTGATGGCGCAGCTGCTGCCCGCCCGGCATTTCTGCGTGGCTCTGTATGACGCGGTGAGTGATCAGTTGAACCTGACCTATCAGATCGAGCAATGCGCCACACCCACGGCCACCAGCCGCTTTTGTGCTGAGGTGATCCGCACCGGCAACGCTTTGCTGTTGACGCCGGAAACCGCCAACCAATGGCTTGCCCAGCATGAACCCGAGGCCGCGCCGCGCGCGCTGGACTGGCTGGGCGTGCCGCTGATCTCCGGCACCCAGACCATCGGCGCACTGGTGCTGCAGAACCACAGCGCCAAGGTGCGCTACACCGAACAGGACCAGGCGCTGCTGCAGTTTGTCTCCAGTCAGGTGGCGACGGCGATTGAGCGAAAACGCACACAGTCGCGCCTGGAGTTTCTCGCCCAATACGACCAGCTGACTGAACTCTCCAACCGCACGCTGTTTCTCGACCGCCTGCGCAGCGCCTTGCAGCGCGCCAAACGCGACACCTTGCAGCTGGCGGTGCTTTACCTCGATATGGATAACTTCAAGCAGATCAACGACAGCTTCGGCCACAGCACCGGCGATCTGTTGCTGCAGGAAGTGGCCCGGCGTTTACGCCAGTGCGTGCGTGAGTCCGACACGGTGGGTCGCCTGGGCGGTGACGAGTTTGCGGTGATTCTGGATAACATCGGCCGCCAGGAGGATGCCACCCTGGTGGCCGAGAAGATTATTACCGCCCTCAGCGCGCCCTACCTGCTGGATGGGCATCGCTTGCTCAGCGCGCCAAGCCTGGGCATCGCGGTGTACCCCGAACACTGCCAGAACGAATTGCAGCTGGTGCAGTTCGCGGATGAGGCCATGTACGTGGCCAAACGCAGTGGCGGCAAACGTTATGTCGTGGTGGAGAAACCGTAGACATAGTGCTTGGCGGCTCTCTCACCGGAGAGTCGCCCCTTCACTAAAGCCATACAGACGCGCGCCGTCAGCCTGCCGGGCTGAGCATCTCGATCTCACGAATCTCGAAATCACTGCGCAGGTATTCCATGCGCCGCTCATGAAACTCACGCATATGCGGCAAGGCGCTGTGAGTGGCCAAGTGCGCCCGTGACTGCCAGACCTCATAGAAGATAAACAGCGTCGGGTCCTGTTGGTCACGCAGCATGTGGTAAGCGATACAGCCAGGCTCCGCGCGGCTGGGTGCAACATACGCACGGAACAGCGCCTCGAACTCGGCGGCTTTTTCCGGGCGGGTATGGGCGTGCAGGATAAATCCGTAGTGATCAGCCATCGTGGGCTCCTGGCAGGGTGGGTTTAGTTACCCTACAACAACCAACCTCGGCGTATTCATGCGTTTTAGTCACATGTCATTTGCCCGCCAACGGCTGTTTCGACTCGCCTGCACGACCTAGCATGCGGCCATCATTTACCGAGGCTCATGCCATGAAGAAGATTCTGCTGCTCAACGGCGGTAAACAGTTCGCCCACTCCGACGGCCGCTACAACACCACCCTGCACGACACCGCGCTGGCCTTTCTCGACCACGCAGGTTTCGACCTCAAGCACACCCACATCGACAGCGGTTACGACATCGCTGAGGAAGTGCAGAAATTTCTCTGGGCCGACGTGATCATTTATCAAATGCCCGGCTGGTGGATGGGCGCGCCCTGGACGGTGAAAAAGTACCTCGACGAGGTGTTTACCGAAGGCCACGGCAGCCTCTATGCCAGCGACGGCCGCACCCGCTCGGACGCCTCGCAAAAATACGGCAGCGGCGGCCTGATTCAGGGCAAGCAATACATGCTGTCACTAACCTGGAACGCCCCGCAGCAAGCCTTCGACGACCCGAGCGACTTCTTTGAAGGCAAAGGCGTGGACGCCGTTTACTTCCCGTTCCATAAGGCTAACCAGTTCCTCGGCATGAGCGCCCTGCCGACCTTCCTCTGCGTCGACGTGATGAAGCGCCCGGCCATCGAAGCAGATATCGCCCGCTACGAGCAGCATCTGGCGCGGGTACTGGGCTAAGCAGCCGGCCTTAGGGGCAGAGAGGCAAAGCCAGCAGCTGCGCCACAACCCAACTGACCAGGTACACGCCCAGGCCGAACACCAAATGGGTAACCAACGCACGCAGTCTGATCTGCCGGGGGTTGGCCATGCGTGAGGCTGCCAGGCCCATGCCGAACGCTGGCTGCATCAGCAGCAACGGCGCCGCCACGCTGATAACACCCAGCAGCAACGCCGGCAACAGCGTTGGTCGGCACAGCCACTGCGGCCCGACTAGCGCCACAAACAGGCTGACAAAGGCCACGCCGATCAGGTAATGGCTGCACCAGCCCAGTAACCGCTCGCCACGTACGGGTTGCGCCTTACCAATAGCCGCATGCTGGAAACGGCCATGGCGCATATGCCCCAGCCAGCGGCCGACCAGGGCGTAGTCCAGCGAGGCAATGCCGAACAAGCGCCGCCGCGCCAGCGCCCAGGCATCCATCAGCAGCGTTGCGCCCACGCCGACCAAGAGCACGTGCAGGATCAACTGACTGTTCATATCCACCTCTTTTGCTTTGTCTGAAAGGCTGTTTTCATAAGCCTGCCAGTTCAAGTCAACTTGAGGTCAAGGATGAAAGAGATGGATATCGGCAAAGTCTCGCGCTGGTCAGGTTTACCAGCATCGACCCTGCGCTATTACGAAGAGAAAGGCCTGATCCGCTCCATCGGCCGCAACGGCCTCAAACGCGTGTTCAGCGACTCAGTAATCCAACGCCTGGCACTGATCGCCCTCGGCCGTGAGGCGGGGTTTTCCCTGGATGAAATCGCCACCATGCTCGCCGCAGGCAGCCAGCCGGAGATTGACCGCGCGCAACTGCAAGCCAAGGCCGACGAGCTGGACCGCAGCATCAAACGCCTCAGCGCCATCCGCGACGGCCTGCGCCACGCCGCCTCCTGCCCGGCAGAAAACCACCTGGAGTGCCCTAAGTTCCAGCAACTGATGAGCCTGGCCGCACGCACCAAAGCCAGGAGCCGGGTTCATCCGCCGATCAAGTAACGGATTTGAGCGGCATTACCGCCATTACGGCGCGCCAAACAGCGCCGTCCAATAGATCCCGGCATCGCTTTTCGGGTCGTTGGCGTAAGCCGCGCCCAATTCGCTGAACTGCGGGTTCATCAGGTTGGCGCAGTGCCCCGGGCTGGCCAGCCAGCCGGCGATCACTTTGCTGGCGGTATCAAGCCCGGCAGCGATGTTCTCGCCGACACGTTGGCCGCTGTAACCCGCCAGCTCCGCGCGATCGCCAGGGGTGCGGCCATCAGGGTCTTGGTGGTCAAAGAAGTTGCCGTTGGCCATGGCGCGGCTGTGGGCTTCAGCGGTACTGCCCAGGGTGGCATTCCAGGTCAGCGGCGCGGCAGCGGCAAAGGGTTGATTACCGCACTGACGCGCGGTGCTGCGCGCACTGTTGACCTGCTCAAGCAGCTTCTGCCCTTCGGCCTGCCAGTCGCCCAGGCGTGCGGTGAGCAGCGGTCGGGCCAGCAGAATACGCCACTCGCGGCCCTGCTGATTGACGCCGATATCGACAAACTGCGGGTCCAGCACAATCGTGCAGAAGCTCTCCCGCAACACGGTCAGCGCCGCCGCCGCGTCACGCGGCCCGGACAGGCTGATGGCCTGCACGTTGACCATCGGGTAGCCGGCGGCGCTCATCGCTTGCTGCAGATCCCCCGCGCGTCCTACCGGTTGCACCAAGCGTGGATCTGCCGTCAGCGGCGGCAGCTCGGCAGAAGCCTGCTCGCCACACCGCTGCACTTCGCTGCGGTAGCTGTTGATCAGCCCAACCAGTTGCGCGTCCTCGGCGGCTTGTGCACCCGCAGCGCACAGCAGCGCCAACCCCGGGGCGACGATCGCCCGAATAAAACCCTTGCTAGCCATAATCCCCCTCGACCTGAACAGGCTCACTGGCATGCCCATCAATGTGTTCGGATGATCTTGGCGCACCTCGCGCGTTGAAACCAGCCCAATGCGCTGGACGCCCAGCGGCAATATCAACGGCCGAATGCTTAGACGTAAATACTGACGCCGCCCCGGGCCTGCAGCCAATCACGGTAGGTGGTCAACGACTCTGTCTGTTTGTCGCCGTTGTAACCCACAAAGCTGTCGGTCTTGTCCAGGCCGGCGTCGACCAGCTTGTTGATTTGCGCCAGCAGTTTGGCTGCATCTTCACGGTCCAGTTCAGCGACATCCGGCAAGGCAATTTTCGACGTATCGCTGGCCTGCTCGGTTACCGGGCGGAAGCGATCACTGGCAATCGCATTACTGGCACCGCTGCTTTCGGCGTTCATCGCGCGCAACAATCCGCCGCGGCTGTTGGCCACCATGCCGCTGGCAAAGCGGTGAATTTCCGCAAGCGGGTCAGTGGCCGCAGCGGGTTTGTCCTTGCTGTTGGCGCTGCCCGCAGCACCATCCGTCGTGGGTTTGGCGGTGTTGGCAAAGTAGCTCGCCAGCGGCGAGTTGTTGGAAATACTGGTCATGGCGAATCCCTGCATAGGTCAGCTGGCAGGCATTTCTGCAGAATATGGGCCAACCACCTACACGCCAGTAAAACCGGGCTTTCTGCGCACTCAGCCTTGAACGAAGAGGAAACGCTTTGCCGCCTCAGGCAGGCTGTTGCCGCTGGCAGGCAGCGCACCACTTAGTGAGGCCCTGAAACGACAGCGCCCCCGCAAAAACCTGCGGGGGCGCGTGTGATGGGTTGATGGGCAGCCAGCCTGGCCGGTTGCCCGTGACGTTTACCTAGACAGCGCGCAGACGTTCCTCAGCGAGGAAGTCCTCTTCCAGCAATGCGTCCTGACCGGGAATATCGTTCGCCTCATCGGCGTGCAGTGGCGTGACGCGCTTGCTGCGCAGTTTGCCGAATTGATGCTCAAGGGCGTGGTGCAGTTTTTCGATGGAGCCGTCGATGGCCTGTTCCAGTGACTCGGCCTTGTGGGTGACGGAAATAGGTTGCAGGCCTTTTGGCCGTGCTTCGATCTGGCAGCGTTTGTCGTGCGCGCCGGCTTTGGCGCCGTTGTCGTCATGCAGGTGGACAACGATGCGGGTCAACTCGTCATCGAAGCGCTCCAGTTTGCTGGAAACACTGGCACTCACCCACTCAACCAGACGAGCACTGCCTTCGATGTGGTTATCGCTGTGAACTTGGATTTGCATAAAGCTTTCCTTCTTCAACTGTTCGCGAAAGCGTCGCCAAGCAAGGCGACAACTCCAGCCTACGCCACTAAGCCCCCCTGTAGGCAACCCCTAAGACGTTGGTCGCAGCCACAAATATGCAATATCAATACTGTAGAAGTGCTCAAACCCTTGCCCCCCGTGAGTTACAAGACTAGGGCTGCAAATCAAACAAAATTTTTCCGCTTTCCATGTCGCCCGGCATGGAGAAATGCTCGTGGGCGATCAACCATTGCCCTCCCAGCAGGCGGAAACACTGGCTGACGCGCATCCAGCTGCTGTGCAATACGCCCTGGTCATCGGTTCCGCCGCAGTGGAACAGGTAGTGCACCACGGCCAGCTCGCCACTGAGCAAAAAGCTCGGCTGATGAATCTCGAACAAGCCCGGGCCGGGGCACGCTTCCATGCAAGCCTGCCAGTGTGCCTGATAGGCCGCACGGCCAACAAAGCGCAGCGGGCCAATGGCATCGTAGGCCACCACATCCTCGGCGTAGTGGCGCATGATCTGGCTGACATCCTTGCTGCGGCAGGCGGTGGCCCAGGAGTCCAATTGCTGTTGAATCTGTGCTTGAGTGCTGCTCATTTCGACGCTCCTTGCTCTCGTGGTGGGGTCAAACCTGCAGCTCGCGCACCGGGCGGACTTCCACACAACCGACGCGCGCCGCCGGAATATGCCCGGCCAGCTGGATGGCTTCGTTCAGGTCGCGGGCCTCGACCAGATAGAAACCGGCCAGCTGCTCTTTGGTTTCGGCAAACGGCCCATCGGTGATCGACCGCTTGCCGCCGCGCATGCGCACCGTGGTGGCTGTCTGCACCGATTCCAGCGCTTCGGCGGCGAGCATGCGGCCGCTCTGCGCCACCGACTCGGCGTAGGCGAAACACTCCTCGTCACGCGGGCTGTCGGGCGAGTGATGAAGCGCATGCTCGTTTCTGTAGAACAAGCACGGGAATTTCATGGCGTTCTCCGGGGATGCGGCGCGGTTACTGACTAATCTATCGGCGCAGCGCTGAATCGATAGCGCCGTCCAAAATATTTTCAGGCCCGACCAACGGTAGCCAAGCTGCGTTTATCCGCCAGGCGGATATCGGCTTAGCCGGTCGGCAACTCGTCCAGGCGCATCTGCAGAAACTGCCGATCAGCGCCCTGCTGCGCCAGTTGCAGTGCCCGCTGATAGGAATCACGGGCAGGCTGGACGCGGCCCAGGCGGCGATTGAGAAGCGGCGCGTCATCGACCAGGTCGAAATCGCCCAGCAGATAGATCAGGGTGGGCAGCACGCGCGCGATTCATCGCGGTAGAGCTGCGCCAGCAGAGCTGGCAAGGCGGCAGAATGGTCCATTGCATTGCACTCCATAACGGCAGTGGCTGCGTGATGCACCTGCCGCGCAGCAAGAACCATTTCACACTAGCGCATCAAGCGCGCTTCAGCTTTTCAACCGATAACCGGTCTTGAAGATCACGCCCACGGCCAGAATGCACAGCAGCAGAAAGCCGAGAATCATCGCCAGGCTGAGGCCGACGTTGACGTCGGACACGCCGTAGAAACTCCAGCGGAATGCACTGATCAGGTACACCACCGGGTTGAACAGCGTCACCGTCTGCCAGGCCGGTGGCAGCATGCTGATCGAGTAGAACGCGCCACCGAGGAAGGTCAGCGGTGTGACGATAAGCGCCGGCACCACCTGCAACTTCTCCCAGCCGTCTGCCCAGACGCCGATGATGAAGCCGAACAGGCTGAAGGTCAGCGCGGTCAGCACCAGAAACGCCAGCATCCACAGCGGGTGGAGAATTTCGAAATCGACGAACAGCCGCGCGGTAATCAGGATCACCAGGCCGAGAATGATCGACTTGGTGGCCGCCGCGCCGACATAGCCGATGAGGATTTCCAGGTAAGACACCGGCGCTGACAGCAGCTCGTAGATGCTCCCCGAATACTTGGGCATGTAGATGCCGAACGAGGCGTTGGAAATGCTCTCGGTGAGCAGCGCCAGCATGATCAGCCCCGGCACGATAAACGCGCCGTAACTGACGCCCTGCACCTGGGTCATGCTCGAACCGATGGCCGAACCGAACACCACAAAATACAGCGAGGTGCTGATCACCGGGGTGGCGATGCTCTGCAACAAGGTGCGCCAGGTGCGCGCCAGTTCGAACAGGTAGATGGCACGGATTGCGTAGAAATTCATGCGCGCGACTCCTTGACCAAAGACACAAAGATTTCTTCCAGCGAACTCTGGCTGGACTGCAAATCCTTGAAGTCGATGCCGTGCTGGGCCAGGTCCTTGAGCAGTTCGGCGATGCCGGTGTGCTCGCTCTGGGTGTCGAAGGTGAACACCAGCACGCGGCCCTCGTCGCTCAGTTCCAGCGGGTAACGCGCCAGCTCAGCCGGGATGCTCGCCAGGGGCTGTTGCAGCTGCAGCGTCAGCTGTTTCTTGCCGAGCTTGTGCATCAGCGCCTGCTTGTCTTCCACCAGAATGATCCGGCCTTTGCTGATCACCCCGATGCGGTCGGCCATTTCCTCGGCCTCTTCGATGTAGTGGGTGGTGAGGATGATGGTCACACCGCGCTCACGCAGACGGCGCACCATGTTCCACATATCGCGGCGCAGTTCGACATCGACGCCGGCAGTGGGCTCGTCGAGGAACAGAATCTGTGGCTCATGGCTCAGCGCCTTGGCGATCATCACCCGACGCTTCATGCCGCCGGACAGCTCGAAAATCTTCGCGTCGCGCTTTTCCCACAGCGACAGGTCCTTGAGCAGTTGTTCCAGATAGGCCGGATTGGGCTTCTTGCCAAACAGGCCACGGCTGAACTTCACCGTCGCCCAGACGGTTTCGAACACATCGCTGACCAGCTCTTGCGGCACCAGACCGATCTGCGAGCGCGAAGCGCGGTAGTCCTTGATGATGTCCTGACCGCCCACCAACACCCGCCCACCGCCTGGATTGACGATGCCGCAGATGATGCTGATCAGGGTGGTCTTGCCGGCGCCGTTGGGGCCGAGCAGCGCAAAGATTTCGCCGGGGCGAATGTCCAGGTTGATGTCCTGCAGCGCCGGATGGCCGCTGGCGTAGGTCTTGCTCAGCTGTTGAATCGAGATCACCGCTTGCACAGAACCTCCTGCTCTGGGGAAAAGCGCAATTGTAGGGAAGTTGGCCGGGCTTGCGGAAATGCTGATGCAGTAACCTGTACGGATTGAGCAGCCCAACGTTGAGCTACAACGGATACGGCTGCTAGGCTGACCCGAGTTTTATGCAGACAAGGAAATAGAACATGGCACTTCGTCACGCCCTCACCGGCCTCAGCCTCCTCGCCCTACTGGCCGGTTGCAGCTCACAGCAGCCCGCCCAACCAAGCGCCGAAATCAGCGGCGACTGCAATGTCGAGCAGGTTCATGGCGTACTCGGTCAGACCGCCAGCAGCGAGCTGATCGAGCAGGTGCAGCAGCAGGCCAACGCCAAAACCCTCCGCGTGCTCGCCCCCGGCGACGCCGCGACCATGGATTACAACCCGCAGCGTTTGAATATCGATATCGATGAAAGCGAAGTGATCATTCGCCTGACGTGCGGTTGAGCGCCCCTCGGTTAACTAAGCCCCACAGACCGGGCATACTGGCGCACCTGTAAACCAGTCGGCCGCCCGTTTTCATGCGTATTCACGTCAGCTTTATCGACCGCGTTGGCATCACCCAGGAAGTGCTGGCGCTGCTCGGTGGGCGCAATCTCAATCTGGATGCGGTGGAGATGGTGCCGCCGAACGTCTACATAGACGCGCCGACCTTGAGCACCGATGTGCTCGACGAGCTGCGCGAGGCGCTGTTCAAGGTACGTGGCGTGCAGGCGGTGACCATTGTCGACATCCTCCCCGGCCAGCGCCGCCATCTGCAGCTCGACGCCCTGCTTGCGGCCATGACCGACCCGGTGTTGGCGGTCGACAGCCAGGGCCGCGTGCTGTTGGCCAACCCGGCGCTGATCGAACTCTGTGGCCAACAGCCTGATGGCCTGGGCATTGGCGAGCTGTTCGCCGACAACGATCTGCACCAGGCGCTGCTCGACCAGGGTTTCCGCCTGCCAATGCGCGAGGTCACGCTCAAGGGCCAGGCGCTGCTGCTGGATGCGCAGCCGATCACCGAAGGCGTCGATGGCGGCGCGCGGCAACTGGCCGGCGGCCTGCTCAGCCTGTATGCGCCGAGCCGCATCGGCGAGCGCCTGGCGGCACTGCACCACGACCATGCCGAAGGCTTCGACTCGCTGCTCGGTGACTCCGCACCGATTCGCAGCCTGAAGACCCGCGCCCAGCGCGTTGCTACCCTGGATGCGCCGCTGCTGATTCAGGGAGAAACCGGCACCGGCAAAGAGCTGGTGGCGCGCGCCTGTCACGCCATCAGCACGCGACGCACAGCGCCATTTCTCGCGCTTAACTGTGCGGCATTGCCGGAGAACCTCGCCGAAAGCGAGCTGTTCGGCTACGCCCCCGGCGCCTTTACCGGGGCCCAGCGCGGCGGCAAGCCGGGGCTGCTGGAACTGGCCAACCAGGGCACGGTGTTTCTCGATGAAATCGGCGAAATGTCACCGTACCTGCAGGCCAAGCTGCTGCGCTTTTTAAGCGATGGTACTTTCCGCCGCGTGGGCGGCGAGCGTGAGGTCAAGGTCAATGTGCGCATCCTCAGCGCCACACACCGCGACCTGGAAAAGATGGTCAACGAGGGCGCGTTCCGTGAGGACCTGTTCTATCGCCTCAACGTGCTCAACCTGGAAGTCCCGCCCCTGCGCGAACGCGGCCAGGACATCCTGCTGCTGGCGCGGCACTTTATGCAGCAGGCCTGCGCGCAGATCCAACGCCTTCCTTGCCGCCTGACGCCGGACACCTACCCGGCGCTGCTGGGCAACCGCTGGCCGGGCAATGTGCGGCAGTTGCAGAACGTGATTTTCCGCGCCGCCGCCATCTGCGAAAGCAATCTGGTGCAGATCGATGATCTGGATATCGCTGGCACCGCAGTAGCAGCGCAGCAGGCCGAGGGCGAAGTCAGCAGCCTGGAAGCGGCAGTGGACCAGTTCGAAAAAGCCCTGCTGGAAAAGCTCTATCCCAGCCATCCCTCGACCCGGCAACTGGCGACCCGTCTGCACACCTCGCACAGCGCGATTGCCATGCGTCTGCGTAAATACGGGATTCCGGGCAAACCGTAAACACGCGGCTCAGAATTTGCCGTGTCGCCCCGTACCATCCTTGAAGCGCTGTGCGCCGGCCTGGGTTTCGCCACTGGCAATCACCGCCATGCCGCCGGCAAACTCGTTGCCCAGCGCCTGCGCAAAAGGAAGATCCCACTGCGCATAAGCGCTGGCGCGGTCAGCGAGCATGCAGCGTTGTGGGAAGCCGGCAATCTCCAGTGCCAGTTGCTGCGCTGCAGCCAACGCGCTACCGGCTGAGACCACCCGATTGACCAGGCCCATGCTCAGCGCTTCCTCGGCCACTACCGGGCGACCGGTGAGAATCAGATCCAGCGCGCGGCCCTGGCCGATAATCCGTGGCAAACGCACGGTGCCGCCGTCGATCAGCGGCACGCCAAAGCGCCGGCAGAACACCCCAAGTACGGCGTTATCGGCCATCACCCGCAGGTCGGCGAGCAGCGCCAGCTCCAGGCCACCGGCTACCGCGTGACCTTCGATGGCGGCAATCAGCGGTTTGCTCAGCAGCATGCGACTCGGCCCCATCGGCCCGTCACCCTCGGTTTCCAGGCGATTGGCGCGCTCAGCGCCTGCAGCCACCGCACCCAGATCAGCGCCGGCGCAGAAGGTTCCACCCGCCCCAGCCAGCACCGCCACCCGCGCCTGCTCATCCGCCTCGAATGCACGTAGGGCAGAGGCCAGCGCCTCAGCCGTCGGCCGGTCGACTGCATTGCGCACCTCAGCGCGGTTGATGATCAGGGTAGTGACCGGGCCGTTTTTTTCGATAATGACGCGCATAACCTGCTCCCTAAAAAGCCGAAGGCCGGCATTTAGCCGGCCTTCACCTTAAAGCCCTGCGCGGTGGAAATCAGCCTGCTGACCGATCTCCCCGCCAGAGTGGCGCAATCAGAGGGCGAACTTCTGCAGGTTGGCCATCATCTCTTTCATCGCTTCGATATTGTCCTTTGGATGGGCCGCACCTTCGAAGTCGCAAATCTGCGCGAAGTTGGCCGCCACGTCTTCCGGGCTGTAGCCTTCACGCGGATCGAAGCCAGCACCCAGGCTGCGCTCCCAACGCACTTTGCCCATCCAGCCACCGCCGACTTCGAACAGGCCGGAGGTTTCTTCGCAGGCATTGCTCGCCAGGTACACCACCAGCGGGCTGACCAGCTCAGGCTTGAGCTGCTCGAACACTTGCGGCGGAATCAGGCCTTCGGTCATGCGCGTGCCGCCAGTAGGCGCGATGGCGTTGACCAGGATGTTGTTCTTGCGCCCTTCGAGGGCCAGGGTGCGGGTCAGGCCGTACAGGCCGAGCTTGGCCATGCCGTAGTTGGACTGACCGAAGTTGCCGTAAATGCCCGACGTGGATGCGGTGAAAATCACCCGACCATAACCCTGCTCACGCATATGCGGCCAGGCGGCGCGGGTGACCTTGTAGGCACCTTCGACGTGGACTTTGTAAACCAGGTCCCAGTCGGCGTCTTCCATCTTGTGGAAAGTCTTGTCGCGCAGGATGCCGGCGTTATTCACCACCACATCGATGCGGCCAAAGGTATCCAGGGCGCACTGCACGATCTTCTCGCCGTCGGTCACTGAGTCGTGGTTGGCCACAGCGGTGCCGCCCGCTGCGCGGATTTCCTCAACCACCTTATCGGCCGCCGAGGCATTGGCGCCTTCACCGTGGGTGCTGCCGCCCAAGTCATTCACCACCACCTTGGCACCGTGCTTGGCGAACAACAGCGCATGGGCGCGGCCCAGGCCGCCGCCGGCCCCGGTGACGATTACAACCTGATCTTGAAAACGGATGGCGTCGCTCATGCAGCATTCCTCGGCAGATTAACAATGCGCCGAGTGTCCAACAGTCGCGCTCTGGTCACAATAGCTACGCGCAGCGCTGAATGGTGCGCAATAAAGCAGCGGGATAGTCAGGCAGGGCGGATCAGGCTCAAGTGGTTATACAGATGCAACACATGGGCCTGAGCGTAATCGGCATGACTAAGCGCGCCGTAGGCAAAATGCGGCTGCAACTCGCCCTGATACGCAGCGAAGTCGGCAAAGGCTTGTTGCAAACGCTGTAGCGCGTGGGCTTGCGTAGCTGGCGCATTCAGCGGGGCCGCGCCGGGAATGGCCTCATTCAGCGGATGACGCATCGCCCCACGCGCGGCAAATACGCTAAAGGCCAGCGGGCCGACGCTGCTGCGGAACCAACCCGGCTTGAGTTCGGGATAACCACTGATGGAGTACTCGATGCTCTGCGCACAATGGTTGAACACTTCAGCCGGGCTCCAACCCTTGAGGCTGCGCAATGGCTGATCGACCAAACCGGCCAAAAGCTGCTGGGCCGCATCCAGGCTGACTGCGGCTGGCGCCTCACCGCTGGGCAATGCCCAGAACCCGGCCCCCAAAGCCGCTACACCACCGATGGCGGCACCTTTCAGAACAGTACGTCGTTGCATTATGTGGCCTCCAGCCCTTCACGAAATTGCAGGTAATGCGCCAGCACCTGAGCTGGGGCCTCGGTCTGCGGATAATGACCAATGCCCTCCAGTAGCACGGTGTCCGGCTGGGGGATCAGCTCGCGGTAACGCGCCACCATATGCGCCCCGGAAATCGGGTCGACTGCGCCATCGATCACCCGCATCGGCACCGCCGTGGACTGCATCGCCGCCACCCAGCGGTCGCGGTTGACGCGGCGCTCGGGCATATAGCGGATCAAGCGGTGCATCACCGCCGGGCCGTTGTGGGCGGCGATCAGGCTCCAGAAGTCATCCAATTCACGCTCACTGGGCTGGGTCTGTGGGCCGAACACTTTGGCAAAACTCTGCGCCAGCTTCTGGCGGCTGAATAGCCGGCCAATCAGCGGGCCGATGGGGCTGAGTAGCAGCTTCTGCACCAATACCGGATGGTGGGTTTCCGGAAACAGCCCGCCATTGAGAAAGACACAACTGGCGAGTTGTACGCGCCCGTTCTGATGCCGTGCCAGCAGCTCCTGCGCCACGCTGTCGCCGTAGTCGTGGGCCAGCACATGCACTGGCTGACCAATCCCCAGATGCGCCAGCAGCGCCTGTTGCAGATCAGCCTGTTCCAGCAGGCTGTAGGCATGTCCACGGGGTTTGGCCGAGTCACCAAAGCCGAGCATGTCGCAGGCAATTACCTGGTAACGCTCAGCCAGTGAAGCCCACAGGTAATGCCAGTCCCAGCTGGCGGTCGGAAAGCCGTGAATCAGCAACAGCGGCTCGCCCTGACCGGCCGTCCAGTAGCAGATGCCATGGCCGTTAAAGCTAAAGGTCAGCCCCGCACTGCGCCAATCCGCCAGGGCAATCCCTGGCAGCGCCGTCATGCTGCGTAACCTGGCATCTGTTGATCCAGCTTGCGCAGCAGCGCCGGCCACGGCAAAGCGCCACCCATGCCCTGCGGACTTTTCATCACGCCGGCAATCATCGCCCGGGCACCGTCGAGGACCTGTTGCGGGATATGGATCAGCTCCGCCCCGCCACTCTGCGCCATCACCTGAATCTCGCAGGCGCGCTGCAGGGTAAACATGCCGAGGAAGGCATCGGCGATGCTGCCGAAAGCGGTAAGCAAGCCATGGTTGGGCAGGATCATAAAGTTCTTGTCGCCCAGGTCCGCCTGCAGCCGCGACTTCTCGTCATGGTTCAGCGCCACCCCTTCATAGCCGTGATAGGCCAGGCTGGCGAGAACGAACAGCGACTGCTGCGACAGTGGCAGCAAACCCTGCTTTTGCGCGGATACGGCAATCCCCTGCGGGGTGTGGATATGCAGCACGCAACCAACATCGTGGCGCACCTCGTGCACGGCGCTGTGGATGGTGTAGCCGGCGGGGTTGATGTCGAACGGGCTGTCCATCAGCTTGTTGCCGGCCAGGTCGATCTTCACCAGGCTGGAGGCTGTGATCTCATGGAACATCAGACCATAGGGGTTGATCAGGAAGTCTTCGCTGCCGGGAATTTTGGCCGAGATATGGGTGAAGATCAGGTCATCCCAGCCATACAGGGCAATCAGCCGGTAACAAGCGGCCAGGTCTACGCGGGTCTGCCATTCGGCAGCAGACACCTGATCCTTGAGGCTGACAACAGGCAGTGCGTGGGCAACGGTCATGATGAATTCCTCGGCTTTTGTTATTGAAGTGCCAAGGAGTCTAGCGAGGGATGCCGCAAAGGTGAGTCGCTCTAGCGGCCAGCATGGTGGCCTTGCAGGTCAAACCAGCTCGGGATGCAGCTGCGCCAGCATGGGCCAGTCGCGCTGGGCCTGAGGGTCATCGCTGAGCAACTGGAAGCCGGCGAAGTCGAAACCCGGCGTCACCGTACAACCCACCAGGGTAAACGCCCCGGTGCTGCGCGCCGCCTGCCAGGCATGTGCTGGCACTAAGCGCTGCGGCAGTTGACCAATTGCCACCGGGCCCAAGCGCGCACAGCGCACGGCATCGGGCTGCTCGGCGACCAGCAACTCCAACGGCGCACCTTCATAAAAGTGCCAGAGCTCGTCGGCATCCACCCGATGCCAACGGCTGACCGCGCCGGCGGGAAGCAGAAAGATGATCGCCGTGCCGCACAGACGGCCACCGTCAAGCTGCGCAGACGATTCATACAGGCGGCGGTAATAGCCACCTTCCGGATGCGCCTGGAGTTGCAGCGCCGTGATCAGCTCTTGCGCGCGCGGGTGCATCAGCCGTGCAGCGCCGCAATAAAGTCCGCCAGCCAGGGCTCGGCGTCGGTTTCCGGGGTCACGCTTTCGCTGCTGTCCAGGCGCAGCATCGGCTGCACTTCACGGATGCCCAGCTCGGCATACAGCTCGCGCACCAGCTCCCCACCACCGCAGAAGGTGTCGCCATAGCTGGAGTCGCCCAGGGCAATTACCCCGCCCGGCAGACCACTCCAGGCCGGCAGATGATCACGAATGGCGTAGTACAGGGGCTGCAGGTTATCCGGCAATTCACCCATGCCGGTGGTCGACGTCACCGCCAGAAAAGCTTCAGGAGCAAACGCCTGAATATCCGCCAGACTGGCGCGCGGGTTGTGCCAGGCCTCATGGCCGGCGGCCTTGAGCAGACGCTCGGCGTGGCGGGCAACTTCCTCAGCGGTGCCGTACACCGAGCCGGAAAGGATGGCGATTTTCATGCAGAACTCCGAAACAGTCAGAACCAAATCGATAAGCACGGCATTATGCCGCAAGTAGACAGAGCGCCCGGATGTTTTAGAATGCAGCCGACATAGACTGGGAAATCGCCTCATGATCAACGCCAAACTGCTGCAACTGGTGATCAACGCCTCCAACGACGGCATCGTGGTGGCCGAACAGGAAGGTGACGACAACATCCTGATCTATGCCAATCCCGCCTTTGAAAAACTCACGGGTTACGCCAGCGAAGACATCCTTTATCAGGATTGTCGTTTTCTGCAGGCTGGCGACCGCGATCAAGCAGGCCTGGATGCCATCCGTGAGGCGGTCAAAGCCCACCGTCCGTGCCGGCAGATCATCCGCAATTACCGCAAGGACGGCAGCCCGTTCTGGAACGAGCTATCAATCACCCCGGTGGTTAATGACGCCGACCAGCTGACCTACTACATCGGCATCCAGAAAAACGTCACCGAACAAGTGCTAGCCCAGGAACGGGTCAAAGAGCTGGAAGCCGAGATGGCCGTCCTCAAAGCCGAGCTGGCACGTTTGCAGGCGACGACCGGCACTAACTAATCCCCAGATCAGCGGTCACAACAGCTCCAGAGCTTGATATAGACCGCTCCCATGCAAGAACAAGCACTTCTGACTCAGGCCGAACTGGCCTTTATCCGCCAGCTGCATCAGCCCACGAACAGCGTGCCGCCCAGACAAACGGGCGTGCCGGTTGAACTGGGCAAACAGCTCAGCGAACTGCTGTCGCAGTGTGCGGCCAATGAACAGCTGAGCCTGCATGCGCACATCGCCAACCAGCACCTTAGCCAGGATGAACGTAATGCACCCTGCCTGCAGCTCGGCGCGCCGCAGATCATCGATGAAGGCGAGATCAACCGTGCATGGCGCTCGCCCCTGCCCGAGCCGTTACCGCTGTACAAGCCCAACACACAGCCGAGTGACCTGTGGATTCATCAGTTGTCTGCGAACGGTGCACTGATCGAACACCGCGCACAGCGCAAGGCACCCAAGAGCTTTCAACTGGTGTTACCCGTGGATGAACACGCACCAATTGCCGTATCGGGGGTCTTTGTCCGCGAAACCGCAGACGGTCTGCAGGCCTATCAGCTGCATACCCTTGACCCGCAAGGCGATGAGCAGCTGCGCCACTACATTTACCAGCAACACCTGCTACGCGAACAACCACAGGCACGCCACGGCTGAACAACGCCCACAACTAACAGACAAAAAAAGACCCGCAATCAGGCGGGCCTAAAGTGCAGGCTAAATGCCTGCAGCAGGGATAAAAAAATCCGATAACCGAAAATGGGCGGAACTTGTGGCTATCGGATTGCGCAGTCGTTTTAGGCAGCAAATTCCTCATCGCTGAAGGCCATCAAGGTGGCTTTACCAGCTTTAACCTCAGCCAGCAGGCTGTGGGTTTCCGTCAGGATGCGCGCCATAAAGAAGTCTGCAGACTTCAGCTTGGCGCCATAAAAGGCTGTTTCTGTGCTGCCTTCGGCAAGCTTGGCTTTGGCCACCGCAGCCATACGTGCCCACATCCAGGCCAGGCTGGTGAGGGCGAACAGACGTAAGTAAGGTGTAGCTGCAGCACCCGCTTGCTCAGGATCTTTCATGCCTTCGGTGGCAATCCACATCGTGGCTTGCTGCAGTTGCTTGAGTGCACCACCCACGGCCATTACGTGATCAGCCTCGGCATGCGCCTTGAGCCAACCCTCGATGAGGGCGAAGTAATTGCGCACAGCACGTCCCCCACCCAGCGCTAGCTTGCGACCCACGAGGTCAAGCGCCTGAATACCGTTGGTCCCTTCATAAATTCGTGTGATACGTGAATCACGCACCAGCTGCTCGATGCCCCAGTCCTCGGTAAACCCGGAGCCGCCGAGTACCTGCAACCCTTCGTTGGCACTGTTGAAGCCTTCGTCGGTGAGGAAGGCTTTAACCACCGGCGTCAGCAACTGCACCAGATCATCGGCTTGCTCACGCACAGCTGGGTCTTCATGGTCATGAGCCACATCCTCGTGCAGACCGGTGAAGTAGGCCAGGGCACGGCACCCTTCGATGGTCACCTTCTGGCGCAGCAACATGCGGCGTACGTCCGGATGCACAATGATTGGATCAGCAGGTTTATCAGCGGCTTTCGGGCCCGACAGCGAACGGCTTTGCAGGCGCTCTTTGGCGAAACCAAGGCTGACTTGGTAAGCACTTTCAGCAATACCAAGCCCTTGCATGCCCACCATCAAGCGCGCCGAGTTCATCATGGTGAACATGCACTTGAGGCCCTTGTTCGGCTCGCCAATCAGCCAGCCCTGAGCCCCTTCGAAGTTCATCACACAGGTGGCTGAACCCTTGATACCCATTTTGTGTTCAAGACCACCGCAGAATGCCGGGTTACGGCTGCCGTCTTCCAAGAACTTGGGCACCAGGAACAGTGAAATGCCTTTTACGCTGTCCGGTGCATCGGGCAGCTTAGCCAATACCAGGTGCAGGATGTTGTCGGCCAGATCGTGTTCCCCACCGGTGATCCAGATCTTGGTACCGCTGATGGCATAGCTGCCGTTCGCCTGAGGTACAGCACGTGTACGGATCAAGCCCAGGTCGGTACCGCACTGTGGCTCGGTCAGGCACATGGTGCCTGTCCACTCACCGCTGATCAGTTTTGGCAGGTAGCGTTCCTGCAATTCACGGGCACCGTGAGCAGTCAGCGCATTGATCGCGCCATGAGTCAGGCCTGGGTACATGCCCAGCGACAGGTTGGCCGAGCAAACCATCTCCTCAACCATCATGTTCAGCACATGGGGCAAGCCCTGACCGCCAAACTCGGGGGTACAGGCCAGTGCGGTCCATCCGCCTTCGGCGAACTGTTGGTAAGCAGCGCGGAAACCGTCCGGTGCTTTAACCGATTTACTTTCCGGATCGTACTGACAGCCCTGCTTATCACCGGGGCCATTGAGTGGGGCCAGTACGTTCTCCGCCAATTTGGCGGCTTCTTCCAGAATGGCGCCACCGAGGTCGTTTCCGAACTCGCGCTGACTAGGCAGCGACTGCAAGGTGGCATAAGCGTCGAGCACCTCGTCAAAAACGAAACGCATGTCACGAAGGGGTGCACGGTATTGGGTCATGTTGCTGAGTCCTCAAGCTGTACGAATGGATACAGGCTATACACAAACAAAAAATGTATAGCTTTTGTATAGCCTAAAGACCCAGATAGCAAGCAATTTTCTGTACAAGCTGTACAACTAATTAAAAACGACAGTAATTTCTGGGCACACCAAAGCGCGACCACCCGCCGGGAGGCCGCTCAAATTCAGGGGTACTTAGTGGAGAAATCAGGTATCGAGGTGGCCAGCCAGAAACTGCTGCAGGCGGCGCTGCATCAGGCGGCCTTCATTGCCCAAGCAGGCAATCGGTGAGCCGCTGAGACTTTCCTCGGCGAGGTCAGCACCGTCACCGGCCATCACCAGCGGACAATCCAGCGCCAGCGCAAGGCGCGAGAGCACTTTAGGCAGATCATCAGTGGGCGGCTGGTTGGAGAACAGCACGAGCGCCTGGGGCTGCATTTTTTCACAGATCAGCGTCAGCTCTTCCAACGGCTGGCCCAGGCCCAATACGCTGACCGCCGTTTCGGCGCTGCTCAAGAGCAACCCAGCTACCAGCAGCTCCAACTCGCGGCAGTGGCCCGGCAAGGCCGCCAGCAGCACGCGCTCCTCAACCTGAGCGCGCAACACCTGCAGGCGCTGCAACGTACGTGCACGCAGGAAGGTGTCGAAAAACAGCCATTCGCTGGTCTGGCCGTATTCCTCCTGGCGCAGCAACAGCTCCTGCCACAGCGGCATCAGGATGTCCTGAAACACCACGGGCAGTGGATAGCTGGAGAAAATCTGGCCGTACAGTCGATCCAAGCGCACTTCATCAAAGGCACTGATGGCGCGGCGGAGCTGGGCTTGCCACTCGCCCCATTCGCTGGCACTGACTTCTTCATAAACTGGCGAGCTGGCTGATTTGATCGAACTGCTTTTGGCCAGAATCTTACCGACCTTGCTAACTGCAACGCCGCGCTCGATCCACGCCAGGATGCTGCGCACCGACTCGATATCGACCTGTGAATACAGACGATGACCGCTGTCGGTGCGCGTCGGCTGGATCAACCCATAGCGCCGCTCCCAAGCCCGCAGGGTGACCGGATTGACACCAGTCAGGCGCGCCACTTCACGAATGGGAAATAACTCTTCCTGCTTGAGAGCACTCGAAACGAGGGACGCACTACCAACGTGATCGGACATAGGCGCAGGTATCACAGAAAAAATGTTGGCCGCATTGTAACCCAGCTATTTCCAGCATACTTTGTACAAGACTTATACAAAGAGTTAGACCATGAATATGCAACCGAGCTGGCCCCTGACCCTCTACTACGATGGCGACTGCCCGCTGTGCGCCCGCGAGATCAAGTTGTTGCGCCAGCGTGCTGATGTACAACGGCTGTGCCTGGTTGATATCAGCGTCAACGACTTTCACCCCGAGTCCGTCGGATACAGCCGCGAAACCCTGCAGAACCTCCTGCACGCCCGCTTCGCTGATGGCCAGTGGGTCACCGGCCTGGATGCCACGCTATGGAGCTGGCGCGCGGCGGGCCTTGGGCACTGGGCCACGCCGTTGACATGGCCCGCATTGCGGCCACTGTTTGAACTGGGTTATCGATTGTTTTGCCGGCTACGGCCACACCTTGACTGGCTTCCCCACCCGGATGCGAGTCGTCGCTGCAAGGATGCAACATGCGACGTCAGCAAAAAATCGCGTTAGCGCATCAGCGCAGCGTGATCCGCAGACCTGGGTCTGGCTCAAGCAGTACAGGGCGCCCAATAATTTCGTCGTGACTCTCGGGCTGCAGCAAAAGCATTTGCCTGATACCGCAGCCACGCAGACGCGCCTTAAGCATTGCCAACCCAGGCCATAGCTGGCGGCCCGGGGCATATTCCAGCGTGCGCACGCGACCTGCCCTACTGATCACCTGCACCTTGTAGCCGCAGCAGCGCAGCGTGAGCACTTCCACACGACGCACGCGCCCAAACAGCACTGCAACACTCAATTGTCACGGCTTCATACGCTGCATACCTGTACAAGAAAACCAAATTTGTACACGATTAAAACAATTTTATTCAGCCCTCATCCACAAAAAATACCGATACAGCTCAATGAAATAGGCAAATTAAGCCGTTTAGACGCAGTACCCGCACGGGCCGCATGGTTGTACAAAGCACATTGCTGGTATAACTTTACCCCTGGTTCAGTCGAGGCCGCGTCTTACTGGTCAGGTAACCCGGCGCAGCGTCGCTGAACCCACCTTTTTCCTTCTGCCGAGTCGACCATGAGCGCCAGCGCCGCACCCATCCTGATAACCGGAGCTAGCCAGCGTATTGGCCTGTACTGTGCCGAGCGCCTGCTGGATGACGGCCACGCGCTGATCGTGACCTACCGCAGTGAACGCGACGGCATCGATCGACTCCGGCAACGCGGTGCCCTGGCCCTACAGGCAGATTTTGCCGATGAGGCGGGCATCCTGGCGTTTATTGAACAACTCAAAGGACACACTGACAGCCTGCGCGCCATTGTGCACAACGCCTCCGATTGGCTGGTGGAAACGCCCGGCGAAGAAGCCGCGGCGTTTCAGCGATTGTTCAGCGTGCACATGCTCGCCCCCTATTTGATCAACATGCATTGCCAACCCTTGCTGGAACGCAGCTCGCCGGCCGATATCGTGCACATCAGCGATGACGTGGCACGCAAGGGCAGCGCCAACCGGTCAGCCTATTGCGCCAGCAAAGCCGGACTGGACAGCCTGACGCTGTCATTTGCTGCGCGCTTCGCCCCGCAGATCAAAGTTAACGGTATCGCCCCAGCGCTGATCATGTTCAACCCGGACGACACTGCCGAGTACCGCGCCAAAACCCTCAACAAATCGGCACTGGGCATCGAACCCGGGCCACAGGTGATCTACCAAAGCTTGCGCTACCTGCTCGACAACCCCTATGTCACCGGCACAACCCTTACTGTCAACGGCGGCCGTCATCTCAAATGAACCCGGCCGCGAGGATCCTGCAATGACCCCAGAACTGCCCAATCACTACCGTGAGATTCTTCTTGGCGTCGGTGAAAACCCTGAACGCGAAGGCCTGTTGGACACGCCAAAACGTGCTGCCAAGGCGATGCAATACCTGTGCAATGGCTACCACAAAAGCCTGGAAGAAGTGGTCAACGGCGCGCTGTTCGAGTCCGATAACGATGAGATGGTGATCGTTCGCGACATCGAGCTGTATTCGCTGTGCGAGCACCACATGCTGCCGTTTATCGGCAAGGCCCACGTCGCCTACATTCCTACCGGCAAGGTGCTCGGCCTGTCGAAGGTCGCGCGCATCGTCGACATGTTCGCGCGGCGCTTACAGATCCAAGAAAACCTTACCAAGCAGATCGCCGACGCGATCCAGCAGGTCACCAATGCCGCCGGCGTGGCCGTGGTCGTCGAAGCCAAGCATATGTGCATGATGATGCGCGGCGTGGAGAAGCAGAACTCAGTAATGACCTCCTCGGTGATGCTTGGAGCCTTCCGCGAATCCTGCAACACTCGCCATGAATTCCTGCAACTGATCGGACGGAGCAAGTAATGCCGCGACTGGAACCTGGGATGGCCCGCATCCGCGTCAAAGACCTGCGCCTGCGCACTTACATTGGCATCAAGGAAGAGGAGATCAACAACAAGCAGGATGTGTTGATCAACCTGACCATTCTCTATCCCGCCGTAGAGGCGGTACGGGACAACGACATCGACCACGCGCTGAATTACCGCACCATCACCAAGGCCGTGATCCGCCATGTTGAAGAGCATCGCTTCGCCCTGCTCGAGCGCATGACCCAGGAAATTCTCGACCTGGTGATGGCCAACCCGGACGTAGGCTACGCCGAGGTTGAAGTGGATAAACTGCACGCCCTGCGCTTTGCCGAGTCGGTGTCCATCACCCTCGCTGGACATCGCTAGAGAAAACGCTGAAACGGCCTTATATGATCCCCGGTGCGTCCTGTGCCGGGTCGTTGCCGCCGGGCGGGCATGCTTTTATCATCGCCGCCAACGTACTCCCGCTTGCCTTCAGAGAGCATCGCCATGACCGAGCAAGAACGCCTCGAACTTGAAGCCGCCGCCTTCCGCAGCCTGGTGCACCACCTGCGCTCACGCCCTGACGTGCAGAACATCGACATGATGAACCTGGCTGGCTTCTGCCGTAACTGCTTGTCCAAATGGTTTAAAGCCGCTGCCGATGACATCGGCGTTGCCGTCACACCGGATGAGGCACGCGAAGAGGTCTACGGCATGCCGTATGCAGAGTGGAAAGCTAAATACCAGAAGGACGCCAGCGCCGAGCAGCAGGCCGCCTTCAGCAAGGGAAAAAAGTAATGAGCCACCTCAACGACTTTCGCGCCAAACTGCGCAGCGAGCACTTCACCTTCGCCGAGACCCTGGCGTTTATCGCGGAGCACTACCAGTACCAGCCCAGCGCCTTCGACAATGGCGCAGTGCACAACGCCGCCGGGCAAAATGAAGGTTCGTGCAAGACCCTAGGCCTGGCCTTGCTTGAAGGCCTGAGTGTAGAAGAAGCCCTGCTGTGCTTTGGTGAGCATTACCGCAGCGTACTCAATACCCCGAGCGGCAGCGACCACGGCAATATCCGCGCCTTGATGGAAACTGGCCTGGCGGGCGTACGATTCGAACAGCCATCGCTGCAACGCAACAGTTTGTAATCAATCGCGCGAATGCGCGCGCAGAAACTTGCGCAACTGTCGGCAAAGGCTGACAGACATCTGACTTTAATCCTCCTATGCTGCGCGCCATTACTTGAACGAGAACACCAGGGACGGTGCTCCGTGCTGCGTTATGGCCGTGCGCTCCCGGTTTCTTACCCCTACCTGGCTTGGAGTCGCGTAAATGCAGCAGACCTTGGTATGGAAACCATGGCACAACCCCGGCGTGGAAAACCTGCGCCTGAACATCGATGAACACGGCATCAACGCCACCAGCCATCTGATGCAAAGCCTGCAAGGCCACAGCATCGCCGCGACCTACGTGATTAACTGCGACCCGCGCTGGCGCTTTCGCCGCCTGTGGCTGAAGGTCGACAACCACGGTCAACGCAGCCTTAACCTCAAGCGTGACATCCGTGGCAACTGGTTCCACAACGGTGAGCCACGCCCGGACCTCAGCGAATGCCAGCAGGTGATGCTCTCCGAATCGCCCTTCACCCACACCCCTGCCCTGCAGCGTTGTGCTCTGGAAACCGGGCAGAGTGAACTGATGCAAGTCGCCTACGTTGACCTGCTGACCCTCAAAGTGGAAGCACGCAGCCAGCGCTACCAACGTCTGCGCGAAGAAGGCGGAAGAACCCTCTACCGCAGTGAAGCGCAGGGTAAAAAGAGCAGCGAACTGACCGTCGACGAACACGCCCTGCTGGTCAAAGCCAGCGATCAGTTTTTGCGCATGAGTTCGCGGGACTTGAAGCTGAACACCTGGGTCTAAGAAACTGCTTACGATCTGCTGCGCGTCGGCCATCCGGCGTTAAAAACAGCCTCGGAATGCTCATTTACAACTCGTAAACTCCGCTTCCTCGGCTGTTTTTGCCTTGTCTGGCTCTAGCTCGCAAGATCGTAAACAGATTCTAAGCAGACGGCAGACAACAAAAAGCCTCGATTAAATCGAGGCTTTTTGCATTCTCAGACTTACTGACCGTCGAGATAACGCTCCACATCCAGCGCAGCCATGCAACCGGCACCGGCCGAGGTGATGGCCTGGCGGTAAACGTGGTCAGCCACATCGCCAGCCGCAAACACGCCTGGAATGCTGGTAGCAGTGGCATTGCCTTCGCGGCCACCGTTGACCACCAGATAACCGTCCTTGAGCGCCAGCTGGCCTTCGAATAGCGAGGTGTTCGGCGTATGGCCAATGGCGACGAACAAGCCATCAACGTTCAGCTCGTCAAAGCTGCCATCGTTGTTCTTCACCCGCACGCCGGTCACGCCCATGTTGTTGCCGAGCACTTCATCGACCTCGGCATTCAGCTTGAGCACGATCTTGCCTTCGGCGACCCGCGCTTGCAGCTTGTCCTGCAGAATCTTCTCGGCGCGGAAGGTTTCCCGGCGGTGTACCAGGGTGACCTTACCGGCAATATTGGCCAGATAAAGCGCCTCTTCCACTGCCGTATTGCCGCCACCGACCACCGCGACCTCACGGTTGCGGTAGAAGAAACCATCGCACGTGGCGCACGCGGAAACACCCTTGCCCATAAAGCTTTCTTCGCTGGGCAAGCCTAGGTAACGGGCGCTGGCTCCGGTGGCGATGATCAACGCATCACAGCTGTAGGTGCCGCTGTCGCCGACCAGGGTGAACGGCTTACCGGCCAGGTCCACGGCATTGATATGGTCATAGACGATTTCCGTCTCGAAACGCTCGGCATGCTCCTGCATGCGCTGCATCAGCGCCGGCCCCGTCAGGCCATGTACATCACCGGGCCAGTTATCCACCTCAGTGGTGGTGGTCAACTGGCCGCCGGCCTGCAGGCCGGTGATCAGCAAGGGCTTGAGATTGGCACGCGCAGCATAAACCGCCGCACTGTAGCCGGCAGGGCCGGAGCCCAGAATGATCACGCGGGCATGACGATCAGCAGACATCAACAGCTCCTCCCGGCATTGCCGGCAGCAATAAAAAGGGACTTTCGCGAGGACCTAGGGGAAGGTAATAAGGTCGAAAGCCCCACAAAGGGATGCTGCGCAGCCTATGCCTGCCCGACGCACTGCGGAAATATGCTTTGCCAATACTGTGCATAGGCAAGCGCTATAAGCGCACACCGGCAATCGTTAGCGTCCGTTGCAGAGGCTTTCACCTGCCACACAAAGCCGGTAAGGTCGGCGCGATTTCAACTTCCTGGAGACTCCACCCATGCACGCCCCCGTGCTGACCGGCCCGCAATACCTTGCCGAAGGTCTGAAACTGGTCCTTAGCCCCGGCCTGCGGCTGTTTGTGCTGCTGCCGCTGACGATCAACTTGATCCTGTTTACTGCGCTGATTGTGCTCTCCATGCAGCAGTTCAGTGGCTGGGTCGAGACCTTTATGCCCAGCCTGCCGAGTTGGCTGAGCTTTCTTGAATACGTGCTGTGGCCATTGTTTGTCGTGCTGGTACTGCTGATGGTGTTTTTCACCTTCACCCTGCTGGCCAATATCATTGCCGCGCCGTTTAACGGTTTTCTTGCGGAGAAGGTCGAAGTGGTGGTGCGCGGGCAGGATGATTTTCCGCCCTTCAGCCTGGCCGAACTGACTGCCATGGTGCCACGCACCCTCAGCCGCGAGATGCGCAAGCTGGGCTACTTTCTGCCCCGCGCCATTGGTCTGCTGATCCTGAGCTTTATCCCAGTGGTCAACCTGATTGCCGCACCGCTGTGGTTGCTGTTTGGCGTCTGGATGATGGCGATTCAGTACATCGACTACCCCGCAGACAACAACAAGATGAGCTGGCAGGACATGCTCGCCTGGCTGCGTGAGAAACGCTGGCAGAGCCTGGGTTTTGGCGGCATCACCTACGCCGCACTGCTGGTGCCAGGGCTGAATATCCTGATGATGCCGGCAGCGGTGGCCGGCGCCACGGTGTTCTGGGTGCGTGAGCGTCAGGAACAGGCGATCACGTCCACTTCCTAAGTCATCACCCTGCAGGTTGGCTGCGCTCAAGTACCGCGCGCAGCGCCTGCATCGAGGCCAGGGATTCGCGCTCAATGCGCCGGCTTAGAAGCAGGCGGTTGGCCAAACGCATCAGCAGGCCGTCGAAGCCGTATTCCAGGGTGCGGACAAACTCGCAACCGCCCTCCACTTCTATGCACTCGTAGGTCAGCAGCAACGCCAGCCCGTGATCACCACGAGCGCAGGCCTGCCAGCGGCGATCTGGCTGGTAGTCGAGCACATCCCAGCGCAGATGCCCGGCGCGGCCACCGGCATGAATGTCTTCTTCAAATACCTCACCGGCGAGCAATGCACCCTCCCGGCCATAGATGCGCAGTGAGGATGGATGCCATTCGGGCCAATGAATCGGCGCGGCTGCATAACTCAGCACGTCATCCGCTGGGCGGGTGAGACGGATGCGATGCTGCTGGCGATTCTGCTGATAAATCGGCTCCGGTTCCCAGTGCAGGGTGCCGTACAGCCAGTCCATCAGCGGATGGACGATGCCGAAGTTGCGCGCATGCATCAGCTCACGGCGGTGGTGCAACGCATGCAGGCGGCGCATCTGGCGAATCCACGGCAACCGCGCGACGGGATGCTCGGCCGGAAGATGCTCGCAGGCGTGCACCACCTCGTAGCTCATATAACCCAGCAGCATGCTGCCAGCGAACAGCGCGGCGAGGTTGCCGTCGATGTGGGACAGCAACCACCAAATGCCCAGCAGCGGCAGGCTGTAAAGCACGATCAACCAAGCGGGAAAGAGGATCACCCGCCAGTCGCGCGGCGTCTCGTAGCGCATCTGCCCCTCGACAAAAAAGCTGTGGTGATCGCCGGTGTGGCGCTTGTAGAACAGTTGACCGAAGCGCGTCTTGTTGTGCCCCAGGCGCTTGTGCACCTGGTACTCGCCCCAGCTGAAGAACACCAGGCTCAGCGGCACCAGTAGCCATTGCCAAAGCGCCACCGCGTCCAGCGTGCGCCACAGCAGGCTGATGCAGGTCAGGCCATAGGCCAGCACAAAGGCGGCATGCAGCCAGGGGTTGTACAGCGGGTGGATGGCATCCCGATAACGTGTGCGGAAAGCCTGGGCATTGTCATTGTTATAGGCCACGGCATAACTCCTGTGCAGATTGACAGCAGTCTAGGCGCGGCCAGATCATTCCGATAATGGATATTCAGAAAGAGCATTATTCTTGATAACGAATTTGCGTCAGCTCGACCTCAACCTGCTGCTGGTCTTCGATGCACTGATGCAGGAAGGCAACCTGACCCGCGCGGCCGAACGCCTGCACCTGAGCCAGTCAACCGTGAGCAACGCCCTCGCCCGCCTGCGCCAGCAACTCGGCGAAGAGCTGTTTCTGCGCACCGCCCGGGGCCTAACGCCCACCGCCCGCGCCCAGGCGTTGTATCTGCCGGTACGTCAGGCTTTGCGCCTGCTGCAGACCGGCCTGGGCCCGGCCGAGCCGTTTGATCCACAAACCCCACACGCCTTCAGCCTATCCCTGAATGACTACGCACAAGCTGCGCTGCTGCCCATGCTGCAAGCACACCTGGCGCGCAACGCTGCGCAGGTCGAGCTGCTGGTGCAAGCCGATGATGCCGACAGCCTGGTGCAACGCCTGGAAAGCGGTGCGCTGGACCTGGCCATCGACTACCTGCACTTCGATTCGCCTGACCTGCACTACGCGCCGCTGCGTGAAGAACCGCTGGTGGCCATTGGCCGCGCCGGCCACCCGGCCTTTATCGGCGGGCTGAGCTTGGAGGATTACCAACAGGCGCGGCATATCACGGTCACGCCGCGCGCCGGACGTGGCTCGCCGCTGGAGATCGTCCTCGGCTCGGCCAGGGTGCGGCGGCAGGCGGCGTTGCATTTGCCCAACTACCTACCGATCCCGGCCATCGTCGCCCAGACCGATCTGCTCGGCACCGTGCCCGCGCGTCTGGCCAAAGCCTTCGCTCCGGTGCATGCGCTGGAAATCGCGCCGCTGCCCTTCGATATGCCGCCGGTGCAGGTCAGCCTGATCTGGCATCAGCAGCAGCACCTCGACCCGGCGCACGCCTGGCTGCGCCAACAGCTGATCGAACTGCTCGACTGAAATACAAACGCAACCAAAGTGTCACAGTCGCTACATAACGGCAGCGGAGACTGCTGCCATGAGTACAGCTTCCCTGCATATCGTGCTGATCAGCGAAACCTTCCCGCCGGAAATCAATGGCGTGGCCAACACCCTCGGGCGCCTGGTCGACGGCTTGCGTGGCCGTGGCCATCGTGTGCAACTGGTGCGTCCGCGGCAGAACGTCGACCCGCGCGGTGCGGCCGACCAAGATCTGCTGCTGACCCGTGGCTGGCCGCTGCCCGGTTACCCCGGTTTGCAGTGGGGTCAGGCGTCGCTGCACAAGCTGCTGCGCAGCTGGCAGCGGCAGCGCCCGGATGTGCTGTATATCGCCACCGAAGGGCCGCTCGGGTTGTCCGCCCTGCGCGCGGCGCGGCGCCTGCAGATCCCGGTGGTCAGCGGTTTTCATACCAACTTTCAGCAATACACGGGGCATTACGGCTTTGGCCTGTTAACCCGCCTGCTGACCAATTACCTGCGCTGGTTCCACAACCGCTCGCAGATGACCCTGGTGCCCAGCGTTAGCCAGCAGGTCGAGCTGCAGCGGCGTGGCTTCGACAACCTGGAACTGCTCTCGCGAGGCGTCGACAGCCAGCTGTTCCACCCGGCCAAACGCAGCGAGGCCTTGCGCGAGCGCTGGGGCCTGGCGGAACAGGACATCGCCATCTTGCATGTCGGCCGCCTGGCGGCGGAAAAGAACCTGGCCCTGCTCAGCAAGAGCTTTCAGGCGCTGCAACAGGCGCACCCGCAGCGGCGGCTGAAACTGATTCTGGTCGGGGATGGCCCGCAGCGCGCCAGCCTGCAGCAGCAACTGCCCGAAGCGGTGTTCTGCGGCCTGCAGCGCGGTGAAGAGCTGGCCGCGCATTACGCCTCGGGCGATCTGTTTGTGTTTCCCAGCCTCTCGGAAACCTTCGGCAATGTGGTGCTCGAAGCCCTGGCTTCCGGGCTTGGCGTGGTAGCGTTTGATCAAGCGGCGGCCGCGCAACATATCCGCCACGGCCACAACGGCGCGCTAGCGGGAGCTGAGGACGAACAAGGCTTTATCGACGCCGCCAGCTGGCTGCTCACCGACCACGAGGGCCTGCGCCGGGTGCGCCTGAATGCCCGACTACACGCCTCTCGCCAGGGCTGGCCGGCGATTGTCGAGCTGTTCGAACAGCATCTGCGCAGCGCCATGCAACCTGTGCAAGCGTTACCGGCCGGTAGAACGCAGCATTAAAGAGAAACGGAAAGCTCCGTTCCTACAACCGCACATCCAGACGCTTGATCAGCTGCACACCCTGCGCGCTGATCGCCGCGCCGTAAGCCAGCACTTCCACACCGGCGCTCACCGCCTCACGCAAAGCAGCGGCATAGGCCGGGTCGATTTCCTCGGCCGGGCGCACCGCATCAATGTCCGTCAAGTTCACGCAATACAGCTGCACCGCGCGAATGCCCTCACGGGCCAGTGCCGCCAATTCACGCAGGTGTTTGCTGCCACGCTCGGTACGCGCATCGGGAAAGGCTGCGACGCGGCTGTCGGCGAACCCCAAGGTGACGCTCTTAACTTCGACGAACGCCGCACCTGTCGGGTAGTCCAGGCGAAAGTCGATACGACTGCGCTCCTGACCGTAAGGCACTTCGCGCTTGAGGCTGGTAAAGCCGTTCAGCTCGGCGATCAGCCCGGCACGCAAAGCCTCTTCCACCAGGGCATTAGCGCGCCCGGTGTTGATCACCGCCAGACGACCGTGCGGCGTTTCACCGATTTCCCAGGTGCCTGGCAGCTTGCGCTTGGGGTCGTTGCTGCGACTGAACCAGATACGTGCGCCCTCGCTCATGCAATTGAGCATCGAGCCAGTATTGGCGCAGTGGATAGTCAGCAGCTCACCGCTGGCGGTCTCGATATCGGCGAGAAAGCGCTTGTAGCGACGCAGCAGGCGCCCTTCTTCCAGTGGCGGCTCAAACTGCATGGGGCTTCCAGCTGTTCAAACCACGCTTGATGCGATCCACCGCCTGCTGCAGACGCGGCAAGTCCTGGGTGTAGGCAAAGCGCACATGCTGCGCGGCCTGGTAGCGGCCGAAATCCAGGCCGGGAGTGAAGGCCACATGCTCGGTCTCCAGAAAGTGCTGGCAGAAGGCAAAGGCATCACCGCCGAAGGCACTGATGTCGGCATATAAATAGAAGGCGCCCTCCGGCTCCACAGCAATCTTGAAGCCCAGATCACGCAACGCCGGCAGGAGGAAATCGCGACGGAGCTGAAACGCGTGGCGGCGTTGCTCGAGGATCTCCAGGGTATGCGGCTGAAAACACGCCAAGGCAGCATGCTGAGCCATGCTCGGCGCGCTGATATAGAGGTTCTGCGCCAACTTCTCCAGTTCCGGCACGGCGGCCGGTGGCGCAACCAGCCAGCCGAGGCGCCAGCCAGTCATGCCGAAATACTTGGAAAAACTGTTAAGCACAAAGGCTTCGTCATCCACTTCCAGCACGCTGGCGGCGTCTACGCCGTAGGTCAGGCCGTGGTAGATCTCATCCACCACCAGATGGCCGCCGCGCGCCTTCAAAGCCTGCGACAGCCCGCCCAGCTCGTCGCGACTGAGTAAGGTGCCGGTGGGGTTGGCCGGCGAAGCCACCAACGCGCCAACGCTATCTTGATCCCAATAACGCTCAATCAGGTCGGGCGTTAGCTGATAACGCACATCAGGGCCAACCGGAACCAGCTGCGCCGCACCTTCGACCAGGCGCAGAAAATGGCGGTTGCAGGGGTAGCCGGGGTCAGCCAGCAGCCAGTGCTTGCCGGGGTCGACCAGCAGGCTGGTGGCCAGCAGCAAGGCGCCCGAGCCGCCCGGGGTGATCAGAATGCGCTGCGGATCGATATCCAGACCGTAACGCTGGCCATAGAAACTGGAAATCGCCTCACGCAGGGCCGGCAGGCCGCGCGCGGCGGTGTAACGGGTGTGCCCATCGGCCAGCGCCGCCTGCCCGGCGGCAACAATCGGCGCGGCGGTGGTGAAATCCGGCTCACCGATTTCCAGGTGGATCACATCATGGCCGTCAGCCTGCAGCTGATTGGCACGGGCCAGCAGCGCCATCACGTGAAAAGGTTCTATGGCGCGGCTGCGCGCACTGTAGGACTGAGCCATGGGACTGCCTTGGTCTGGATTAAGCCGCGGATTCTAAAGCATACCCAACGCAGCTTCGACAACCGGGAGTGGCGCAGGCTGAGTTGTTCTGGTAAGTTCGCCCGCTTGCAGCCGCAGGGCCAGTTCTACGCGACGTAGGATCGGCAAGGGACACCGTCCTGCGCAGTGGATTAGAGAGAGTGAGAGGCGGTCATCCATGCCCACCAAAGCAAAAGCAAAAAGCAGCCAACTGACTCGTGGTTTTGAGCCCTATAAAGAAACAAAGGGCGAGGAATACATGGGTGAGCCGATGCGCGCCCACTTCACCGGCATCCTCAACAAGTGGAAGCTGGAATTGATGCAGGAAGTTGATCGTACTGTGCACCACATGCAGGACGAAGCAGCCAACTTCCCCGATCCAGCGGACCGCGCCAGCCAGGAAGAAGAATTCAGCCTGGAACTGCGTGCCCGTGATCGCGAGCGCAAGCTGATCAAGAAGATCGACGAAACCCTGCAACTCATCGAAGACAACGACTACGGCTGGTGCGATTCCTGCGGCGTAGAAATCGGCATCCGCCGACTGGAAGCACGCCCCACCGCCACCCTTTGCATCGATTGCAAAACCCTGGCGGAAATCAAAGAAAAACAGATCGGTTCCTGATCTGACCCAGAGGGTGCTTCGGCACCCTCTGTTGTTTCTGCCTCCCTGTGTGTGCCAGACATGAACACACCCGCGTATATCGGCCGCTTCGCCCCCACACCTAGCGGTTACCTGCATTTCGGCTCACTGGTCGCAGCCCTGGCGTCCTACCTTGACGCGCGCGCGGTAAATGGCCGCTGGCTGCTGCGTATGGAAGACCTCGACCCGCCACGCGAAGTCGCCGGCGCCCAAGTAGGCATTCTCAGAACCCTGGAAAGTTACGGCTTCGAATGGGATGGCGAACTGGTGCGCCAGAGTAATCGTCACGGCGAGTACGCCGCACTGGTCGAACGTCTGCTCAGCCAGGGTCTGGCCTACGCCTGCACCTGCTCACGCAAGCAACTGGAAGGCACTCAGGGCATCTACCCCGGCACTTGCCGCAATGCCGGCCACGGCTTTGCCGATGCGGCGATTCGCCTGCGCGTGCCGGAGCTGAGCTACCACTTTGTCGACCGCGTACAAGGCGACTACCGCCAGCACCTGGGCCGCGAGGTCGGCGACTTTGTGATTCGCCGCCGCGATGGCCTGTATGCCTACCAACTGGCCGTGGTGCTCGACGATGCCTGGCAGGGCATCACAGATATAGTGCGCGGTGCAGACCTGCTCGACTCCACCCCGCGCCAGCTGTACCTGCAGGAGCTGCTTGGCCTATCGCAGCCGCGTTATCTGCATGTGCCGCTGATTATCCAGCCCGATGGCCACAAGCTCGGCAAATCCTACCGCTCGCCACCGCTACCGGCCGATCAAGCCACACCGCTGCTGATTCGCGCCCTGCGTGCGCTTGGCCAGCCGTTACCGGACGGCGCCCCCCATGGCCAGCCTGCCGAACTGCTGCGCTGGGCCAGCCAGCACTGGGATGCATCGCTGATTCCGCGCAGCCTGACCCTCGCCGAAGCCCAACTTCGCTAAACGTCGACACATTTGTGCCTATGTCCGCTAGCGAACAGACGCCAGCCAGCAGCGTGCTGTAGGGTGACGACAATGCTGCGACAGCATTCTTCCCGATGGTGCAGGTTTAATTCGCCATCGCGGTACCCGGGTCTTGGGTGTTGACCGGACACACCAGCGTCTGCGGCCAATATGCAATATCAGCACGGCGAAGCAACAGGGGCACGGCAATCGTGACTTCGTAGGTCCGCTGTCGCGGTTTCTCAGATGGGCCTCGCACCTCGACGCCCATCGCGCATGCCAATGATGGCTGGAACCGCGCCCTATGACCTCCGTCTTTTCTGCTCTATTCAGCCATGCCGCTGCACCCTCGCCATGGCTTGATCACGCCCCGGTACGCGAAGAACTGTTCGGCATCGAACGCCTCGAACAACACGCCTACACCCTGGCCGCTGCCCAACCGATCAGCAGTAAGCCGCCCGCCGTACTGTCCTTGCATCGCCGGCTGAACGACAACGCCAAGGTATTGCTTGCGGCCTACCGCGCCAGTGCTGCGGAACTGGCCAACGGCCGTGGAGTGGTACCGGCAGCCGAGTGGCTGCTGGACAACTATCACCTGGTCGAAGAGCAGATTCGCGAGATCCGCGATGACCTGCCGCCGGGCTATTACCGCCAACTGCCGAAACTCGCCAGCGGTCCCTTTGCCGGTTATCCACGGGTACTGGGCATGGCCTGGGCGTTTATCGCCCACACCGACAGCCACTTCGACCCGGACATCCTGCAGCGCTTTATCGTGGCTTATCAGCAGGTCCAGCCGCTGACCATCGGCGAGCTGTGGGCCGTGGCGATTACCCTGCGCATCGTGCTGATCGAAAACCTGCGTCGCCTGGCCGACCAAATGACCGCCGGGCGCAGCGCGCGGGCCGATGCCGACACACTGGCCAGCCGCCTGCTGGGTAAAGACGCCCCGCACGCGGCGCTCGACAGGGAACTGCACGAGCGTGCCCGCACCGCGTTAAGCGAGCCGTTTGCCGCACAACTGGCCAAGCGCCTGCGTGACCATGACCTGCTCACCACCCCGGCACTGGGCTGGTTGGAAGAGCGCCTCGGCGCGCAGGGCAGCAGCATCGATGAAGTGGTGCAGCATGCGCAGCAGCGCCAGGGCGCGTCCAACCTTACGGTACGCAACATCATCAACAGCATGCGCCTGATTTCCTCCATCGACTGGGCGCAGCTGTTCGAGAACGTCAGCCTGGTGGATGCCCGCCTGGGCGCACGCAGCGATTTTGCCGCGATGGATTTTGCCACCCGCAACCAGTACCGCAGCGCCATCGAGCAACTGGCCCGTGGCAGTCGCTGCAGCGAACTGGAAGTTGCCGAACAAGCGCTGCTGGCTACACAGCAGGCCAGTGCAACCCAGAACGCAGATCCGCGCACAAGCGACCCCGGCTACCACCTGATCGCCGAAGGCCGCCTGGCGCTGGAGCAGCGCATCGATTTTCGTCCGCCGCTGCGCCTGCGCATCAGCCGTGGCCATATCCACCTCGGCATGCCCGGCTACGTCGGCGCCATCGTTGGCCTGGCCAGCCTGCTACTGGGTCTGGCGCTGTACAGCCTGGCTAGCCAGGGCGTGACTGCCGGCTGGCTGCTGGCGCTGGGTGTGCTGGGCTTTCTGCCGGCCACTGAAGTGGCCACCGCGCTGGTCAATCGCGCGGTCAGTTCCAGCTTTGGCGCCATGGGCCTGCCGGGCCTGGAGCTGAGCGAAGGGGTGCCCAGCAGCCTGCGCACGCTGATTGCCGTACCGACCCTGCTCGGCAGCGAAGCTGATCTGCTGGAACAGATCGAGCGCCTGGAAGTGCATCACCTGGCCGGGCATGGCGGCGACCTGACCTTCGCCCTGCTGACCGACGGCCTGGATGCCGACCAGGAGCACCTGGCCAGCGACGACGCCCTGCTGCAACTGGCCAGCACCGCCATCGACCAGCTCAACCAGCGTTACGGGCCGGGTATCGCCGGCAGTCGCTTTCTCCTGTTGCACCGCCGGCGGCAGTTCAACCCCAGTGAAAACGTCTGGATGGGCTGGGAGCGCAAGCGCGGCAAGCTGCATGAACTCAATCGCTTGCTGCGCGGTGCCACTGACACCAGCTTTACTCCGGTGCCTGGGCTAAGCCAGCGCGTGCCGGACGCGGTGCGCTACGTCATCACCCTGGACGCCGACACCCGCCTGCCCCGCGATGCAGCGCTGCGTCTGATCGGCAAAATGGCCCACCCGCTGAACCAACCGCGTTTCAACACCGAGCTACAACGGGTGGTTGGCGGCTACGCGATTCTGCAACCCCGGGTGACCCCATCACTGCCGTTGCAGCGCGAAGGCTCGCTGTACCAGAAGGTGTTTTCCAGTCCCGGCGGCATGGACCCCTACGCTGCAGCCGTGTCCGATGTATATCAGGACCTGTTCGGCGAAGGCTCCTTTACCGGCAAGGGCATCTACGACATCGACGCCTTTGAGGCCGCGCTGGCCTGCCGGGTCAGGGAAAACAGCCTGCTCAGCCATGACCTGTTTGAAGGCGTCTTCGCCCGCGCAGGCCTGGCTTCGGATGTGGAAGTGGTCGAGGAATTCCCCTCACGCTACGACGTCGCCAGCAAGCGTCAGCACCGCTGGACGCGGGGCGACTGGCAGCTGCTGCCATGGATTTTCGGGCCGCTACACGGCAAACCGGCGCTGCCGAGCATCGGCCGCTGGAAGATGCTCGACAACCTGCGGCGCTCCCTGCTGGCACCGGCCACCTTGGCAGCGCTGGGCCTGAGCTGGTTGCTGCCGTTTCCGGCAGCGCTGAGCGCCAGCCTGTTGCTGATTGCCAGCCTGCTGATCCCCGCCTTACTGCCACTATGCTTCGGCCTGCTGCCGGCACGCGCCGGTATCCGCTGGCGCAGCCACCTCGGCAAGCTGCGTGATGACCTGCTGTTGGCCCTGCTGCAAAGCGCGCTGAATCTGACATTCCTCGCCGACCAGAGCTGGCGCATGCTCGATGCGATCAGCCGTACCCTGACCCGCCTGCTGATCACCCGACGTAATCTGCTGGAATGGACCACCGCCGCGCAGGCGGCGATCAGCCCGCGCTTGAAACTGCTGGGTTTCTACTGCGGCATGGCCGGCGGCACCACGCTCGGCTTGCTGCTGTGCGCTCTAGCCCTGTTCTGGTCACCGGCCATCTGGCCGCTGGTACTGCCCTTCGCATTGCTCTGGCTCAGCGCACCGGCAATTGCCCTGCTGGTCAGCCGTTCGCCACGCATGGCCAAACGCCTGCTGATCGACACGACGCAACGCAACGAGCTACGCCTGATTGCCCGGCGTACCTGGCGCTTCTTCGAAACCTTCGTCACCCCAGCCGACAACCAGCTGCCACCGGATAACTTTCAGGAAGATCCCAAGCCGGTTATTGCCCACCGCACCTCACCCACCAATATGGGCCTGTACCTGCTCTCCACCACCGCCGCCCGTGATTTCGGCTGGGCCGGCACCGAGCGCACCGTCGCCCGCCTGCAGGCCACGCTGGCAGTCATGGCACAGTTGCAGCGCCATCGCGGGCACTTCTTCAACTGGTACGACACCGAGGATTTGCGCCCGTTGGCGCCGGCCTATGTGTCATCAGTGGACAGCGGCAACCTGGCCGGCCACCTACTGGTGGTGGCCAATACCTGCGAAGAATGGCTGAAAGCCCCCGTAAGTGCGGACGCCCGCCAGGGTATCGACGACAACGTACAACTGGCCCGCACCGCGCTGGCGGCCCTGCCGACTGCCACTAGCGAACGCAGCCAACAACTGCACGAATTACTGCAACAGATCGAAGCCGGCCTGAATGGCGCGCAGCCGCTGTTTAGCCTGCTGCCAGCCCTGCTGCGCCTCAGTGACAAAGCCACGCAGCTGACCAGCGGCTTCGCCCCACTCGACACGGATAATCAGGCCGGCGAACTGCTGTTCTGGCTGCAGGCCCTCACCCAGGCCCTAGGCGATCTGCAGCAGGATGCCGAGCTGCCAGATAGCCAACACACAACCCTGCACGACGCGCTGCGCAGCGTCGCCGAGCAGGCACGCAACATGGCCCTAGGCATGGATTTCGCCTTCCTGCTGGAACCGGAACGCAAGCTACTGTCGATTGGCTTCTGCCTGGCTGACAACAGCCTGGACAGCAGCTGCTATGACCTGCTCGCCTCGGAAGCGCGCCTGGCCAGCCTGTTCGCCATCGCCAAGGGCGATGTCAGCACTCGTCACTGGTTCCGCCTGGGCCGCACCGCCACGCCACTGGGCAGCGGCTCGGCACTGATTTCCTGGTCCGGCTCGATGTTCGAATACCTGATGCCCTCGCTGGTGATGCGTGCCCCAGCCGGCAGCCTGCTGGAGCAGACCAACCGCCTGGTGGTCGCGCGCCAGGCCGCCTATGGCAATGATTTGGGCATCCCCTGGGGAATTTCTGAATCGGCCTACAACGCCCGCGACATGGAGCAGACCTACCAGTATTCCAACTTCGGCGTACCGGGCCTGGGCCTCAAGCGCGGCTTGTCCGCCAATCGGGTGATTGCCCCCTACGCCACCGGTCTAGCGACCATGGTCGACCCGCAAGGCGCCCTGGCTAACTATCGCCGCCTGAATGAAATGGGCGCCCTGGGCCGTTATGGTTTCTATGAAGCGCTGGATTTCACCCGCACCCGCCTGCCGGATGAGCAACCCTTCGCCATCGTGCGCAATTTTATGGCCCACCATCAGGGCATGAGCATCGTCGCCATTGCCAACACCCTGCATGACGGCCAGATGCGGGCGCGCTTCCACCGCGAACCGATGATCCAGGCCTGCGAGCTGCTGTTGCAGGAACGCATGCCACGCAATGTCGCGGTCGCCCATCCGCGCGCTGAAGAGGTCAGCGCCTGCGCCACAGAAGCCGACTGCACGCTGCACAACGAACGCCGACTGAACCACTTCAACGGCAATCCGCCGGTTACTCACCTGCTCAGCAATGGCCGGTACAGCGTGATGCTCACCGCCAGCGGCGCGGGTTACAGCCGCTGGCGCGATATCGCCATCACCCGCTGGCAAGAAGACAGCACCCGCGACTCGCACGGCTCCTTTATCTTTCTCTGGGACACCCTCAACGGCACCCGCTGGTCCCTGGGCGCGCAGCCGAGCAGCAGCAACCCCTATGACGAAGTGGTGTTCGCCGAGGACTACGCCAGCTACAGCCGCCACGACGGCAATCTCACCACCAGCCTGGAAGTGCTGGTGTCCGGCGAGGACGACGGTGAAGTGCGCCGCGTATCGCTGACCAACAGCGGCCGCATCACGCGGGAGATCGAACTGACCTCCTACGCCGAACTGGTACTGGCCAGCGCCGCCAGCGACAACGCCCACCCGGCGTTCTCCAAGCTGTTTGTGGTCACCGAGTACCTGCCAGCCTTCGGTGCGTTGATTGCCACACGCCGGCCGCGCAGTGCCAGCGAACCGTCGCTGTGGGCTGCGCACTTTGCCGTGATTGAAGGCGAAGTGAGTGCCGAGCCGCAGTACGAGTCCGACCGCGCGAAGTTTCTCGGACGCAGTTGTGCGCTGCATGCCGCCGCGGTAATCCGCCAGGGCCAGCGCCTATCGAATACCGTCGGCACGGTGCTGGACCCGATCTTCTCGCTGCGCCAGCGTCTGCTGATCGAACCCGGCAAGATTGCCCGTGTGGCGTTCTGGACGGTGGTGGCGCCTACCCGTGAGGCGCTGCTTGATTTGATCGACAAGCACCACGACCGCAGCGCCTTCGAGCGCGCGAAAACCCTGGCCTGGACCCAGGCCCAGGTGCAATTGCGCCACCTCGACATGCTCGCCGCCGAAGCCGCCGACTTTCAGCGCCTGGCGGCACCGATCCTGTATGCCGACTCACGTTTTCGCGCACCGCCGGCCAGCCTGCTGCGCGGCCTCGGCAGCCAGTCCGGGCTGTGGTCCCAAGGGATTTCCGGCGACCTGCCGATCGTTCTGCTGCGCATCAGTGACGCCGAAGACATTGCCCAGGTACGGCAACTGCTGCGTGCCCACGAGTACTGGCGGATGAAGCGCCTGGCCGTGGACCTGGTGATCGTCAACGAGCATGCCTCTTCCTACCTGCAGGACCTGCAGGTGGCCATTGAAACTGCCGTGCGCAGCAGCCAATCACGCCCACGCTTTACCGCCGAACTGGCGCAGGGCGCGGTATTCGTGCTGCGAGCTGACCTGCTCAGCGGTGAATACCGCGAACGCCTGCAGGCCGTCGCCAGGGTGCTGCTGGTGGCGCATCGCGGACCCATTGCCGAACAACTGGCACGTATCCCGGCCTGCCCCAGCCCCGTCCCGGCAAGCGCCAGCAACCACAGCGCGCAACCCCTGCCGGTATTCCACGCAGCGCCGCCAAGCCCGCTGGAATGTGCCAATGGCCTGGGCGGTTTCGATCTGGATGGCCGCGAGTACGTGGTGCGCCTGGACGCCTGGAGCAACACCCCGGCACCGTGGATAAACGTGATCGCCAATCCGCAGTTCGGCTTTCAGGTCTCGGCCGAAGGCAGCGGCTACACCTGGGCCGACAACAGCCGGGAAAACCAGCTCACGCCCTGGTCCAACGACCCCGTCAGCGACCCGCCTGGCGAAGCCCTGTATATCCGTGACGAAGACAGCCTGGCGCTGTTCAGCCCCACCGCCCAACCGCTGCGCGACAGCGGCCACTATGAAGCGCGGCATGGCTTTGGTTACAGCCGCTTCAGCCATCAGGCCAGCGGCATTGCCATGGAGCTGCTGCAGTTCGTACCGCTGGACGACCCGATCAAAATCTCCCGCCTGACCCTGCGTAACCTCTCCGGCCGCCCACGCCGCCTCAGCGTGACCGCCTATGCCGAATGGGTGCTGGGCAGCACGCGGGCAGCCAGCGCGCCGTTTATCGTCAGTCAGCAGGACAGCGCCACCGGTGCCGTTCTGGTCCGCAACCCGTGGAGCATCGCCTTTACCGGGCGCAGCGCATTCAGCGACCTGGGCGGCCGGCAAAGCAGCTGGACGGCGGATCGCAGCGAGTTTATCGGGCGTAACGGCAACCTCACGCAACCCGCTGCCCTCGCCCGCCTTGCCCCACTGAGCGGCAGCCTGGGTGCGGGGCTCGATCCCTGCACCGCGCTGCAATGTCAGCTGGAACTGCAACCCGGGGAAAGCGTGGAAGTGCTCTGGTTCCTCGGCCAATGCGCCAGCGAACAGCAGGCCAGCGCCTTGATTACGCAGTACCGCGAGGCCGATCTGGACACGGTGCTACTCAAGGTGCAAGCGCACTGGCAGCGCGTACTCGGCGCGGTGCAAGTGCAGACGCCAAGCCGCGCCATGGACATCATGCTCAACGGCTGGCTGCTCTATCAGACCCTGGCTTGCCGCGTTTGGGCGCGCTCGGCGTTCTATCAGGCCAGCGGCGCCTACGGCTTCCGCGACCAGCTGCAGGACGGCATGGCGCTGACCTTCGCCAGCCCGTCGATCACCCGCGGGCATATCCTGCGCGCGGCCAGCCGTCAGTTTGTCGAGGGCGACGTACAGCACTGGTGGCTGCCGCATTCCGGCCAGGGCGTGCGCACGCGCATCTCCGATGACCGGGTGTGGCTGGCCTACGCCACTGCGCAGTACATCCAGTGCAGCGGCGATGCGGCAATTCTCGATGAGCAATTGGACTTTCTCGAAGGCCCGCTGCTGACCACTGGCGAACATGATGCGTTCTTCCAGCCGATGCAGGCCGATGCGCCGGCTTCGCTGTTCGAGCACTGCGCCCGTGGCCTCGACCAATGCCTGCAACTGACCGGCGAACTGGGCCTGCCGCTGATTGGCGGTGGCGACTGGAACGACGGCATGAACCGTGTCGGCGAGCACGGCAAGGGTGAAAGTGTGTGGCTCGGCTGGCTGCTGCTGCGCACCATTGCGCTGTTCACCCCCTACGCCGAGGCGTATGACAGCGCCCGCGTAGCACGCTGGCGCGCGCATGCTGAGCAGCTGCGCCTGGCGCTGGAAACCTATGCCTGGGATGGCCAGTGGTACCGCCGCGCGACCTTCGATGACGGCACCTGGCTCGGCTCGGTGCAAAGCAGCGAATGCCGGATCGACTCGATTGCCCAGTCCTGGGCGGTGCTGTCCGCCAGCGCTGATCCGCTGCGGGCGAACATGGCCATGGCTGCCATGCAAGGCCAGCTGATCCGCGAGGACGACGGCATTGCCCTGCTGTTCACCCCGCCGTACGACAAAACCCCGCTGGAGCCCGGCTATATCAAGGGTTATCCGCCGGGCCTACGCGAAAACGGCGGGCAATACAGCCATGCGGCGATGTGGGCGATTCTGGCGTACTGCCAGCTCGGCTCGGCCAAGCAGGCGTTCGACCTGTTTGATCTGGTCAACCCGATCAACCACGGCAACAGCCCTGAGGCCTGCCAGCGCTACAAGGTCGAGCCTTATGTACTGGCCGCCGATGTTTACGCAGTGGCGCCGCACAATGGGCGCGGCGGTTGGACCTGGTACACCGGCGCAGCCGGCTGGATGCACCGCGCCGGCGTCGAAGGAATTCTCGGCATTCGCCGCGAGGGTGACTGGCTGTTGCTCAACCCCTGCATCCCTCCCGACTGGCCGGGCTTTAGCGCACGTATCGCCCTGGCTGGCAGCCACTACCAGATTGAGCTGAGCAACCCGGCGCAACGCAGCCAGGGCATTCGCCAAGCCTGGCTGGACGAGCAGCCCATCACTTGCCCGCAAGGGCCATTAAAAGTCGCCCTGGATGGCGCGGCGCATCGCTTGCGGATTGAGTTATAGGTCGTTGTTGGCGCAAGGCTCGGCCAGCAGTTCGGCCAGCTCATCGCAACCACTCTGCACCGCTGCCAGGGCGGCGGCGCAGAGGGCGCGGTAGCGCTGCAGAATCAGCTCGCCGGTGGCGGTGAGCTGGGTGCCACCGCCCTGCTTGCCGCCCGCCAGGGTGCTGACCAGCGGATGTTTAAAACTGCGGTTCATGGTTTCCACCAACAGCCAGGCGCGCCGATAGGACATGCCCATGGCGCGCGCGGCGGCGCTGATCGAGCCGTGCTGGGCGATGGCCGCCAACAGCTCGGCCTTGCCAGGGCCGATGGCAATATCAGAACCGTTATGCAGGCGGATTTTCAGATCAAGACGGTACATGCGGCGACCACAGCGAGGGATACGCTGCGCAGACTAACGCCTGAATCACTCAGGCGAAAGCGGCAAACCACTTGCTGCGCAGCGGCCGTGGGACATGTCAGGTAGCGGTTAAATTCGGCCCATTAACAGCAGCACCAACAGCACCACCACCACTACGCCCAAACCGCCCGTAGGCCCGTAACCCCAGCTTCTGCTGTGTGGCCAGGCCGGTATAGCACCGATCAATAACAGCACCAGCACGATCAATAGAATGGTACCCAGGCTCATGGCGTTCTCCTTGATGAGTTGCAACACGCCGGAACAACAGGTGCCGGCATGGCACCCAAGCGCTGCTTCATCCTGTACGCCACAGCGGCAGGTGTCGGTGCGCTATCGCACCGACGGCGGCCCTGCTATTCGGCCACCAGTGCCCCATCCACGATCTGCTGCGCCTCGCTGAAGATGCGCTGCAGGTGCGCCGCATCGCGGAAGCTCTCGGCGTAGATCTTGTAGATGTCTTCGGTGCCCGATGGCCGCGCGGCGAACCAGCCGCCCTCGCTGATCACCTTGATGCCGCCAATCGCCGCGCCATTGCCCGGCGCCTTGTCGAGCACCTGGGTAATGGCATCACCCGCCAGCTCACGGCTGCTGATCTGCGCGGGCGAGAGTTTGCCCAGGGCTTTTTTCTGCGCAGGGGTGGCCGGCGCATCAACGCGGTCGGCATAAATCGCGCCGAACTCATCGCTCAGCCCCTGGTACAGCTCGCCAGGGTCACGCCCGGTTACTGCGGTCATCTCGGCAGCCAGCAGGGCCAACGCGATGCCGTCCTTGTCGGTGGTCCAGACCCGGCCATCACGGCGCAGGAAGGTCGCCCCGGCGCTCTCCTCGCCGCCAAAGCCCAGGGAGCCGTCGAACAGACCGCCGGCAAACCATTTGAAGCCCACCGGCACTTCCTGCATCGGCCGACCCAGGCGCGCAGCGACGCGGTCAATCATCGCGCTGCTGACCAGGGTTTTACCCACCGCTGCTGTGGCGCTCCATTGCGGGCGATGCTGGAACAGGTAATCGATGGCCACACTGAGGAAGTGGTTGGCCGGTAACAGGCCGACGCTCGGCGCAACGATGCCGTGGCGGTCGTAGTCGGTGTCGCAGGCAAAGGCGATGTCGTAGCCGTTCTTCAGGCCAATCAGGCGCTGCATGGCGTGGCTGGAGGATGGATCCATGCGGATCTGCCCGTCCCAGTCCAGGCTCATAAAGGCGAACTGCGGATCGATGATCTCGCTCACCACGTCCAAATTGAGGCCGTACTGCTCGGCGATGCGGCCCCAGTAATGCACGCCGGCGCCGCCCAACGGGTCGACCCCCAGGCGCAGGCCCGCCGCGCGGATCGGGGCGAAGTCGATGACGTTGCCCAGGTCATTCACATAGCTGGCGAGGTAATCGTATTCCTGCACATTGGCCGCCTGCCGCGCCTGCGCCAAAGGCATGCGCTTGACCTCACGCAGGCCGCCTTCAAGCAACGCATTGGCGCGGTTCTGCACCCAGGTGGTGATATCACTATCAGCCGGGCCGCCGTTGGTGGGGTTGTACTTGAAGCCGCCGCTGTCTGGCGGGTTGTGCGAGGGGGTGATGACGATGCCATCGGCCAGGCCAGCACTGCGACCCTGGTTGTGTACCAGGATGGCCTGGCTGATGGCTGGTGTTGGGGTGAACTCACCGCCCGCAGAGATCATGGTCTGCACACCATTGGCCGCCAGCACTTCAATCGCGCTGTCCAGCGCCGGTTGTGACAGCGCATGGGTGTCGGCGCCGATAAACAGCGGACCGCTGATGCCCTGAGCCGCCCGGTAATCACAGATCGCTTGGCTGATCGCCAGCACATGGGCCTGGTTGAAGCTGTGCGCCAGGGAGCTGCCGCGATGCCCGGAGGTGCCGAATGCCACGCGCTGGCTGGCCACGCTCAGGTCCGGCTGCAGATCGTAATAGGCCGCCAGCAGCGCAGAGATCTCGGTCAACAGGGACGCAGGTGCCGGCTGACCGGCCAAAGGGTGAATACGCGGGCTCACAACAGGCTCCAAAAATGATCGGACGGTGAAAAGTGCGCCAGTCTAGCAGCCCGACCGGGTAATCCCGAGAGGCTTTATATCGAAGCGCGCTAGGTGCGATAGCGCACTGACAAGCCCCTGCAAGCAGCGTATCTAATACTCAGCCCCCGTATTTGCGCCCGCATGGGACTTGCTCAGAGGTGACCATGGACAGACCAACCCAGCGCCAACCCGCCCCACACCCGAACGGCTTGGCCCGCTGATTGGCCATGCCGCGCATCCTGAGCGAAAGCCCGCTTAGCGGGCAGTAAACCTATTGCAGTTGTCGACGTTAGCGCGGGTCAGCTCGCGGCCGGACGTTGTGCGTTGGAGAAGGCACGTGAGACACGTCCATAAACGGGGAGGGATGACATGCACAGGCTCGGATACATCCACGCGATAGCCGGCAGCATCGCCCTGATCCTGCCGGCCTTGCTGGCTGGCAACGCCTCTGCCGAGCTATTTGCGCCAGAAGTGTTCGGCCGCGCGCCACAGCACGTGACAACCACAGAACCGGCGCAGCGCAACAACCTGCACAACGCCAGGCTGCAACCGGAACCAGAGAATACTGAACGCACCAGCAGCAAGACGCGTCTATACGACCGCTGGATCAGCCTGCCGGTAAACGCGCCGCAGTACGACCAGCCGCCACCGCCACGGCTGCGCTTCTGAGCGCGCAACCACACAGCACCTCCCACGATGCTTAACGCCATATCGGCAACGCAGGCGCCTCACCCGCACCGCGTAATGTTGTTCACGGAGGAATAGGCATCATGGCTAATCGCGTTCTGATCATTACCGGCAACAGTGACGACGCCGCGACCTTGGAAGATGTTCTGGATAGAGCCCAGGACGGCCCGTTCCTGATTGAGTGGGTGACCAGCCTGGCGCAGGCCCTGCAGCGCCTGAAAAGCCATCGTAAAGAGCCCATCGACGCGATCATGGTTAATCTCGATCTGCCGGACAGCCAGGGTTTGGCCACCTTCGATCAGCTGTTCGTCCTCGCCTCCAGCATTCCGATCCTCACCCTGAGCACCCTCGAAGATGACCAGCAAACCTGGGACGCCATTCAGCGTGGTGCCCAGGGTTGCCTGTCCAAGGGCCACTTCAACAGTTACCTGGTGCCGCAATCGCTGCGCAATATCATCCAGCGCAAGGCCGTGGAAGAGGCGCTGTTCGTCGAAAAAGCCCGCGCATCACTGACCCTCAACTCGATCAGTGATGCGGTAATCAGTACCGACCTGCAGGGCAACGTCGACTACCTCAACAGCGCCGCCGAACATATGACTGGCTGGCAACTCGACGAAGCCCATGGCCTACCGATCGACAGCGTGATGCACCTGGTCAACGATAAAAGCCGCGAGGCGGTGGCCAACCCCATCGTCAAGGTGCTGCAGCATGATGAGAGCAAACTGCTGGCGGCAGGCACGATACTGATCCGCCGCGATGGCAGCGAGTCCGCCATCGAAGATTCCGCCGCGCCGATCCATGATTCGGCCGGACGCCTCAAGGGTGCGGTAATGGTCTTCCACGACATGACCGCCGCCCACGCCATGACCGAAAAGATGGCCCATCTGGCGCAGCATGACGCCCTGACCAACCTGCCCAACCGCGCCTTGCTCAATGACCGCATCAACCAGGCGATCGCTCTGGCCGAGCGCCGCAGTAGCCACCTGGCGGTGCTGTTTCTCGACCTGGATAACTTCAAGCACATCAATGATTCGCTTGGCCACGGCGTCGGCGACCAGCTGCTGCAAGCGGTAGCGCTGCGCTTGAGCGACTGCGTGCGCAGCTCTGACACGGTCAGCCGTTTGGGCGGTGATGAGTTTGTGGTGCTGCTGAGCGAAAGCCACTCGGCCGACGATGCCGCGCGCACCGCCGAAAAAATCCTCAGTGTCCTGGCCATGAGCCACACCATTGGCCAGCAGCAACTGCACATTACCTCCAGCATCGGCATCAGCACCTACCCCAACGACGCCACGGATGCCGAAGGCCTGATCAAGAATGCCGACACAGCGATGTACCTGGCCAAGGAAGAAGGCCGCAACAACTACCAGTTTTTCCGCCAGGAGATGAATGTTCACGCAGTTGAACGCCAGTTGATCGAAGCGCACCTGCGCACGGCCATGGAAAACAGCGAATTTATCCTTCACTACCAGCCGAAGATCGACCTGCACAGCGGCAGAATCACCAGCGCCGAAGCGCTGATCCGCTGGCAGCACCCGGCATGGGGCATGATTCTGCCGGCGCGGTTTATTCCGGTGGCCGAAGCCTGCGGGTTGATCGTGCCACTGGGCCGCTGGGTGCTGCTGCAAGCCTGCGCCCAGGCCAAACGCTGGGAGAACTGCGGCTATGCCCTGGATTCGGTGGCGGTGAACATCTCGGCCCTGGAGTTTCGCCGCAAGGACTTTGTCGACAGCGTAGAAAGCGCCCTGAGGGTCACCGGCCTTAAACCCAACAACCTGCAGCTGGAGATCACCGAAAGCGTGCTGATGCGCGACGCCCAGGCCAGCGCCACGATCCTGCAGCAACTCAAGACCCTCGGCGTGCAACTGGCGGTGGACGATTTCGGCACCGGTTACTCCAGCCTCAGCTACCTCAACCAGTTCCCCATCGATGTACTGAAAATTGATCGTTCCTTTGTGCAGGACATCCACAACAGCAACGGCATTATCGTCAGCGCCGTGATCGCCATGGGCAACAGCCTGAAACAGCGAGTAATCGCCGAAGGGATCGAAGAAACCGCGCAGCTGGAGTTTCTGCGCAGCCATCACTGCAGCGAAGGCCAGGGCTTTCTGTTCAGCCACCCGGTCAGCGCGGAGCAGTTTGCCAATCTGCTGCGCAGCGGCATCAGCTCGCCGATCAATACGCTTTACCAGACAACGGGCACCCTGGGTTAAAACTGCGCGCGGTAGTCGGCCTGCAGCGCGGCATAACACTCGCAGGCGGCCAACTCCAACCCGGCGCGATCAAGGATATGAATCTCACCTCGGCTATAGCTGATCAATCCGCGTGCCTGCATGGCTGCAGCGGCAATCGATACACCACTGCGGCGCACGCCAAGCATGTCAGCGAGGTACTCATGGGTCAGGTGAAAGTTATCGGCATGCGCACGGTCGTGGGTCATCAGCAGCCAACGCGCCAGGCGTGGCTCGATTTCATGGAAATGCGTACAGGCTGCGCTCTGCGACAGCTGCGTCATCACCACATACAGGTAGCGCTTGAGCGCACGTAGCAGCGCCGGGCTACTCAACAGCTCCTGCTTGAATAACTGACTGCTGATACGCAAGGCACTGCCCGAACCCTGCACCACCGCGCGCATGGGCGCCTGGCCAATGCCCAGGGCAAGGGTTGCGCCCAGCATGCCTTCATTGCCGATCAGGCCCATCTCCAGCGGCTGATGCCCATCCAGGGTGGTCACCAGCGAGACAAAGCCACTCAGCGGAAAATACACATGGCGAATCGGCTGGTTGGCTTCATGCAACACGTTGCCGAAAACCAGGTCCACCGGTTCGCAGCCATTCAGCAGTTGTTTGCGTTGTTTGCTGGGCAGCCCTTCGATCAGACGGCTGAAGATTTGCAGCGGTGCTTTAACAGACATTCACTTGTCCCGAGCACGACGCTTGCCAAAACATGGCACGACAACGGTGCTTGACGCTATCGCCGCTGCAGTCTGCCTGAGCATTTGGCAAAGCTCTGTGCGCTGCGGCACTCAAGCCAAGCCATTAAATGGCTAACCGCGCGCGTAACAGATTGGGGCTTTGGATGCGCTGGCTTTAAGGCAGTAGGCGGTCGGTTTCGCGCTTAACCACGGCGTAACACTCACAGCTCAGGCTTTCCAGCTTGGCGCGATCGAGCACGGTGATCAGCCCGCGGCTGTAATCAATTACGCCTTGGCGATGCAGTTTGCCGGCGGCCTCGGTGACGCCCTCGCGGCGCACGCCGAGCATATTGGCGATCAGTTCCTGGGTCATGGCCAGCTTGTTGTCCCTCAACCGATCAAGCGACAACAACAGCCAGCGGCACAGCTGCTGATCAATCGAGTGATGGCGGTTGCACACCGCCGTCTGCGCCATCTGGGTAATCAGCGCCTGGCTGTAGCGCAGCATCAGCTGCAGCATGTCGCCATGCCGGTTGAACTCTTCCTTGAAGCGTTTGCCGAGTACCCGGTAAGCGCTGCCAGCACTTTGTACAAGGGCGCGACTGGTGGTGCTTTCACCGCCCATAAACAGCGCCACACCAATCACCCCGTCATTACCCACCACGGAAATTTCCGCCGACGCACCGCTTTCCATCACATACAGCAGGGACACAATCGAATCGGTGGGAAAGTACACATGCCGCAGGGTATCGCCTGATTCGTAGAGCACCATGCCCAGCGGCATATCCACCAACTCAAGGTGCGGCAACAGACGCTCCAGCACTTCGTTAGTTAAGGCGGCAAGCAGGTGGTTTTGCTGCGGGTTGGGGGCTGCGGACATCACTGTCTCCGGTCTTCTAAGGCCTGTTGGCGATTGATATGCGCTCGCTACAGAGCCTTAACTGCACACAGCAGCATAATCCAATCTGTTTTTATATCTGTACGGTAGCGCACAGACAGCCCCTATGCTGAGCCGCTGCAAGCAGCGGTACGCTGTCCTTCGTGCAGGCCAGAAATAGGCCGATATGCAGCTTCTACAGCCATTTGCGGCTATCCTTGCCGGCCTCTTTTCTGCCGCAGGATGAACCCAATGAAAGCCCAGCTTGAAGAACTGATCAGCAAAATAAGCTCGGGCTGCATGCTGCCGGAAGAAGTCACGCGCATCGCCGATGAAGCCGCCCAGGCCTACGCCGATCCGCAGGCGTTTCTCGCCGCCAACCCGGACATCAATTTCGACGACAGCTTCCCCATTCCACTCGGCGAATGGGTGGTGGTCGGCAGCCTGCCGGAGACTGTGCTGTTTCAGGCCGACAGCTATGACGCGCTGTTCCAGCAGATCACCGAATCGTTCGGACCAGAGGTGAGCTTTGTACTCAAAGCCAAGCAACTGGCCAAGGTCGAGCCGCTGAAAGCGCTGAATCGCATTCAGGTGCAACTGTCCAGCCTGTCACCGGAAACCAAGGGTTATGTGTTGCTGGATTTCAGCGAGCCGCTGGATGACGAGCTGCAAGCCGTACTGGTGTACAGCACGGACCTGGCGCGGGTGATGGAGCTGGCAGTGGAAGTCGGCATCTACGCCGCGCCGGCCTATGAATCACTTAAAGCCGCGCAAGAAGCCGAGTAAACGAGAAGTGCGCCAGGCCATCGGCCTGGCGATCAGGAATGGTTGCGGCGTAACTCAGCCAGCTTGGCCGCCAAAGCGTCCAGCTCGGCGCTCTGCCCGGGCGGCAGTTGGCGCAGTACCGCCTGACTCAGACGCATCTGTTTGATAAACCGCCGGCAGTGCTGACACATCGCCAGGTGCAAGCGCACGGACATGCGTTTACCCAGGCCCAACTGACCATCAATAAATTCACTGGAGTGGGCCACCAACTCCTTACAACTCAACATTGGCCAGTCTCCTCAAAATGCTCCAGGGTGGCGAATACCTTGAGACGCGCGCGGTGCAGCAGCACCCGCACATTGGAGAGCGAGACCTGCAAAAGATTACAGATTTCTTCCAACTCCAACCCTTCACGCTCACGCAGGTGCAGCACGCTGCCCTGCAACTCGGACAGGCTGGCCAGGGTTTTCTCCAGGCATTCGCGTAATTCGTCCTCGGTCAGCAGGGCTTCCGGGGAGTCGTGATGCCAGGCATGCGGCGCCAGCAGCCAATGGCCATCCGAGCTAAATCGCTCATCACCAATGCTGCCGTGGGGCGAGGGAATGTCGTCGAGCAGCACTTCACGGCGATTGCCCTTGAGACGGGTTTTCGCGGTGTTGGCGGTGATGGTCAGCAGCCAGGTCTTCAGGCTGGAGCGCGCCTGAAAGCCATCGAGGCTGCGCACCACGGCCAGCCAGGCGTCCTGCACCACTTCATCGGCATTACGGCTGCCGACAATGGCAAAGGCCACCGCGCGCATTGCCCCCTGATAGGTGGCAACCAGTTCGCGGTAGGCCTTCTGCTCGCCCGCCCGCAGACGGGCCAGCAGCGCCTGATCGGCTGGGTAATCCATTAGTGCTTACGCAGGATCACGCTACCAATCGAATAACCTGCGCCGAACGAGCTGAGCACACCGAGGGCGCCGCTCGGCAGGTCTTCCTGGTATTTGTGCAGGGCGATCACCGAACCGGCCGAGCTGGTGTTGGCGTAGGTATCGAGAATCACCGGTGCTTCGCCTGGCTCAGCATCGCGGCCAAGCAGCTTGCGTGCGATCAGCAGGTTCATGTTGAGGTTGGCCTGATGCAGCCAGAAGCGTTTCACATCGCCGACGTTCAGCTTGTTCTCGGCCAGGTGCGCGGCAATCAGCTCGGCAACCATCGGGCAGACATCCTTGAACACCTTGCGCCCTTCCTGAACGAACAGCTTGTCACGCGCGCCGACGCCCTCTTCCGCACAGCGGTTGAGGAAGCCGAAGTTGTTGCGGATGTTGTTGCTGAACTGGGTGATCAGCTTGGTGCCGACGATATCGAACTGGTAGTTCGAGGTGGCCTGGTCGGCACGCTCGATGATTACCGCCGTGGCGGCGTCACCGAAGATAAAGTGGCTGTCGCGGTCACGGAAGTTCAGGTGGCCGGTGCAGATTTCCGGGTTGACCATCAGAATCGCGCGGGCCTGGCCCAGCTGCACGCTGTTGGCCGCAGCCTGGATACCGAAGGTGGCGGAGGAACAGGCCACGTTCATGTCATAACCGAAACCCTGGATGCCCAGTGCGGCCTGCACTTCAATCGCCACCGCCGGGTAGGCGCGCTGCAGGTTGGAGCAGGCCACGATCACCCCATCGATATCGGCGGCAGTCTTGCCGGCGCGAGCCATGGCGTCCTTGGCGGCGCCTACGGCCATTTCGCAGAGGATGCCCCAGTCTTCATTGCTGCGCTCCGGTAGGCGCGGCGCCATGCGCTTGGGATCGAGAATGCCGGCCTTGTCCATGACAAAGCGGCTCTTGATGCCCGAGGCTTTTTCGATGAAGCCGCTGCTCGACTCGCTCAGCGCTTCGACTTCACCACTGGCGATGGCCGCGGCGTTGTCGGTATTGAATTGCTGGACGAAGGCGTTGAACGACTCGACCAACTCATCGTTGGAAATACTGTTTGCCGGGGTATAGAGGCCGGTACCACTGATCACGACGTTATGCACAGTCATTCCTCTTGTTCTTCGCCGCAGGCAGCGGCCAGTTATGCAATACACCCTGGCAGGCTAGGCCATGGGCAAAAAAACGGCTGACAGGCTCAGCAAACTCGATCCATGAAACGTCCTGTTACGAGCCTTGGAGTTTGCCACAGCCTGGGGTGCTTCGTCCGCTCAGCACGTCTGGGACCTGCAACATACTGCGGACTATTGAGGCAAAGATGCTCACAACGTCGCGCAAGACACATCCCGCCCAGTGCCTTGATCGGAGACGGTGCGACCTCACCCGTCCGGGGGATAGATGATTGTCGGACAATCTATATGCTCGCCTTTCCCTAATAACAAGAAAGGTTTCCGTCATGCGCAAGCTGCTTCTATTGCTGGTGCTGAGTTTTACCTCCCTGAGCCAGGCCGCCGTGGGTGTATTCCCCGACAGCACCTTCCAGAATCTTGACCACGGCCTGTACTGGTTTGGCTACGGCGATAGCTGGCAAAAAGCCGTGCCTGGCCAGACGAATGCCTATTACGTGGCCAGTAAACCAACACTGATCTACATCCACGGCTGGCAGAACGGCTCGACGCAAAAGAAGAACCGCGAAACCTTCAACCGTAAGGATGCCGGCGGCCCCGATCTGGATCTTGCCAACGCTTGGCTGGCAGCGGGCTACAACATGGGCGTGCTGTATTGGAATCAGTTCGCCGATGAAGGCGAAGTCAAAGATGCCGAGGCCAAGATCTGGACCGCCAGCGGCCCACGCGCCATGCGTTGGCGCAACAGCAGCGGGGTATACACCACAGGCCCCAGCCAATCGGCCAGCGACCTGCTGTTCAACAGTTACAAAGCTAACCTGGCCGGCTACAGCGGCAGCAACATCCGCATCGCCGGTCACTCACTGGGGAACCAGATGGCCATCGTCCTGACCAAGAAAATCAGCGATGCCGTCACTGCCGGAACCATCAACAGCAAACTGCTGCCCAAGCGCGTCGCCCTGCTCGATCCGTTCTACTCCAACAACGCGAAAAGCTACCTGGGTAACAAGTGGGTCGGCGAAGTCTGCCGCACCTATGTCAGCGAGCTAAAAACCAAAGGTGTGATCTTCGAGACCTACCGCACCTCCGGGGCCAGCAGCACCGGTTTTATCGGCGACAGCAACACTGGGCTGATGAACATGACCGCCTTCAGCGAACTCAAGCCCTGGTACTTCAACGCCACGCAACTGACCGAGAAGCACAATGCGGCGGTCTGGCACTACCTGTGGTCGTTCAGCAACAACCCGCCGCTGATCAGCGGCACCAGCAACCAGGCCGCCTCTGCCAAAACCAGCGACAGCCGCATCAATACCTTGATGAATGGCAGCAAGAAATTGGTTCAGGATCAGGGCGCCTACAGCAAGGAACCCTCAGACGATAACTTTAAGGAGGCCAATCGCTGATCCCCATGCGCCGCCCAGGCTGATGAATGCGACCGTGCGACTCAAGCCGGCTTGACTATCTGGGCACAGCATGAAAAAACAGAGGCTCGCAGGGCCGCGCAGGCCCTGCACTCTTGCGTTTCTGGATACCTGTCTTATGGCCCTGCATACCTGGCTAATCTTTCTTACGGCAGTGTTTGGCCTGTCGCTGACTCCAGGCCCTAATGGCCTGCTCGCGCTCAGCCATGGCGCCTTGTATGGCCACCGCAAAACCCTGTTTACCGTCAGCGGCGGCGTGCTGGGATTTACCCTGCTGATGGCCTTGTCGATGCTCGGTATCGGCACCCTGCTGCAAGCCTCGGCGCAGGCCCTCACCATCCTCAAATGGCTCGGCGGCGCCTACCTGATCTGGCTCGGCATTCAGCTCTGGCGCGCGCCGCCACTGCACCTCGCGATGGCCGAAAAAGCAGCCGAGAGCAGCGGCTTCAAGCTGTTTCGCCAGGGCCTGCTATCGGCATTGTCCAACCCCAAGGTGATCCTGTTTTTCGGCGCCTTTCTGCCGCAGTTTCTCGACCCACGCGGTGACCTCTTACTGCAGTTCGCCATCATGGCGCTGACCTTTGCCGTGGTCGAAGGCAGCGTCGAATACCTGTTGGCACGCATGGCCCATCGCGTGCGGCCCTGGCTGCAACGCAGTGGCAAAGGCTTCAATCGCTGCTGCGGCGGGCTGTTTGCCTTGATGGGCGCAGCCCTGCCGATGACCCGCTGAAGCGCCTACAGCGCAAAGGACCTCCCTTGGTGTCCAAGCTGTTACCTGCCCTGCTGTTGCTCACCCTGAGCGGCACATCATTCGCCGCCGAGCGCGCGCTGCGCTTCTCGATCAATGACAGCTGGGCCATGCCCATGGTGCGTATCGAAGACGGCAAGGCAGTGGAAGGCATCCTGGTCGACTTGCATCAGCGTCTGGCCGCCAAGGTTGGGCGCAAGGCAGAAATGGTGGTGATGCCGCGTATGCGCGTGCAGCACGCGCTGGATACCGGCGACATTGATGTGCGCTGTTACGTGAGCCCGAACTGGGTCAACAGTGGCCACCATCGCTATATCTGGAGCCTGCCCTTTATGACGCAGCGTGATGTGCTGGCAGGTGTTACGCCCGAGAAACTGGAGCCCGAGCAACTGCTCAATGAGCGCCTGGGCACCGTCCTCGGCTTCACCTATCCGCGCCTGGAGCCGCTGTTCGCCAGCGGCCAGATCCAGCGTGAAGACGCCCGCACCCAGGATCAGGTGCTGCTCAAACTCAGCGCTCGGCGAAACCGCTATGCCATCAGCAATGAACTATCCCTGCACTGGTTCAACCGCCACCAGGCGCCCGGGGAGAAACTGCACCACCTGAGCGAAGTGGCCAGCGATCCCATCGCCTGCATCGTCCGCGATGCCCCGGATGTCCCGACCATGGCCCTACTGCGCGCCATGGTGCAGATGAAACAGGCTGGCGAATTCGACGAAATACTCGCCCGCTATCGCTGACCTCAACCCCCTACGCACGCGCCGCTTATCGTCCACAGCTTGCCACGTCTTATTTAGTTAGTTAGCCTAACGAAATATAACGGAGAGCAAGCATGCCGATCACCGACAGCCTTAAACGCCTGCAATGGCACATGTGGCACCACTGGCGGCAGTACGCCCAACACAGCGGCAGCATGGAACTGAGCAACAGCGAGTTGGACTACCTGTATGCCCTGATGTCCGCCGAAAACGGCCTGCGCCTGACCGAACTGGCCGAACGGATGAACGTCAGCAAGGCCAGTGCCAGCGCCATGGCCAGCAAGCTGGAGGCACGCGGATACCTGCAGCGCCTGCCCTGCAGTGAGGACGGCCGCGCCATGCGCCTGCTGGCCACGGCCAAATCCAACGCGCTGGAACAGGAAGAGCGCGACGTCTACGTGCAAACCGCCGCCAGCCTTGAACAAAACCTCAGCCCTGAAGAAATGCAGCAGCTGAGCCAGCTGCTGGCCAAAGCCTGCCAGACCCTCGAAATCGGCTGACCCAGCCGCGCAACCGTTTACCCGTGAAAACCTTATGAACAGTCAAAGCATCACCCGCACCTTCTGGCGCTACAGCATCCCGGCCATCGCCGCCTTGATGATCAGTGGCCTGTACATGGTCGTCGATGGCATCTTTATCGGTCATGCCATGGGTGCCACCGGCTTGTCGGCGATCAACATGGCCTGGCCGCTGTCTGGGCTGATGCTGGCCATCGGTATGATGATCGGCATGGGCGGCGGCGCTCAATGCTCCCTGGCCCAGGGCGCCGCACAGTGGCCGGAGGCGCGCAGCTATCTGGCTCAAGCCATCTGGCTACTGGTTCTGCTGGGCATTCCCACAGGCGTGCTGGTAGTACTGATCGGCCCAGAATTTATGGCCATGCAAGGCGCCGAGAACGACCTGGCGCAACTGGGCAATGACTACCTGCGGGTGATCGGCTGGGCCGCGCCTTTGGTATTCGGTTCCATCGCCCTGCCCCTGCTGGTACGCAACCTCGGCGCACCACGCCTGGCTACCCTGGCCATGCTGATGGGCGCGCTCACCAACGTGGCACTCGACTACCTGTTTATCATCGTCTGGCAATGGGGCCTGCACGGCGCAGCCCTTGCCACGGTGATCGGCGAGAGCCTGTCGGTGCTGATCTGCCTGGGCTTTATCTGCAGCCGACATAACCCGCTGCAGATGCCCCTGGCCGCCTGCACGCTGAACCTGCGCAAGAGCCTGGACGTGCTCACCACCGGTTTCTCCAGCATGCTGATGTACCTCTACATGAGCCTGGTGGTGGTGCTGCACAACCTGCTGTTTATGCACTACGGCAGCCCCTTGCAGGTGGCCGCCTATGCCATCGCCGGCTACCTGATGGCCTTCTACTACATGTTTGCAGAAGGCGTTTGCGGCGGTATGCAGCCCCTGGTCAGTTACTTCTACGGTGCCCGCGAGCCGGATAAAGTACGCCGAGTGCTACGCCTGGGCCTGCTCACCGCTGTGGGCAGCGGCGTGCTGATGACTGCAGCGCTGTTAATCCTGCCCAGGTTGTTTGCCGGAATTTTTAGCGGCAGCGACCAAGCCCTGCTGGACGCCAGCGTGTTGGGCCTGCGCCTGCATCTGTTCGCCATGTTCCTTGATGGTTTTATCATCCTCGCGGCGAGCTTCTTCCAGGCCATGGGCCAGGCGCGAAACGCTACGTTGGTGACGGTGGGCAATATGCTGATCCAACTGCCCTTCCTCGCAGTGATGCCACTGCTGCTGGGGCTTAACGGCGTGTGGCTGGCCTTGCCGCTATCCAACGTCTGCCTGAGCCTGGTGGTGATCTGGATGTTGCGGCGCCAGTTGCAGCAGCTAAAAACGCTCGATAGCGCTCCCTAAGCGCAAAACCTAAGCAGCCGCTGTAAGTGACGCACGAGCAAGTGCGTCACTTACAGCCTTCAAATGACCACACGCCGTGCCGGCGGCAGCAAGGCCTTCACCTGGGCATCAGAGAACTTCAGCTGCGTCTGTAAATGCTGAGCAATCTGCTCAGGCGTATACCCAGGCAAGGCCCGGCCACTCAGCACAACACGGAACGACACGGCGATCCCTCGCTACAAATTGAAATGAGTCGGCAGATTAACAAAGCGTGCAGCACTCGCGGCCGGTCACATAGGGCTCAGGTCACCGACAGCTGCGCAGTATTTGCAGGGGGCGCACATTCATCTAAAACCCGCGCCTCAGGTTGGCCATTCCAGACCTGCAACGGCCGTTCGACACCCTTCAGTAACCAACCACTGCGCCCACCCACCAAGGTGCTGACTGCATGCGCACGGCCAAATGAATTGTGCCGAGCCAGCAACAGCACGCTGTCACGCAGCCAGGCCAGGCTGCGGCTGTGAGATTGGAACAGTGGCGTGAGCAGGCGACTGGCTTGGCGGTAATAACGCAGGTGATCACGCCGGCTACTGGCATAGGCGGCGAATACCGCTGACCAGTCGCAGTCGTTTGGGGTGCGTTGTGTGGTGATTGCGGCGGACAAGGCAGCCGCATCCACCAGCGCCATATTCGCGCCCTGGCCCAGTTGCGGGCTCATGGCGTGGGCGCAGTCGCCGATGGCGATCACCCGGCCGTCGTGCCACTGCTGCATACGCACATCGGCATACACCGCCTGGCTCAGTTGCTCGGGACGTTCGATCAGTTCAACAAAGGGTTCGGCAGCGCTGCCCGCCAGTTGCAGCACCTGGGCTTTCCAGGCAGCCAAGCCGGCTTTACGCCAGGCGCCGAACTGCGCCACCGGCAGGCTCCAGAACAAACTGCTCAGCGCTTGCTCGCGGTTCAAGTGAGTACGCCCAGTGGGCATGATGCCGAACATCTGCGCGCAGTCCCGATACCACTGCCGCAGGTCCGTGGTATCCGGTGCGTTTGGCGACAAAGCCGGGGTCGGCACAATGCTCCACAACGCGCCCCAAGGGTAAGGCTGCAGCCACTGCTTGACCTTCATCTGCCCACGCAGTGCCGAGCGCACGCCATCAGCCAGCACCAGCGCGGCGAACTCGCCGAATGGCTGCTCCACGCCCTGTTCGTCCTGGCGATACAACTGCACATGGCTGCCGTGCTGGCTGAAACGGCTGATATGCACGCCGGTTTCAACCTGCACACCGGCGTGCCGCGCCGCGTTGAGCAAGGCCGTGAGCAATACGCTGCGGTGAATGCCCATGCCGAAACTGCCGGGCTGCCAATGCGCGTAACGGGTATCGAGAATCACCCGGCCATTGGCCGAGGTGCCGTACAAGCGACTGACAGGAGCACCCAGGCCGCTGCACTCGGCAAATAGGCCCAACTGCTGCAGCACCGCCAGCCCCGAAGGTTGCAACAACACCCCAGCACCCACCGGCTGCAGCTGCGGCACTCGCTCCAGCAGGCGCACGCTGAAACCCTGACGAACGAGGAACAGCGCCGTGGCCAACCCCGCCGTACCAGCACCGACAATGGCAATCGGCAATCCCTTCACGACCCGTCTCCGTTAATTAACCGAGCGGATTCTACCCTTGCCGCTTGCCCGCACGGCCATACGCAGTAACAGATTGCCGCCAGTCTGAGCGCCAGCGCACATCAGAAAAGAAGGTTATCCGGGTGATGCGCGGGCCGATGCAGACGGCAGAAGTAGCCGGCGCCTGAAAGGGCACCGGCTAACTGAGGGTTACTGAGTAACTGGCAGGATGTCGAAACCTTTACGGTTATCGCTGACGATGCGGAAGTTCTGCATCGAGCCCGGCTCAACTTTCACGGCCAGTTCACGACGCAGGCGGCCCATGCCGCACAGGGTGTCGTCCATCTCGTCGATACCAATGCTCAGCACCCGTGTGCCGACCGGCACATGAAAACGCACCTGCTCACCCACGCCAATGCGTGCGGCCACCTTACGGTCGACCAGCACCGCTACATAGCAGCCGCCGCCCATGCCGCCGAAGTCGCGATTGACCTGCAACTGTCCGCCCTGCCCCAGCGGCGCCTGATAGCCCAGTAAACGGTCTGCCGGCACAGGTTTGACATCCTCTGGCGCGGGCTTCCAGGACGAACAGCCGGCCAACAGCAGCAGCGGTAAAACGGCACAAATCAATCGCATGGGAGCCCTCCATGGGCGCAGAAAACAGCAAAGGGGAACAGCCAAAACGGCTTGAGTATTGCCCCTGGCGCGGCCGGCCTCAAGTACAGACTTTTGCGCCGCCGAAACCAGGCTTTTATCAACCGGCGATGCGCTTGAGCAGACGCGCCTGCAGCGCCGCCAGCTCTTCCGGAGTCGCCTTGCCGCCGGCATGCACGCTGAGCGTCTCGCCGGCATAGCGCGGCACGATATGCATATGAATATGGAACACCGTCTGCCCGGCTGGCGCGCCATTGAACTGCGCCACTTGCACCCCGGCTGGCTCCAGCTCATCGACGATCACACCCGTAAGCTTCTGCACCACGGCCATCACTTTGCTCAGGCTGTCACTGTCGATTTCCAGAATAGTGCGCGCCGCCGAGCGCTTGGGGATCACCAGGGTATGGCCGAAGGACTGCGGGAACACATCGAGAAAGGCCAGTACATCCTCATCCTCGTAGAGCTTGTAGCAAGGGGCTTCGCCGCGGATGATCTGGGCAAAGATATTCTGGTTGTCGTATTCGCCGTGCAGGCTCATCGGGGTTCTCCAGTGTGCTGGGGTTGAGATGGCCCCAACCATACCGATTTCTGCGCGCAGGGAAAAACCTGCAACCTGACCAAATGGCCAATCACCGTTATCCTGCGCCTTTCGCCACCTTAATCCGGAGCGCCCATGTCAGCCCTTTCCGCTTACCCCATTACGCAAAAATGGCCTGCCCAGCACCCAGAGCGCCTGCAGCTCTATTCGCTGCCCACGCCCAACGGCGTCAAAGCCTCGATCATGCTCGAAGAAGTCGGCCTGGCCTATGAGCCGCACCTGGTCAGCTTCGACACTAACGATCAGCTCAGTGAAGAATTCCTCTCGCTCAACCCCAACAACAAGATCCCGGCGATCCTCGACCCCAACGGCCCAGGTGGCAAACCGCTGGCGCTGTTCGAGTCCGGGGCGATCTTGATCTATCTGGCGGAAAAGACAGGCCAGCTATTGGCCCAGGCCCCCGCCACGCGCTATGAAACCCTGCAGTGGCTGATGTGGCAGATGGGCGGCATCGGCCCGATGTTCGGCCAGCTGGGTTTCTTCCATAAATTCGCCGGCAAAGACTACCCGGACAAACGCCCACGCGACCGTTATGTCGCCGAATCCCAGCGCCTGCTCGGCGTGCTCGAACAACGCCTGCAAGGCCGCAGCTGGATCATGGGCGAGGACTACAGCATCGCCGATATCGCCGTGTTCCCCTGGGTGAGAAACCTGGTGGGTTTCTACGAGGCTGGCGAGCTGGTGGAATTCGAGCGCTTCACTAATGTGCAGCGGGTGCTGCAGGCCTTTGTCGCTCGCCCGGCAGTCATCAAGGGCCTGGCCACGCCAGCGCGCGGCTAAAATAGATGCCAGCAGCCCAGTCAACGCATAAGAACAGCACCACGAGAACCAATATGAACAACGCTCTTCAACAGCCCGCGGTGACAGCATGATCGAGGTAACCGAGCTTTCCATTGCTTCACTGCGCGCCGCGCTCGAAGCCGGCCAGACCACGGCGGTCGAACTGGTGCAGGCCTACCTCGCCCGCATCGATGCCTACGACGCTGCCGGCACCCCGACCCAACTTAACGCAGTCGTCGTGCGCAACCCCGATGCGCTGAAGGAAGCCCAGGCATCCGATGAACGCCGCGCCCTTGGTGCAACGCTTGGCCCACTCGACGGCATTCCCTACACGGCCAAAGACAGCTACCTGGTCAAGGGCCTGACCGCCGCCTCCGGCAGCCCAGCCTTCAAGGATCTGGTCGCCTATCGCGATGCCTTTACCGTCGAGCGTTTGCGCGCCGCCGGAGCCATCTGCCTGGGCAAAACCAATATGCCGCCCATGGCCAACGGCGGCATGCAGCGCGGCGTCTATGGCCGTGCGGAAAGCCCGTACAACGCCGACTACCTCACCGCGCCCTTCGCTTCCGGCTCATCCAACGGTGCCGGCACCGCCACTGCCGCGAGCTTTGCTGCCTTCGGTTTGGCCGAGGAAACCTGGTCGAGCGGTCGCGGCCCAGCCTCGAACAACGGCCTGTGCGCCTACACGCCATCACGCGGAGTAATTTCGGTGCGCGGCAACTGGCCGCTGACGCCGACCATGGACGTGGTGGTGCCCTACGCACGCACCATGAGCGATCTGCTCGAAATACTCGACATCGTGGTCGCCGACGACCCAGATACCCGTGGTGACCTGTGGCGCCTGCAGCCCTGGGTGCCAATCCCGAAAGCCTCCGACGTGCGCCCCGCTGCCTATGCCGACCTCGCCGCCAAAGCCGATGCCCTGGCCGGCAAACGCTTTGGCGTGCCGCGTATGTTTATCAACAAAGATGACGCCGCCGGCACCAGCGAAAAACCCGGCATCGGCGGCCCGACTGGCCAGCGCATCCACACCCGGCCATCAGTCATTGCGCTCTGGGGGCAGACGCGCAAGGCGCTGGAAGCCGCCGGCGCCGAAGTGATCGAAGTGGACTTCCCGCTGGTGTCCAACTGCGAAGGCGACCGTCCCGGCGCGCCGACCGTGTATAACCGTGGCATCGTCACCCCAGAGTTCCTCCACGACGAGTTGTGGGAACTGAGCGGCTGGGCCTTTGACGACTTTCTGCGCGCCAATGGCGACCCCAAGCTAAACAAACTGGCCGACGTCGATGGCCCACAGATCTTCCCCCACGACCCCGGCACCCTGCCCAACCGCGAGGGCGACCTGGCCGCTGGCATGGACGAATACGTCAACATGGCCAAGCGCGGCTTGAAGAACTGGGACCAGATCGAAACCCTGCCCGACGGCCTGCGCGGCCTGGAACACACCCGCAAGCTCGACCTTGAAGAATGGATGGATAACCTCGGCCTCGACGCCGTGCTGTTCCCCACCGTCGCCGATGTCGGCCCGGCGGATGCAGACGTCAACCCCGCGTCTGCGGATATCGCCTGGAGCAATGGCGTCTGGGTGGCCAACGGCAACCTGGCCATCCGTCACTTGGGCGTGCCCACCGTCACTGTACCAATGGGCGTGATGGCCGATATCGGCATGCCCGTTGGCCTGACCTTCGCTGGTCGCGCCTATGACGACTCGGCTCTGCTGCGCTTTGCCGCAGCGTTCGAGTCGACCGGTTCGAAGCGCTTGATGCCGCCACGCACACCGCCGCTGTCGCGCGGCTAACGCCGCAGACAACAAAGCCGCTCACATGAGCGGCTTTGAGAGGAATACGCCGGCGTGCCCCTCTACAGTGTGGTCGGCTGATACAACTTGCAGAATTATTCACACAACCGAAGACACGCATGAGCAGCCCAACCACGGCGGTAACTCAGCTGCGAGGAAAACGCTGTGGGTCGCGAAATGCCTCAGTCAAGTGATCGAACACCAGGCGTACGCGGCGTGAAACTGGGCCCTGTTGCGGGCGATAAATGAACAGGTCCCAGGGCGGTGGAGCAAGCTCATCCAACACGGTTATGAGCTTGCCGCTGCGGATTAATGGGCTGGCAAGGTAGGCGGGAATCTGGCCAAAACAGGTGCCGGACAAAATCGCCTCCAGCTCGGTATCAGCATCGTCGCAAATCAACACGGGTTGCCGGGGAGTGAAACTCTGGCCATCGGCGAACAGCCAAGGCCAGGGCCTGCCATTGCGCTGGTCGATCAACGCGGACAATGGGCAGGCGTCAAGCGCCTGAATCGAGCGCGGTGAGCCGATCCGCTCGACCAGCTCCGGGCTGGCAACCACATGCATGGGCACGGGTGCCAGTGCCTTCGCAACGTAGCGACGGTCGCGTATCAAGCCGACCCGAATGCCGATGTCGATCTGCGCCTCCACCGAGTCCGTCATCTGGTCTTCCAGCCGCAAGTGGAACTGCAAGTGTGGATGAGCCGCCATCAGCGGCTGCAGAAACGGAATCAGGTAGTGCCGTCCAATAGTTTGCGGCGCGGTAATACCGATACGGCCTGAAAGCTCAGGTTCACTGCGATGCGAGCGAAACAGTGCATCGAAGTGCTCGAGGGCCAAACGGGCTTCCTGTGCATAGCCTTGGCCAAAGGCGGTGATATGCACCTGACGGGTATTGCGGTGGAAGAGTGGCTCACCCAGCTCGGCTTCCAGCGCCTGAACGGCGCGCGTCACGCTCTGCGGTGAAATACCCAGGCGGCTTGCGGCTGCACGGAAGCTGCCGGACTCGGCAGCGGTGCAGAAGATCCTGACCATCTCCATGCGATTGAGCATGTGTTACCCGCCTTTATTCCAAAATAAGGAATAGCTTAATCCAAACATTTCCATTTATTGAGATTCGCAGTGGCTCTACTGTGCTCGCAAGCCAGGGACATCTCCCGGCGTCGTTCAACCTGTCACGATGAGGTTCAGAGCATGAGCAACAATATTTCCGGAAAAGTAGTCATCATCACTGGCGCCAGCAGCGGTTTGGGCGAGGCCACGGCCCGCCATCTGGCAGAAAAAGGTGCGCGTGTAGTCCTGGCGGCACGCCGCAAGGACAAACTGGATGCGCTGGTTGCAGAGCTGGTAAAGGCTGGTGGCCAAGCGGTGGCCTACCAGACCGATGTCACCTCCCAGGATGACGTCAAGGCGCTGATCCAGGGCGCAATAGACACCTTCGGCCGCCTCGACGTGCTGGTCAACAACGCAGGTCTGATGGCCATCGCCCCGCTGAGCGAAGGGCGGGTGGACGAGTGGGACCGCATGATCGACATCAATATCAAGGGCTTGCTGTACGGGGTAGCAGCCGCACTGCCTGTGTTCCGACAGCAGAACAGCGGGCATTTCATCAATATTGCCTCGGTCGCGGGCCTGAAGGTCTTCAGCCCGGGCGGTACGGTTTATAGCGGTACCAAGTTCGCGGTCCGCGCCATTTCCGAGGGGCTGCGCCATGAAGTGGGTGGTCGTATTCGGACCACCACTATTGAGCCGGGCGCCGTCGACTCTGAACTCAAGTTCGGCAGCTCCCACCAGGCCAGCCGCGATTTCGTGGTCGACTTCTACCAGCAGGCCATTCCCGCCGAATCAGTGGCACGCGCTATCGCCTTCGCCATCGAGCAGCCTGCCGATGTCGACATCAACGAAATCGTACTGCGCCCAACCGTGCAGGATTTCTAAACCAAGCAAGGCGCCTGCGGGCGCCTCTGCTGGAAAACCAGCAAGCGCAGGAAGTCGCGATGGTGAGCGAACGAATGCGCACCGAGCATCTGCAAGGGGCATCACGTTGCGACGGCTATTCAGGTAGGCGTTCGATGACGCCCCCCTTCCATGCAGCGCTCAGCCTTTCTGAGTCGGTTGGACTTATAAACCCAATTGCGAAAGCCCCGGATGGTCATCAGGGCGCCGCCCCAATGGCCAGCGGAATTTGCGTTCGGACTCTTCAATGGGCAGGTCATTGATGCAGGCAAAGCGATGCGCCATCAGACCGTTTTCGGTGAACTCCCAGTTCTCGTTGCCGTAGGAGCGAAACCAGTTGCCCGAGTCGTCGTGCCATTCGTAGGCATAGCGCACGGCGATGCGGTTATCGGTAAACGCCCACAGCTCCTTGATCAAGCGGTACTCCAGCTCCTTGCGCCACTTACGTTCTAAAAACGCCTGCGCCTCGGCACGGCTGGTGACGAATTCGGCGCGGTTGCGCCATTGGGCGTCCGGGGTATAGGCCATGGCCACTTTGGCCGCATCGCGGCTGTTCCAGCCATCTTCGGCAAGGCGGACTTTTAAGATGGCGGATTCCCGGGTAAAGGGCGGAACCGGTTGACGAATTTCAGCGGTAGACATGGCGCTGGCTCCTGCACGTGGTGAGGGATGGAATGACGGGCGGCGCTACACGGGGTGTCCGTAAGGCGGCAAACAGCCGCTTCAACACCCCCATCAGCGCAGCATTTACGTCGTGGCCTGAGTACTCAGGACCAGACAGCAACTGCGGCAGTAAATAATTCACCTCCCAGTGCCCTGGCGTTTCACTCGATGCGTCGGGCGCAGCGTAACGGTCCACTTTTTCGCGGTTCATATTGCAGTACCTCGCTAGAGATCAAGCACCAGGGGTTGGATAGCGCCGTCAAGCTCTGCCGGTATGGCGCAGCAGATCAGCACACTGCCGCTTTCTGGCAGTTGTGCCGGTGGATTGGGGTAATGCACGTTGCCGCTGACCAGGCGCGTTTTGCAGGTGCCGCACGAACCACCCCGGCAGCTGAAGTCAGGGCTCAGACCACGGCTCTCGGCCAGCTCCAGCAAGCTGCCATTGCCCGGTACCCAACGTGCCTCTTTCGCCGACGAGGAGAAATAAACCGGCACGGGGACGCTGGCAGCGGGTAACTGAACCGGTGCAGGAGACTGTTCAACCGCTAAACGTTGCAGTGTCGAAGGGCCGAATGCCTCGGCATGGATGCGCTCATCCGGGATATTCAGCGCCCGCAGCCCGTCGTACATGCTCTGCAGAAAACCGCCGGGGCCGCACAGGTAAAAGTCGTAGTCATCCAGCGGCAGCCGCGCCTTGACCTGGGCGAAATCGAGGCGACCGGTTATTTCAAAATCACGCCCCACAACCGCCTCAGTGCCTGGGTTGCTTAATGCGCGGTGGATGTGCAGGTGCTCGCTATCGCGCTGTTGCAGCGCCTGGAGTTCGGCCTGGAATGGCAGGTCCGCCAGGGTTCGGGCGCTTTGAAACAGATACACAGGGCGTTGCCGCGGCGGCTGACTATTCTGCGCAGCCAGCTCGCGAAACATCGAGAGCAAGGGCGTGATGCCCACTCCGGCAGCGATCAACACCACCGGGCGCTCGGTTTCTTCGATCAGGGTAAAGCTACCCATGGGCGGGCGAACTTCCAGCACATCGCCCACCTGCACCTGGCTATGCAGGTGGTGCGAAGCCGGCCCCTGGGCTTTGACGCTGATGCGCACCTGACCGTCAGACGGTGCACTGGAAACGCTGTACGTGCGGACCAGCGGCAGCTCAACACCTGGAATGTGCAGACGCACCGGCACGTGCTGGCCCGGAGTAAACGCTACCGCCGTGCCATCCAGTGGCTGGAGATAAAACGAGCGAATGTCCTGACTTTCCTGCTGCACCTGGGTCACGCGCCACTGTTGCCACTGGCGGCGTTGCTCACTCTGGCGCAGCTTCGCGTCGGCATCCGCCCAGTTTCCGGTGGCCAGGCTGGTCGGTGCGTAGTCGTGAAAGGTCCAGCGCAAGGAGGTTGCCGCCGGGCGCAGCACAGCCTGCTCAACCTCGAAGGTCCACAGGCGCTCGGCACTTTCGAAGGCGTGGATCATCGGGCTATCGAGAATCAGCTCGGTGCGGCCGGTGAGTTGAAGGATGTCGCCGGAGACAAAGTCGACAAACAACAGCCCCGCAACCGGGTTGGCCTGCAGGTTGCCCAAAGTATTGAAGAACAGGTTGCCGGCGTAATCGGGGATGGTCAGACGGTTGCCTTCGACTTTGACAAAGCCGGCACGGCCACCACGGTGCGACACGTCCACCGAGCGATTGTGCGCGTCATGGTCGAAGTAGCTGGCGATAAAAAAGGTGTCGGCCGCACGGATCATCGCGGTGGTGCGGTCATTCAGTTCGGTGAAGTTCTCGCGCTCAGCGCGCTGCTGCAACGGCTCCGATGAGCGCGTGTAAGAGCGCGCCTGGATGTACTTGGGACAATTGCCGTAAGAGTGCTCGACCGCGACGGCCAGGCCATCAGCAGAAACCTGCTGGATCACCCCGTTGATGCGGTTGCGCCGGCGCGTGTGCAGCTCGATGCCGAGCAAGCCAATCGCCTGATCCGCTTGCAGGCCGCTAGCGGCGGGGTCCTGTGCATCAGGTTGTACGGCCAGGAGCAACTGCTGCGGATCAGGCGAGGTGACGAAGCCTTCCGGCCCCTCCAGCAGGGTCGCCCAGGGCCGCCGCTGTGCATCGACCGCACCGACAACCATAAACGGCAGTTGCTGGTAGAACTCGCGGTGCTGGTCGGGCATGTAATCGCGGATGACCTTCTGCCCAATCACCTCCATGCGTTCGGCGACGCTGTAGATGTCCTGAAGCGTTTTTTCCCCGGGATGCCAGGGCGAACGGCGGTGTTTGGGTAGATGATCCATGCAATGCGCTCCTCAAGACGGCTGCCGGGAGACCCGGCAGCCTGCGTCGACTCAGGCGGCTTGTAGACCTGCGGCAGTGCGCTGCATCGGCACAAAACCTGGCAGTGCTTCGACCCGCGCCAGCCAGGCGCGCACATTCGGGTAGGCCTGCAACGAGACATTGCCTTCCGGGGCATGGGCGATATAGGTGTAGTTGGCGACATCGGCGATGCTGGCGGTTGCACCAGCCAGGAACGGGCTGTTGGCCAGCTCGCTGTCCATCACCTTGAGCAGGGCATGGGAACGGGCGATCACATCCTCGGCATTCAAGGGTGCACCGAACACGGTGATTAGCCGAGCCGAAGCCGGGCCGTAAGCCAGCTGGCCCGCTGCCACCGACAGCCAACGCTGAATGCTTGCTGCCGCGAGGGGCTCTTCCGGCAGCCAGGCACCCTTGCCATAAGTTTTCGCCAGATAAACCAGAATGGCGTTGGAGTCGCTGAGAATGGTGCCGTTGTCATCGATCACCGGCACTTGGCCAAAGGCGTTGATGGCGAGGAATTCAGGTTGTTTGTGCGCCCCGTTGGCCAGGTCGACAAACACCAGTTCGGTGGGCAGCTTTAACAGAGAGAGCAGCAGTTCAACGCGATGGGCGTGGCCGGACAGTGGGTGGCGATAAAGTTTGATGGCTGGCTGAGACATGGTGCGGCTCCTTGTAGAGGGTCAGATGAATCAGCGCTGCGTCACCCAAGCTGGGCGGCTTTTGCGCTGGTAGGTTTATGCTGCGCCTGCTCGCGGCTAAGCAGAATCGCCATGCAGAGCAATGCATAATTCCGTTTTATAAAAGAATGCGACCACACACAGGCACGGTCGCGGCGCCATGTCAGTCTAGAAATGCCGGATGAGCCCGCAGCCTTGGCGTGGCGAAGTCGATAAAGGTGCGCACACGCGCCTCGGCCCGGCGGCCGTCGCGGTAGATCAACTGGGCGGGCAAGGCCTGGCTGGCAAAGTCGTTCAATACCGGCTCAAGCAACCCGCTCTGCAATTCATGGTGCGCTTCGTAGCTCATGCAACGAATCAACCCCAGCCCCAGGGTCGCGGCATGGATGGCGGCGCGCTGAGTGGTGCACGTCAGTACCGGCAAGGGTTTCACCAAGCGTGTGGAGCGTTCGCCATGGAAACGCCATTCGCGTTGCTGGCCGCTGGCGGTAGTCAATACCGTACGGTGCGCTTTGAGGTCCTCAGGTGTTTGCGGGCGTCCCCACTTGGCCAGGTAGGCGGGAGAACCGCAAACAATCGGCCGTACCCTGCCCACCGGCATGGCAAACCCGGACGAGTTCGGCAGATGGCCCACCACCAGGGCAACATCAATGTTCTCCTCAAGCAGTTTGGGCACACCTTCGCAGGCCTGAGTGACCAACTGCACCTCAGGGAACGCCGTCAGATAATCGAGGGCAATTGGCATCAGTACCTGCTGATCCATCAGCAGCGGTAACGACAAGGTCAACCGACCAGCGGGGCACGCATGCACGCCGGAGGCGGAGCGCTCGGCAACAGCGGTGTGTTCGAGAATCTGCCGACAGCTGAGGGCAAACTGCTCGCCTGCCGGGCTTAGCTCGACGCCGCGCGGCCCGCGTAGCAACAGCCTATTGTTCAGGCGTGCTTCCAGGGCGGCGATGCTGCGCATAACGGTCGCGGGCGACTGCTCAAGCTGGCGCGCGGCCGCGGCCAGGCTGCCGGTTTGCACCACGGCGGCGAACACCTGCATCTGCCGATAGCGACTCATGGCTTAAGCACCTTCGCCCCTTTGCAGCGCCGGGTCTTGCAGGAAGCGGCTGGCACAGAAATCGACAAAGGTGCGCACCTTGGCGGGTACTCGTCCGCCGCCTTGATAGAGCACATGCACCGGCAGTGCCGCTGCTTCAAAGGGCTCCAGAATGATCTCCAGCTCACCCTTGGCGACCAACTCGGCCACCTGATACGACAACACCCGCGTCAGGCCCCAACCCAGCCGTGCAGCATTGATCGCCGCCTGGTTGGAACTCACCAGCAGGCGCGGTTTGGGATGCAGGGTAAGAGCGCTGGTGCCCAGGTTGAACTGCCAATCGGTGAGCAGGCTGCTGGCCGAGGACATCACGATGGGCGCCGCCAGTACCTCCTTCGGTTCCTGTGGCCGACCAAAGCGTTCGAGAAAAGCCGGCGCAGCGCAGATGACCGGACGAATATGCCCAACCTTGATGGCCTGCAGGCCGGTTTCCGGCAACTGACCGATGCGGATAGCGACGTCCACGCCCTCCTCCACCATATTCACCAGGCGATCCACCAACAGCGCATTGATCGTCACCTGCGGATGCGCCGACAGGTACTCAGTAATCAGCGGAATCAGGTACAGCTCACCGAACATCACCGGCGCTGTCACGGTCAGGTTGCCCCGCGCCCGAATGCTACTGCCGGTGGCCAACTCTTCGGCCTCTTCCAGCTCCAACAGGATGCGCTTGCAGTCCTCCACATAGCGCCGCCCCGCTTCGGTCAGGCGTAGGCTTCGGGTGCTGCGCGCCAGCAACAGCGTGCCCAAGCGCTTCTCCAAACCGGCAATCACCCGGGTCACGCTGGGTGGCGACATACCCACCAACCGGGCACCGCCGGCAAAGCTTTCTGCTTCGGCAACGGCCAGCAGCACCTTCATTTCCTGAAACCTGTCCACGCTCACCGCCCAACGTTGAGACTGACCTAAAAGATGGCCTAATAGGCACTAGCGTAGCGCTTGCGCGTCGCGGCCGACCACCACGCGGTGGCAGACAACCGGTGGATCATCCGCGTTGGTCTTTGCTCAGCAGATGACCCCGAGCCAGCACAGTGAATGCCTTGAGCGCGGCGGAGGGGTTGCGCCGGTTCGGGTAGTACAGGCACAGGTTGTCGCGGGGCGGCGTCCAATCGTCCAGCACCCGCTCGAACTGTCCGGCGTCGAGTTCAGCCTGCACATCCTGCTGCATAAAAAAGCCCAGCCCCACCCCTGCCTGCACCACCGCTTTGGCGACGCTCGGCTCGTCCAGGGTGAGTTGGCCAGTCACATCAAGCCGAGTCACTTCCCCCGCACGCTCGAAATGCCAGGGGTAAATCGCCCCATTGGGCAGGCGGATGCGGATGCACTGATGTTTGAGCAGATCCGCCGGATTATGTGGACGACCGTGCTGGGCGAAATACGCGGGCGAGCCGACCACGGCGTAGCGTTGCGGCGGGCCGATTGGAATCACGATCATGTCGCTGGGCACAAGACTCTCTGCTCGCACGCCGAGATCGAAACCGTCCGCGACGATGTCCACCAGGCGGCCTTCGGTCACCAGGTCGATATGCACCTTCGGGTAACGCTGCAGAAACGCCAGCACCAGCGGCAGCAACGCGGCGCGGGCGGCACTGGCGAAGGCATTGATGCGCAACACACCCGACGGCCCGGCATTGTGCGAACGCACCGCTTCCAGCGCTGCACGTACATCCTGCAACGCAGGACCGACCTGCTCTAGGTACATCGCACCCGCCTCGGTTAGCGACACGCTGCGGGTGGTGCGGTTGAACAGCCGCGTTTCGAGGCTCGCCTCCAGCTTGGCAATGGTGTTGCTCAATGCCGTGGTCGATACATCCAGGTCGATGGCTGCCTGGCGAAAGGACGCACGGCGTGCCACGGCTAGCACAGCTTCCAGCTCATTGAGACCAAGGCGCGAATCTGCCATGCAATTGTCCTGATAATCGGGATAGGTCGTTAACCTCTATCCCAGTTGAGCAAACTATCAAGCGAGCGGCAAGATCACAGTCGTAAACCCCAACCCACTGTGAGAGGAGATCAGGCCATGAACCTGCACCTGCCTGACGCCGTACAGACCTACTTTGCTGTCAGCAATGGCGGCGATATCTCGCGCCTTGCTGCCTGCTTCTGCGCGCACGCCAGCGTGACCGACGAAAACCGCACGCACCGGGGCATTGCCGCCATCGCAGCCTGGCAACAGGACGCCCGCCGGGCCTTCACCTACAGCGTCGAGCCGCTGACGGCGACGCAGAGTGACGATTCGCTGAGCGTCACGGCGCGGCTGGTCGGCAACTTCCCCGGCAGCCCGCTGCAACTGAATCATCTGTTCCGGCTTGAGGACGGCCAGATCCGCTCACTGGAGATCGCGCCATGAACCTCGACCTAAGCGGCAAACGCGTGCTGGTCACCGGCGGCACCAAAGGCGTCGGCCGCGCGCTGGTCGAGCTGTTCCTTGTCGAGGGCGCACAGGTGCTGACATGCGCTCGGCAGGCCAGCAGCGACCTGCCGGCGGAGCAATTCGTACAGGCCGACCTCACGACCCCGGCAGGCTGCGAAACCGTGGTGGCCGCAGCCAAGCAACGACTGGGCGATGTGGACATCATCGTTCACGTTCTGGGTGGCTCATCGGCCCCCAGCGGCGGCTTTGCGGTATTAGACGACGCGCAGTGGCAACGCGAACTCGACCTTAACCTGCTGCCGGCCGTGCGCCTGGACCGCGCCCTGCTCCCGGCGATGCTAAAGCGCCAGAGCGGGGTGATCATCCATGTGACCTCGATTCAGAACCGCTTGCCCTTACCCGAAGCCACCACGGCTTACGCAGCGGCCAAGGCGGCGCTGTCGACCTACAGCAAAAGCCTGTCGAAAGAAGTCTCGCCGCAAGGCGTGCGGGTGGTGCGGGTGTCGCCGGGTTGGATCGAGACCGAAGCTTCGGTGGCCTTGGCAGAACGATTGGCGCAGGAGGCCGGCACCGATTACGCGGGCGGCAAACGCATCATCATGGATGCCCTTGGCGGCATTCCGCTCGGCCGCCCGGCCAAGCCTGCAGAGGTGGCGGAGCTGATTGCCTTCCTGGCCTCACCTCGTGCGGCATCGATCACCGGAAGCGAGTTTGTGATTGATGGCGGAACCGTGCCAACTGCCTAGCGGTTGTACTCAGAACGGGCGCTGCTGCGCGCGTTCTTTTGCTGCAGGATCAGCGAGGCTTCGTTGTAGGCATGCTGAAACGCGTCACTGCCGATCCAGACCACCGCAGCGTCCTCGTCTTCATCGTGGAACATACCGCGATAGACGATCAGCAGGCCCATCATAAAGTCGGTCGCGGCCTCCTCCGCCTCTTCTGCGACAACCAGCTCCAGTACCGGGTATTGCAGAAACACCAGGCACATCGCCAGCAGGCTGATGCCTTCAGCCATCTTCATCGCCTGGAACAGGTCATCGAAGTGCGCGGGGTCGAAGCCGTTTTCCTCGATATCTTTGAAATCGAAGGTACTCAGGTCAATGTCGACATCATCGAACGGCTCATTGATCAGCGGGTTGGCCAACACCGGGTGAATCACATTGGCCTTGGGCTTGCCCATACGGTTCTGCTTGGCCTTAGTTTTAGCCCGTTGGGCGCGTTTTTGCTGTTTGTCTGGGGAAGCCATATTGGCGAGTTCCTTGTCCGGTACAGCCATGTTCATGGCACTGGGATGATGGTGGGCAAATTGTATTCAGTGTTGGTCGCCTGCGGCTGCAAAGGGACAATTTCTTTGTGGCGGCGCGCAACGGCGTTAATCCGGCTTACGCCAGCAACGCCATAATCCACTGCGTCTGCTGAGTGAGTTGCTGCACTTTCGCCTCAGGCACCGTCTGCCGTGCCTGGGCAAAGTCAGCCAGGGTCTGCTGTTTCAGGCGCAGCAGGCGCTGCCACTTGGCCAGGAACGCCGGGCTGCGCGCCTGCATTTGCAGCGGACCAAAGTACAGCTCCTCGGCGCTGTAAGTCACCGAGCCAGAGCGCTCGGCCACGATGATTTCGTAGGCAAAGCGGTTTTCCCGCAGCACTTCCTCACTGAGGATGCGGTAACCATTGTCCATCAGCCATTGGCGCAGCGGCTGCTCGCCGCCGTTAGGTTGCAGGATCAACCGCTCCTGGCCCCTCAGACGCGCCTTGCCGCTGTCGAGGATGTCGCGAATCCGCTCGCCGCCCATCCCGCAGATGCTGATCGCCGTGATGGCATCGCCCGCCTCAATCGCCGCCAAACCATCGGCCAGGCGCACGCTAATGCGCGGGCTTAGGTCGCTTTCACGCACGCTGCGTTCAGCCGCGTGAAACGGCGTCACGGCCACCTCTCCGGCCACGGCGGCCTCGATAACCCCACGGCGCATCAAGGCCACCGGGAGATAGGCGTGATCCGAGCCAATATCCGCCAACCGCGCGCCAGCGGGCACATGCGCTGCCACGCGTTCCAGGCGCATGGATAGTGTCTGCTCGTTCAACTCAAGCCTCTTCTCAACATCGCCACCCGGCCATTGGGCCGAATCGGTGCGCGATTTTGTCGAGCCACAGCGTGCATGGCAACTTTCGGCGACCAGCGCTCAGCGAGCCATGGCTATAGCACCTCACTGACAGACGGTCTTAACCCCACAGGGCTGTACACAGCAGGCGCTTCGATAGCCAGCTTCAGCTGCTGCGCAGGGCTTTAGCCATGGCCTGGTCAACATGCCGACGCCACTCCCGGTCGCGCATGTCGCTATCGTGCAGTTCACGTTCGATGGCGCTCTCCAGCGCGGCTTGGCATTGGCGAAAGCCATCATCCCAACCTTGTGCGTAGAGGGGTTGCTGCAGGTAGCGCGGAACATCTTTGCGGAAGTCGGCCAATGCTCCAGCCGCTTGCCGACCGCTGCTGCACCCGGCTTCATACCCATCAACAAATGGGGCGGGATACCCTTCGGCGATCATGGCCTCGCGCGTGCTCTGGCAGCCACTTAACAGGCAGATGAGCACACTGACAGTCAGCATGTTTACGCTATGCCGGTATACGAGGCGGACAGTACTGCCAGGGTTGCCGCTCATAAGGCATCGCTCCGCCAGGGGTGAGCGGGGAGTTGCGCTGGCGATGCGTCACAGACCGCACTCGGCCGATACAGCAGCCAGCGGTAAAAGAGCGTGCAGATCAGCCAATCGAAGAGCAGGGTCCACAGGTTGTGCGAAAGGAAATGCGCGCCCTGCATCACCCGCCCGATAGAAAAAATCGTACCCAGGCCCAATGCCAGCGCCAGTGCGACCCGGGCGCATCGCGGGTAGCGATCACGCAGGGCAAAGAACAGCGCAATCAGCGAGAAACCGGCAGACGCATGGCCACCCGGCCAGCAACGCCCAGGGTGGTCTGTAACGGCCCGCTCACCCAGTAACGGGCTGAACGCCTCTTCGCCACCGAACTCGGTCAAGCTCCAGGGGCATTGCATCGCGGTCAGCTTTTTCAGCGGTGTGACAATGCTGGTCGATACCGCGAGAGACAGCACCAGATAGCCGAGCGGCAGGCTCCATGCCCGCCATTGCTTAACCACCAAGCTCAGTAACAAGCCGCCAATCGACAGAACGCCCAGAATGATCACGCCCTGTTTGGCGCGGTCATGCAGGATGTCTTCCAGCCAGAAATTATGCCGACCGACAAACCCCAGCCCCGGCTCATAAAACCGATGCGCCAGTGCGAAGTCCACGCCACTGGGGTCCAGCAGTAAGAGCAGCGCCATCAGCGCCAAGGGAATGCCCAGCGCAAGGCGAAAATCAAAGTAGCGATTGGTATGGGCCGTGCGTACGACTGCCATCACTGCACTCCAGTCAAGGCACTGCCGAGGCAGTGCAGGGATTAGCGGTTGCTGAGCTGTGCTTCAGGCAGGGCTGAGGGTTGCCACGCCATCAAGCGTTTTTGAAACGCGTGGCTGGCGCCCTGGTAGTAGGCGATATCCCGGCGCAGCAAACTGTCGCGGACCGTACTTGAAGACTCGTGGCTCAACCCAAGCGCATCGTCATGCCTGCGCATACTCCGGCGCGGGCTGAGAATGGCGAGGTCGTGACCGTCGAACAGCCCAAGGTGCTGGTAGTTACCAATCAGCGCCCGCCCAGGGGCGCGATCTTTACGCAATACGTTGCGGCCAAAAAAGGTTGAGCTGTAATCGATGTTGAGCAATCCCAGCAGGGTGGGTGCCAGGTCTATCTGGCTCGCCACCTCAGTGAATGCCTGGGGTTGGATCAGGGCTGGGGCGTAGATAAACAACGGGATGTGGTAGTTCGCCACCGGCAGGTCTTCCTGGCCCGCACTGCCGGCCGTGTGATCAGCCACAAAGACGAAGACCGTCTGGTTGAACCAGGGTTTAGCTATGGCCTGCTGCAAGAACTGGCCGATCGCGTAGTCGGTGTACTTCACCGCGCCTTCACGACCCTCGCCAGACGGGATGTCGATGCGCCCATCGGGATAGGTATAAGGCCGGTGGTTGGAGGTGGTCATCAGTTGCAGGAAGAAGGGTTTGCCCTGGGCATAATCCGCGTCGGCGACCTTGAGGGTTTGCTGGTAAAGATCCTCATCGGACATGCCCCAGGCGTTCTTGAAGGTCATATCGCCTTCCGCCACGCTGCTCTGGTCGACAACGCGGTAGCCATTGCCGCTGAAGAAGGCATTCATGTTGTCGAAGTAGCCGCGCCCGCCGTAGATAAACACGCTGTCATAACCGCGGGCATTGAACTGCTGACCCAAGCTGCCATAACCGGATTCACGGCCAATGCGCTTGACGATTGAACGGCCTGGCGTGGGCGGTATGGACAAGGTAATCGCTTCCAATCCGCGGTCGGTACGCGTGCCCGTGGCGTAGAAGTTACTGAAGCTCAGGCTCTGCTGACGCAGGGCATCCAGATTGGGCGTCAGGCCTCGCGTATCGCCGAAGCTGCCTAGGTATTTGGCACTGAGGCTTTCGACGGTAACCAGCACCACGTTCATCACCTGTGGCTGACCGGGGTTGTCGATCAACCGGCGAATGTCCTGAGGGTCGTGACCGATAAAGCGGGCATTGGCTTCGCTTACCTCCTCGCGCAACAGGCTGGCCACTTCCGGCGCCGGCAACGTTGCATAGAACTGCGGGTAGTCCAGTTCGTTATTACGAAAGGCCGCGAAGAACTGAAACGGCCCGTTGCTGGCCAGCTCCCGCTGATAGGTATTACCACCCAGGCCACGCGGGCTGTCCTGACCAACCGACAGACCATCCAACCCGACCAGCAGGCACAGCGCTACCAGGGCTGCATAGGCACGGCCGCGGGGCATGAGTGGCGCTTGAAACGCGGCGTCCACCGGCCGATACAATGCGACGCTGACCCCCATGGCGATCACCGCGAGCAACGCAATCAGCGGATAGATCGGGTACGACTCGAGGATGTTGTTGATCACCTCTTCCGAGTAAACCAAATAGTCCACGGCGATAAAGTTGAACCGCACGCCGAACTCATCCCAAAACAGCCATTCGGCAACCGCCGTAAACAGCATCGCAAACACGCTGACGCCGACCAGGCCAAGCAGCAGGCGTTGATGCCAGCGCCGACACCATAGTCGGGCCGGACACACCAGCAGGTACAGCGCCAGGGGCAACGTGGCATACAGCAAAAAGCTCAGGTCGTAGACCAGGCCAACCCCGTAAACACCGACCCATTGCAGCAGGCTGACATCCGCAGCGGCCAGGTGACTGAACAGCAGTAAACTGCGCGTCAGGACGAACACCGCCAGCCAGGCCAGCACGATGATGGACAGGTAGCGCAGTTGGGCGTAATGAAGCTGAGGCATCGTATGATCCTTGCTGGATGAACGAGCCGCAGTCTGTGGCGAGGCCTGTGAGCCAGGCGTCAACGGGATGTGAAGAAAGTGTCAAAACGAGAGAAAGAGTTCTATCTGTGCGCATCCTAGTGATCGAAGACAACCGCGACATCCTCGCCAACGTGCTCGACTACCTGCAGCTCAAGGGGTTCAGCGTTGACTGTGCACAAGACGGCCTGAGCGGTCTGCACCTGGCCAGCACCGGACACTATGACCTGATCGTGCTGGACATCATGCTGCCAGGCATTGACGGCTATCAGGTGTGCAAACGGCTGCGCGAGGACGGCCGCAATGAGGTACCGATCCTGATGCTCACCGCCCGCGACGCCCTGGATGATCGGCTACAAGGTTTGCAGGCCGGGGCTGACGATTACCTGATCAAACCGTTTGCGCTGTCTGAACTGGTGGCGCGGATTGAGGCGATCCTGAGGCGCAGCCAGGGCAGCCGCAAGCGCCAGTTGAAAGTCGCCGACCTTGTCTATGACCTCGACACCCTGCATGTCAGCCGGGCGGGGCAACCGCTCAAACTCAACCCCCTGGGCCTCAAGTTACTGGCCGTACTGATGCAGAAAAGCCCCGCAGTGGTTCGTCGCGAAGCCTTGGAGGATGCACTGTGGGGCGATGATTGCCCGGACAGCGACAGCCTGCGCAGCCACATTCATCAGCTGCGCCAGGTCCTCGATAAACCGTTCGCGTCCCCATTGCTACACACCCTGCATGGCGTCGGTTATCGACTGGCGGAGCAGACCGATGGTGTCTAAACAGCCTTTTTCCAGGCGCATTCTGATTGCCTTCGTGCTGATGACCACCTTGGTCAGCGGCCTGTTTTCGCTGAGCATCGTGGCCGTGGTGCACTTCATTGAGGAAAACCTGGTTTCCGAGGAGTTGAACCGAGAACTGGGCAAGGTGCTTGAGGAAGATATTCAGCATGGGCGCCCGCCCAGGCTCGACTCCATGACCCATTTTTTCAGCTCCGAACAGCCGCAGTACCCGATACCCGCGCGGTTCGCCGATTTGCCGGCCGGCTTTACCGAAGTGGTTGATGGCACCGAAGCGTTCTACGTCTACAGCCGCAAAATGAATGGCCAGACCCACCTCCTGGCGCAGGAACAGCACGAATTCGAAGCCCATGAGCAAGCCTTGTTCGACGTCGTATTGGCGGGGTTTCTGCTTACCGTGGTCGGTGCTTGGGGGCTTGGGTTGATCGTGGCTCGAAAGGTGATGGCCCCGGTGAGTCGGCTGGCACAGCAGGTGCGCCACCGCGACCAGCTGCATGTGCTGGCGCCACCACTGGCCCCCGAATACCCCGACGATGAAGTGGGCCAACTGGCGGCGGCCTTCGACAGCACCCTGGGCCAGGTGCGCCAATCGCTGGAGCGCGAGCGGCTGTTCACCAGTGATGTCAGCCACGAACTGCGCACCCCCTTGATGATCATTGCCACCTCCTGCGAATTGTTGGCCGAAGGCCATTTGCCGCCGCGTGAGCGCGAGCAGATTGAGCGCATCAGCCGGGCCAGTGAAGAGATGCGCGACCTGGTGCAGACCTTCCTGCAACTGGCGCGCGATAAAGCCAACGCCAGTGCCTTTGTGGCGAACAGCAGCCTGGCCGATGTGGCGGCGGAACAAGCCAACCGCTGGGGACCGCTACTCACTGAAAAGGGCCTGGACTTTCAATGCCGCCAGGAGGGGCCGGATGCAGGCCTCTACAACCCGGTTTTGCTCAACACGGTCATGGCTAACCTGCTGCGCAATGCTCTGCATTACACCGAGCGAGGCTTTGTGCACCTGGTGCTGACCACAGGCGGTTTTCGCGTGGAAGACAGCGGCATGGGCATTGCCCCGGAGCAACATGAGCAGATCTTTCAGCCTTTTGTACGGGGCGCGGAAGCACGCGGTGAAGGGCTTGGCCTGGGCCTCTCACTGGTTAAACGGATCTGCAGCAAACAGGGCTGGATGATCTCGGTACGCAACCTGGAGGAAGGCGGCAGCTGTTTTACGGTGGCATTCAACACGGACGCCTAACCCCGACCATCGGGCGCACGCCAGCTTCGTGCGCCTTAGGGCATCAATGCCACAGCCACGGCCTTGGCAGCATCCTCAACCGCGCGCTCATCGTAGGGCGCAAACCCAGCACCCGTCCCGCGAGCATCAGCCAACAGCGGGGCAGCAGAATTGGCTGACCACTTGGGGCAACGGCCTTATCAAGCGGCCATCAGGCCCAATGCGCCGATGCAGACAAATACGGCAATCACGGGGATCAGTACCGTCACCACAAAGATGTCCTTGTAAGCCTGTTTATGGTTCAGCCCCATGATCATCAACATGGCAATCACCGCGCCGCAATGTGGCAGCGAGTCCAGGCCGCCAGCGGCAATGGTGGCGATACGGTGCAGCACCTCAGGCTCCACGCCCATTTCCAGATACTTGGGGGCCAGGGTTTGCATAAAGATCTGCAGGCCGCCGGAAGACGAGCCGACAATGCCTGACACCACGCTGACCGAGGCGAAAATGGACAGCAGCGGCGGCATGTCCACCGACAGTACCCAGTTGACGAACTGGCCGAAGCCCGCGGTCTGGGTGACCACGCCACCAAAGCCGATCACTGCTGCGGTATTGAGCAGCGGCATGATGGAGTCATCGGCGCCCTGCCCCAGCATCGCCACGGTATTACGCCGTAACGCCGGGAACAGCAGAATGGCCGTCAGCGTGGCAATTGTCAGGGCCAGGCTCGGCCAGATAATGGGCTGACGCTGACTGAAGTTCAGCACTTGACCGAGCATGCCCTCACCCGCCGTCACCCCGCCGCTGAGCAACAGCAAACGGGGCAACATGATGACGCCCAGCACCACGAGAATCGGCAGCAAAGCCATGCCCCAATGCGGGCCTGTACCGGGCTCACCTGCCAACTGCTGCATGCGCAAATCCTGAGCATTGCTCTCAAAGCCCTCGCCCCGGGCACGTGCCATACGCCACTCACGCTGCACATAAGCCATACCCAGGATGATCATCACCGCGCTGGCCAACAGGCCAAGCCAGGCACCGGCGAACAAATCGGTGCCCAGGGCGCTGGAGGCGATCACGTTGTGGATCGAGGGTGAACCCGGCAATGCGGTCATGGTGAATGTGCCAGAACCCAAAGCCGTCGCCGCGCAGAACAGCCGTTTGGGCAAGTTGGCCTCGCGCATCAAGGTAATGCCCAGTGGGTACATGGTGAAAATCACCACAAACACCACCACACCGCCATAGGTCAGCAGAGCACAGACCACCATACTCACCCATAGGGTGCGTTGAATTCCCAGGCTCCGGGTAATCGCTTGAGCAATGCTGCTGGCCGCTTGGCTGGCAGCCATGACTTTGCCGAAGATCGCGCCACAAAGAAAAAGTACAAAGAACTTGCCGGCGAAAGTGAACGCCCCTAACGGCCCGAAGGGAAAATATTCGAGCAAAGCCTTGGGGGCTTCCAGCTCGTTGGTTAACGCCACCACCAACGAACACAGCAGCGCGGCAATTAAAATATTGACGCCGCGCAACGCCATCCAGATGAGCAACGCAAGCCCAACAAACAGCCCTAAATCTCCCAACATAACTGCGCTCCTTGTTATTTATTGTTGTCTTGCCACAGCATCACACAGGCGGCGGAGCGAGTAACAGTGCCGTTAAATCAATAGCGATAGCGCTACCTATTTTTCAGCGGGTCGCGTTTACGGCTGTATATAGCGCTGCACAATCCGCTCATAACGGCCATCAACTACCAATTCGCGCAGCGCATCGGCATAGGCCTGGACAAAATCAGGCCCGATTGAGCGCTTGCTGAATGCAATCTCGGCGGCGTCGCTGGACACCACCACAGCCGTGGGCTTGATCAGCTCGCTGAGGCCCAGTTGCTGGATTTCGTAGGCGCCGGTGTTTTCGTCGGCAATCACCCCATCGATACGGCCCTTGCCAACCATGCGCCAAAGGTTGTTGCGGTTGGCCACCTGTACCACCCGCGCGGCAAACGCCGGATCATCCATCAGTTGTGCGTAGCCTGCGCCGTAGACCACGTTGATCTGTGCGCCCAGGCGGAATTCGCTGTGCTGCAGCTCCAGCAGCTGGGTGATGGGCCAGCGCTGAAGTGCTGGGGCATGCATAAACAGAATATTGCGCGAGGGTGGCAGCACCGGGCCGGAGAAATGCGCATAGACCTCGCGCTCTGGCCGGCGAAAGGCGCCAGGCAAAATATCCAGGCGGCCCAGCTCCAGCTCCTTGAGCGCCCGCGCCCAGGGCAGTTTGCGCAGTTTGATCTGGCAGCCCAAACGGGCCAGCGCCGCACGATTGATTTCAACGTCGATGCCAACCACCGCGCCATCCGCCGTTTGCATGCTGAACGGCGGGTCATCGTCCCAGCGCAGCGTCTTCTCACAGGTGGCTGCCGCCAGACCCGGCCAACAGGCCAGCAGCAACAGGGCAAGCAAAAAGCGGAGGCGCAGTAAGGACGAGCGGCGTACATCGACTGCAATCAAGATCATCACTCACGCGGGCACGACGGGATGTGGCCTGAGTCTAGCAGTACCTTCCGGTGATCAAGCAAGCCGCCGACTCAGGCCAATACTTCAGGGGCGCTCAACCTTCGACGCTGCTCCACTGCTTGCTCAGACGCTTGTCGGAAACTGGCAGCTTGGTGCCCAGCTGCTGAGCGAACAGCGACACGCGGTACTCCTCCAGCAGCCAGCGGTACAGCACCAGCTGCGGGTCGCGTTTGCCTTCCTGGCTGTGTTTGCCCAGGCGCGCCTGGTACTGCTCCCAGTAGCCCGCCAGCTCACCGCTCCACACACGGTCGCGCTGCACCTGGCCGGCGATCTTGTCCAAGCGTTGCTCAATGGCCTTGAGGTAGCGCGGCACTTCCTTCAGCCACTGCGCCGGGGTTTCGCGGACGAAACCTGGATAGACCAGATTGCTCAGCTGCAGCTTGATGTCATTCAGCGCCATGGCCTGAGCTAAGTCGATCTTACCTTTGAAGCGCTTCTGCAGGCCGTGCCAGAGCTTGAGGATTTCCAGGGTCAGTTTGGCCAGGCGTTCGGCCTCGCCGGTCCAGTCGCCACGCTTGCGTTCGGCCAGGGCCGCCAGACCCGCACCGTCGCGCGGCAGCGGCTCGCTGCCTTCGAGGATGCAGCTGTCGAGGCTGGCCAGCAGAATGTCCTCAACCAGCGCATCGACCCGGCCCATATCACGGTACAGCAGCGCCAGCTCGGTCAAACCCGGCAACTTGCCGCGCAGGAATTTGGCCTGCTCAGCCAGTTGCTGCAGCAGCAAGCGCTGCAGCGCACGGCGATGCTGAAACTCGGCCTCGGCCAGGGTCGGGAAGCGCCCTTCCTTGACCACGCCTGCCTCCTCCACCAGCGCCGGGTAGACGGTCATGGACAGACCCGCGACCTGTTGCTGAGTCTTCGCCGCCACTTCACTAAAGGCCTTGGCCTCCACCGGTTGCTGGCTCTTGGCGGTTTTCGGCAGGGCCAGACCCGCCTGAGTCGCCTCGCTGAAACGCGCGGTCAGCTCGGCCAGATCGCGGCCTTCGCCCAGGGGCTTGCCCTGGTTGTCGACCACCTCGATATTCATCCGTAGATGGCCTTCGAGCTGCGCGGCGGACTCGGCCCAAGCCTCGTCGCTGACCCGCGTACCGGTCATGCGCGTCAGCTCGCGGCCCAGGGCCTCGGGCAGGCTGCCGTCGGCAAAACTGATCTTGCCCAGGGCGGCGCCGACAAAATCCGGCACCGGCACAAAGTTCTTGCGTAGCGCCTTGGGTAGGCCGCGTACCAGGGCCATGCACTTGGCTTCCAGCAGCCCCGGCACCAACCATTCCAGGCGCTCAGGCGGCAGTTGCGGCAACAACGGCGCGGGCACGCGCAGGGTCACGCCGTCACGCGGGTGGTTAGGCTCGAAGTGATACGAAAGCGGTAGGGTCAGCTCGCCCAGGCGCAGGGTATCCGGGTACTGGGCGGCAGTGACTTCCTTGGCATCGCGGGCGAGCACGTCCTCTTCGCGCATGATCAGCAGCTGCGGATTCTTGGCGCTTTCCGTCTTGTACCAGCTGTCGAAGGTGGCGCTCTGGTAGATATTCGCCGGCAGGCGCGCCTCGTAGTAGGCAAACAGGGTTTCCTCGTCGGCGAGAATGTCGCGCCGGCGTGCCTTGGCTTCCAGTTCGTCGAGTTTTTCCAGCAGCTGACGGTTGGCCGTCAGGCACTTGGCGCGCGAGTTGATTTCGCCACCGACCAGGCCCTCGCGGATAAACAGCTCACGCGAGGCCACGGGATCAATAGGACCGAAGTGCACCGCACGGCGGCCGACCACGATCAGGCCGTACAGGCTGATTTGTTCATAGGCCACGACCTGGCCGCGCTTCTTCTCCCAGTGCGGTTCCAGGTGGTTTTTCTTGATCAGGTGGCCGGCCAACGGCTCGATCCAGTCTGGCTCGATCTTCGCCACCATGCGCGCAAACAGCTTGGTGGTTTCCACCAGCTCGGCGGCCATCAGCCAGCTGGGTTTCTTGCGGCCGATCACCGAGGATGGATGCACCCAGAATCGCCGCTGACGGGCACCGAGGTAGTCGCCGTCTTCGGTCTTCTGACCGATCTGGCTCAGCAGGCCGGCGAGAATCGCCTTATGCACGGCGGCGTAGCCTTTGGCGCGCTGGGCGGCTTGGTCTTTTTCGGCCAGCTCTTTTTCTTTATGGGCCGCTGATAGTTGTGGTCCGGCATTCCGGCGGTCCTGGGTAGTAGGCGCCTGCTCTTTAGCGCGCGGCTCGCCCCTACCCGCCTCGCTCGCCGGTTTGCCTAACTGCAAATCACGGGTAATCAGCACCAACTGACGATGCGCATCGCGCCATTCGCGCAGGCGTAAGTAGTTGAGGAAGTTCTTGCGGCACCAACTGCGCAGCGCGCTTGAACCCAAAGCCTGGCGCTGTTCTTCAAAGCCGCGCCAAAGGTTGATCAGCGCGGCGAAGTCGGAGTCCACATCCTTCCACTGCGCGTGGGCCTGATCAGCGGCCTGCTGACGGTCGGACGGACGCTCGCGCACATCCTGTACTGACAGCGCACTGGCGATGATCAGAATCTCGTCCAAGCTGCCCTGCTTGGCCCCTTCCAGCACCATGCGGCCCAGGCGCGGGTCCACCGGCAGGCGCGCCAATTGACGACCCAACGGCGTCAGTTGCCCTTCGCGATTAACCGCCGAGAGTTCCTGCAGCAGGTTGAAGCCGTCGCTGATGGCCTTGCCATCCGGCGGCTCGATAAAGGGGAAGGCGTCGATCTCACCGAGGCGCAGGTGGAGCATCTGCAGGATCACCGCCGCCAGGTTGGTACGCAGGATTTCCGGATCGGTAAAGGCCGGGCGGCCGTTGAAATCTTCCTCGCTGTACAGGCGGATGCAGATGCCTGGCTCGACCCGCCCGCAGCGGCCCTTACGCTGGTTGGCGCTGGCCTGGCTGATGGCCTCAATCGGTAAACGTTGCACCTTGGCGCGGTAGCTGTAGCGGCTGATGCGCGCCGTGCCGGAGTCGATCACATAACGGATGCCCGGCACGGTCAGCGAGGTTTCCGCAACGTTGGTGGCCAGGACGATCTTGCGCGCGCCCATGGGCGCGAAAATCTTCTGCTGCTCGGCCGGGGTCAGGCGCGCATACAGCGGCAACACTTCGGTCAGGCGCAGGTTGGCTTTGCGCAGCACCTCGGCAGCGTCGCGAATTTCGCGCTCGCCGGGCAGGAACACCAGGACGTCACCGGGGCGTTTGCCTTCGCTCTTCTCGAACGCGCTGATTTCATCCAGCGTGGCGAGGATCGCCTGATCGACCGAGAGGTCTTCCTCAACGCGGTTACCGTCTTCGTCCTGCTCAGCCGCCAGCGGCCGGTACCAGGTGTCCACCGGAAAGGTACGCCCGGACACTTCGACAATCGGCGCGCCGCCGAAGTGCTCGGAGAAGCGCTGCAGGTCGATGGTCGCCGAGGTGATAATCAGCTTCAGGTCAGGGCGACGCACCAGCAGGGTTTTCAGAAAGCCCAGCAGGAAGTCGATGTTCAGGCTGCGTTCGTGGGCTTCGTCGACGATGATCGTGTCGTACTTTTCCAGATAGCGGTCGTGCTGGGTTTCTGCCAGCAAGATGCCGTCGGTCATCAGTTTGATCAGGCTGCGCTCGTTGCTCTGGTCCTCGAAACGCACCTGATAGCCGACCAGCTCGCCCAGCGGCGTGCCAATTTCCTCGGCAACCCGAGTAGCCACGCTGCGCGCGGCCAGGCGCCGTGGTTGGGTGTGGCCGATCAGTCCATGTACGCCACGCCCCAGTTCCAGGCAGATTTTCGGCAACTGAGTGGTCTTGCCCGATCCGGTTTCCCCGGCGATTACCACCACTTGGTGCGCGGCGATGGCGGCTTTGATTTCATCGCGTTTGGCGGCAATCGGCAGCGCATCGTCGTAACGCATGGTCGGCACACTGAGCCGGCGCGCCTCGACCTTGGCACGGGACGCCTCGAAACGCTGCAGCCACTGCGCCAGCTTGGCTTCGTCCACCGGCGTCTGCTTGCGCAGCTCATGCAACTGGCGGCGCAGGCGATGACGGTCGCCCAGCAGGGTCTGGTCGAGGTTTTTCAGCAGTTGGTCAACGGCGGGCGTGGCGTCGGTCATCGGGTAATCGCGGGGTGGGGTCAAGGGGACGAGCAGGAAGGCGGCGATTGTCGCATTTTTGCCTGGGAGAAAACGACTGAAGGACAGAAAGCAAAAAGCCCATCGATGATGGGCTTTTCTACTGCGGGAGTGGGCTTAAACGGCGGACACGTCGTCAGCCTGCAAGCCTTTCTGGCCCTGGGTCACGGCGAACTCGACCTTCTGCCCTTCGAGCAGGGTGCGATGACCTTCGCCACGGATCGCACGGAAATGCACGAAAACGTCCGCGCCGCTCTCGCGCTGAATAAAGCCATAACCCTTGGAATCATTGAACCACTTGACGGTGCCTGTCTCGCGCTCAGCCATTACCTGTATCTCCAGCGTGCAGTTTTTATTGTTTGGCGCGGCCTGCAGGCGAGTGCCCGGCCATCACCGAAGGCCGAGTATAAAACAGCGTTTATGCCTGAAAAGGACTTTTTGCCGGCAGGCTACAGGCCATACAAGACAAGCTATGCAGCGATATATACGGAGAAGAAAGCAGGCAACAGGATGGGCTCACCGTGCAACGGATAACCCATCCCCGACTCAGGGCTAGTCGCGCTCTGACCACATCACGCCACCGGTGGCCCAGTCGCCCTTTCTAACTTCCTCGAAGATCACATCCACCGCGCTGGCATCGCAGCCGAGCACCTTGGTTGAAGCGTCGGTCAGGGCTTTGGCGTACTCGCGTTTGATCTCATCGCTGCGACCTTCGAATATTTTCACCAGGAGGGTAGGCATCTAATTAATCCTCATAACAGATGAAACAAGACTGGTTAGATCGGTCACGGCGATCCGCTTGGCGCATAGGCGCGCGGGCATTATCTGACCGGCAGGACAGAAATACAAAGGGCCGCATCAAGCGGCCCTTTGCAGGTACAGACGGGTTTAGAACCTATTCCAAGGCTCGCGAGCTAGAGCCATGCAAGGCAAAAACAGACGAGGAAGCGGAGTGTACGGGTGTACATGAGCATTCCGAGCCTGTTTTAACGCAGCAGGGCCGACGCGCAGCAGTCTTTGAACAGGTTCTTAGCCGTGCTTGCGCCGACGCCACAACCACAGCGCCAGCACGCCGAGGGTCAGCACCAGCGGCACCAGAGCGATATTGAGGAACTTGAGCGTGCTGCCCAGGGCTTCGATATCGGCATTCAGTTGGTAGCGCACATCGCGCAGTTCCTTGCGGATCGCCAGTTTCTGCTGCACGAACTGCTGTACCGCGGCCTGCTGCTCAGGCGTCAGTTCCAGGGCCTTGCTCGGATCCTGGTTCTGCTGCAGGGCGGCAAGCTTCTGCTCGGTGTCGGCCAGTTGCGTTTGCAGGGCTTGCTCCTTCTCGCGGAACTGCACCTCGGCGTCACGCTGAATGGCGTCTACGACCTCGAATGGGCGGGTAAAACGACCGCGCGAACGCACGCTGATCAGTGCTTCGGAGCCGGCCAGATTGTCCAGCGCGTTGATCGCAAAACCGGCGTTATCCGCCCACGGCTGCGGAATACGCTGACCGAAGAAGTCCTGCACCTGCACCCACATGCGGTCGGTGAGCATGTCGGTGTCGGCCACCACAATCACGTTGATCGTGTCCGCCTGCTTGAGGCCATCCTTCTGCCCCTCGATGCCCTCAGGTAAAGCCGTTTGCGCCGGGCCGCTGATACGTGCGGCCAGGGTATAGCGCTCACCGGTGGGTTCCAGCTCGCGGATCAGCTCTTCCGGATTGGCCAGCATGCCAAAGCGTTTGGCATCAAACGGCATGGCGTACTGCGAGCTGCGAATCAGCGGGGTGAACTGGGTTTTCGCGCCTTCCAGGGGTTCCAGCATGCCGGCGGTGGCCACCGTGACGGTTTCCAGCGAGGCGGTGCTGATGTCCTCGGCATCCAGGGCATTCTTCGGCAGGCTCAACCAGGCGGCGTGGCGTACCGGGCGTTGGCCTTCGCCCATGCTGACCGACATGGCGTAGGAGCCGTCGCCGAGCACTTTGTCCGGCACCATGCGCAGGCCCCAGGCCTTGAACAGTTCCGGCAGGTCAGAGGCCTTGTCGATCACCATCTCGCCGGGCATTTCGGCCTGGGTATCGGCCTCGCTGAACGGGTCGACGAAGGTCAGCAACTTGCCACCACGCAGGACGAACTGGTCGATGGCGTAGAGGGTCTGCTGCGGCAGGTTTTTCGGGTGGATCAACAGCAGCACCGAAACCTTCTCGGGGATCAGGTCGACGTCGCGCTTGAGGCTTTCGATCTGGAACAGCTGGCGAATTTCCTCGATCAGCATCCAGGCCGGCGTCGGCTGACGCGCGGCCATGTCGAACCCACCGTTGACCTGCAGGCCAGACAGCACGCCAACTACCGGGCGCTCGGGCTTGGCCAGGCTCTGCACCAGGCGGCTGAGTTCGTATTCGAGGAACTCTTCCTGATCCAGGGCGAAGAACGGAATCACCTGGGTCAGGCCTTCGGCATTCTTGCCGGCCAGACCGAAGTAGATCGAGTCGCCGCCCTGTTGCAGCGGAATGCCCTGCAGGCCGAACTCGGCGGCCTTGTCTTCGTCCTCGGAGAACGGCGCAGGATCGATGATATTCAGCTTGAGCTTGTCGCCCGCCTCACGCTGATAAGCCTTGAGCATTTCCTCGACGCGCTTGGCGTAGGTGCGCAGCGCCGGCAGGTCCTTGCTGGCAGTGTCGGAATAGAAGAAGTTCAGCTCAATCGGCTCGTCCAGGTCCGCAAGGATCTGCTCGGTACCGCTTGAGAGGGTGTAGAGCTTCTGCTCGGTCAGGTCCAGCCGTGCGCCACTGAGGCTCAGGCTGGAGAACAGGTTGAACGCGAGAAACGCCAGGGCTATGAGTGCGAGCCCGGCGCTGGAAACCATCAGCTTTTTCATGGGCGGCCTCAGTCAGCTTTCTTCAGATCGATAACCACCGCCGTCGCAGCCAACCAGGCGGCGATCAGGGTGAGGAAATACAGCAGGTCGCGCAGGTCGATCACGCCCTTGCTGATCGCATCGAAACGGGTCAGGAAGCTCAGCGAAGCCACGGCATCCACCAGCCATTGCGGGGCCCAGCCGCTGAAACCGTCGAGCACCATGGGAAAGCCGCTGACGATAAACAGGAAGCACACGCTGACCGCCAGGATAAAGGCGATCACCTGGTTTTTCGCCAGGGCCGACATGCACGAGCCAATCGCCAGATAAGCACCCGCCAGCAGCCAGCTGCCGATATAGCCGGTGATGATCGCACCGTTGTCCGGCTCACCCAGGTAATTGACGGTGATCACCATCGGGAAGGTCAGCAGCAGCGCTAAACCGGCAAACACCCAGGCAGCGAGAAACTTGCCAGTGACCGCATCGAAACGGGTGATCGGCAGGGTCATCAACAGCTCGATGGTGCCGCTCTTGCGCTCCTCGGCCCACAGGCGCATGGCAATCGCCGGCACCAGAAACAGATACAGCCAGGGATGGAAGTTGAAGAACGGTGACAGGTTGGCCTGGCCGCTCTCGAAGAAGCCGCCGAGGTAGAAGGTGAACACCCCGGACAGCACCAGGAAGATCAGGATAAACACGTAAGCCAACGGCGTGGCGAAGTAGCTCGCCAGCTCGCGCTTGAAGATCACCGACAACTGACTCATACCACCTCCCCACGGGTCAGGCTGCGGAACACTTCGTCCAACCGCCCGCGTTCGACATTTAATTCCTTAACCTGCCAACCGCGCTCGGCGATTAGCGCGTTGACCTGCGGGAAGATCACTTCACCCGGCTTGGCGAGGATGCTCAGGCTGTGTTCCTGGGTATTTTCTTCCACCCCGGCCACGCCCGGTAATGCAGCCAGCGCGGCTTGATCCAGCGCCTCATTGGCCACCAGGGTCACCGCTTGGTGATAGCGCGAACGGCTTTCCAGCTCCAGCGGCGTGCCATCGGCCAGCAGCTTGCCGTGGGCGATGACCACCGCACGGGTGCACACGGCGGAGACTTCTTCGAGGATGTGGGTGGAAATGATCACGATCTTGTCGTGGGCCAGGCTCTGGATCAGCTTGCGCACCTGGTGCTTCTGGTTCGGGTCGAGGCCATCGGTGGGCTCGTCGAGAATCAGCACCTTGGGGTCATGCAGAATCGCCTGGGCCAGGCCGACGCGACGCTTGAAGCCTTTCGACAGGGTTTCGATCGACTGTTCCAGCACGGCGTCCAGCTCGACTTGAGCCACCGCTTTGGCCACCCGCTGACGCTTCTCGGCGCCTTTGAAACCTCGCACCTCGGCGATAAATTCGAGGAAGCTGCGCACCGTCATATCGCCGTAGCACGGCGCGCCTTCGGGCAGATAACCGATCTGCCGCTGGGCCTTGAGGGTGTCTTTCTGGATATCGAAACCGAGGATGCTGGCACTGCCTGAAGTCGGCGCCAGAAAGCCGGTGAGCATCTTCATGGTAGTGGATTTGCCGGCACCGTTAGGGCCGAGAAAGCCCAGCACTTCACCGGGCTTAACACTGAAGGACAGGTCGTCAACAGCCGTGTGCTGCGCAAAACGCTTGGTTAGGTTTTTTATTTCGATCATGGCCTCTCACCATTGCGGTAACAGACCCTGCTTGCAGCCGGGCAGGCGCAAGCCGGGCGCGCTTAAATGCCGGGGGAATATAAGGAGTCACGCGCAGGCAGCGCAAGCGAAGAACCGGCGGGTCATGTATCTGTTCGCTACAGCGCTGCTCGCCCACGCGAGCAACGCTGGAAGAGCTAGAGATTAGAGGGTGCCGCGCAGGGCTTTCTCGAACAGCTGGCGGTATTGCTGCGCGGTAAAGGCAATCGGGTTGGTGCCGGCGGACGGGTCAACCTCGGCCATCTGCCCGACCTGCTCGATGCGCGTGTCATCAATGCCGATCTCGCCCAGACTATGCGGGATACCGACCTGCTCACGCAGCGCCATCACCCACTCAAGTACGCCCGTAAAACCGGGCTTGGCCAGGTTCAGGTAGCGCGCCATTTTCTCCATCTGCGGCTCGATGCGCTCACGGTTGGCCACCAGCACATAGGGCATCAGCACCGCGTTGAGCAGCCCATGGTGGGCGTCGTACAGCGCGCCGAGCGGATGGGCCAGGGCGTGCATGGCACCCAGGCCGCGCTGGAAAGCGGTGGCGCCCATGCTCGACGCCACCAGCATCTGCAAGCGCGCTTCAACGTCACTGCCCTGCGCCACCGCGCGCGGTAGATACTCCTGCACCAGGCGCATGCCTTCCAGGGCAATGCCTTCGGCCATGGGGTGAAACAGCGGTGAGCAGAAGGCCTCCAGGTTGTGTGACAGCGCATCCATACCAGTGGCGGCAGTGATCTTGGCCGGCAGGCCGAGGGTCAGTTCCGGGTCGAGGATCACCAGCGCCGGCAACATGCGCGCGTGGAAGATGATGCGTTTGATATGCGCATCATCATCGGTGATCACCGAGGCGCGGCCGACTTCCGAACCCGTGCCGGCCGTAGTTGGCACCGCCACCACCGGGGCCATGCCGGCAACATTGACGCGGTTGCAGTTGTCGCCGATGTCTTCGAAATCCCACAACGGCCGGTCCTGCCCCACCATCAGGGCGATGGCCTTGCCGGCATCCAGCGCCGAGCCGCCGCCAAAGGCGATCACCCCGTCATGCTTGCCGGCCTTGAATGCGGCCACCCCGTCCATCACGTTCTGCCCGGTGGGGTTGCCCTTGATGCCATGGAACAACCCGGCCTTGAGGCCATCATCGCGGCAGTGCAACAGCGCGCGGTCGATCATCGGCAAGGCGGCCAGGCCAGGGTCGGTAACCAGCAGCGGCGCGCTCATGCCCAGTTGCCGGCAGGCCGCCGCCAGCTCGTTGATGCGACCCACGCCGACACGCACCGAGGTCGGGTAATTCCAGTTCATGCGGTAATGATTCAGGTCCATGGCGCGCCTCACAGCTGGGTCTTGAAATGGAAGGATTTCGGCCGAGTCACGTGCTCAAAGCCGACACTGGACAGCGTGCAGCCGCGCCCGGAGTTCTTCACCCCGGTCCAGGCCAGTGCCGGGTCAAGGTAGTCACAGCGGTTGAGAAACACCGTGCCGGCCTGTACCCGGTCAGCCAAGGCCATGGCAGCGTCGACATCACGGCTAAAGATCGCGGCCGTCAGGCCAAACTCGCTGTCGTTCATCAGCGCCAGGGCTTCTTCGTCATCTTTGACCTTCTGGATGCCCACTACCGGGCCGAAGGATTCTTCGGTCATCACCCGCATACCGTGGTACACGTTGGTCAGCACCTGCGGCGCGAGGTACTGCGAGCCGGGATGGTCCATGGCAAAGTCGGCCGGTACCAGATGGGCGATGGCGCCCTGCTCGACGGCATCGTGAATTTGCCCGCGGACGAAATCCGCTGCCTCGGCACGTACCAGTGGGCCGAGGGTGGTGTCCGGGTCATCGGAGCGGCCCAGCTTGTACTGTTTGACCAGCGCCACCGCCTGCTCGACGAAGGCGTCATACAGCGATTCGTGTACATAGATGCGTTCGATGCCGCAACACGATTGCCCGGAGTTGAAGAACGCCCCATCGATTGTGGTTTCCACCGCGTGGGCCAGATCGGCGTCAGCACGAACATAAGCCGGATCCTTACCGCCCAGTTCCAGGCCGATGCTGAGAAAGCGCCCCACCGCCACCCGTTCGACCATGGTGCCGCCCGGTACCGACCCGGTGAAGGCCACGTGGGCGATGGTCGGCGCCTGGATCAGCGCCTCGGTTTCACCGTGGCTCAAGTGCAGGTACTGGAATACTCCGTCCGGCAAGCCAGCTTCGCTGAAGGCTTCGACCATGCGCTCGGCGCACAGCGGGGTTTGCGCAGAGTGTTTGAGCAGCACCGCATTGCCGGCCAGCAGCGCCGGCATCACCGCGTTCACCGCAGTCAGGTAGGGGTAATTCCACGGCGCGATCACCAGCGCCACGCCCAGCGGTTCACGGCGGATAAAGCGAATAAACCCGGGCTTTTCCGGCACTTGGATATCGGCCAGGGCGCTCTCGGCAATGTCCGCCATATAGCTGGCCCGCTCGACAAAACCGCGCACTTCGCCAGCGGCATAGCGGATCGGCCGCCCCATCATCCAGCACAGCTCTTCAGCCAGCTGGGTTTCCTTGGCGGCGAACGCAGCAATCGCCTTACGGCCGATGGCGATGCGTTCAGCCAGCGGGGTGGTCTTCCAGGCCTGCTGCGCCAGCTCGGCCCTGGCCAGAGCAGCCTGAATTTCCGGATTGGAGGCCAGATGGCGCTCGACATACACCGAGCCGTCGATGGGGGAAATACATTGCAGTTTGCTCATTGAAAAGACTCCGTAAGCCCAATCAGCCGGGGCTGCGCGCTAGATAATTTCGAAGTAGCGATCCAGTTCCCAGTCGCTGACATGCCGGCGGTATTCGCGCTCTTCCCACTCGCGGCTGGCGGCGAAATGCTCGACAAACTCGTCACCAAACAACTCCCGCGCCGCCGTCGAAGCCTTCAGCCGTTGCGCGGCATCCCACAAGGTGCGCGGCAGGGCCAGCTCCTCGGGGTGCTTCATCGCGTAGGCATTCCCCACCACCGGCTCGGTCGGCTCCCACTGCTGCATCACGCCATACAGACCGGAGCCGAGCGCCACCGACAGGGCCAGAAACGGATTGCCGTCCGCCGCGCCCAGGCGATATTCCTGACGCTGGGATTTATCGCTCCCGGGGATGACCCGCAACGCAGCAGTACGGTTCTCAAAACCCCAGGTGGCATCGGTGGGCGCCCAGAAGCCGGGAATCAGCCGGCGGTAGCTGTTCAGCGTTGGCGCCACCATGCAGAGGAATTCCGGCATCAGACGCTGCTGCCCAGCAAGAAAGTGGCGCTGAATCTTGCTCATATTGTGCGCCTGGCTCGGGTCAAAGAACGCCGACTTGCCGCTGGCCAGATCACGCAGCGACACATGGATATGTCCGCTCTGCCCCGGGTATTTGCCCGACCACTTGGCCATAAAGGTGGCCATCAGGCCGTTGCGCTGGGCCAGCACCTTCATAAAGGTCTTGAACAGCGCGCCCTTGTCGGCTGCGGCTTCGGCACGGTCATAGGCAATCGCCGCCTCCAGCACGCCGGGGCCGGTTTCGGTGTGCAGGCCTTCGATGGGGAAGTCCATGCGTTCGGCCATTTCCAGAATCTCGTGGTACAGCTCGGCGTGTACCGAGTTGCGAATCATCGAGTAGCCAAACCAGTCCGGGGTAAAGGGTTTGAGGTTGCGAAAACCCTTCTCGCGGGCCGACTCCGGGGTTTCATCGAACATGAAGAACTCATATTCCAGCGCAGCGAAGGCATCGAAACCCATGGCTTTGCAGCGCTCAATCACCCGGCGCAGGGTGCCGCGTGGGCAAACCTTTTCCGCTGCCTCGGCAAACTCACAGATAAACAGCAGCATGCCGTTCTCGAAGGGTAAGTCGCGGCAGGTATGCGGTAGCACCCGCACCGGCGCATCCGGGTAGCCGGTGTGCCAGCCGGTGTATTGAGCGTTGTCATAGAGCTGGTCCTTCACGTCCCAGCCGAGCACCACATCGCAGAAGGCAAAGCCGCTGTCGAGGGCAGAGAAGAATTTGCTGCGGCTGAGGTATTTGCCGCGCATCACGCCATCGTTATCGAACACCCCAACCTTGATATGGCTGAGGCCGCGCTCTTCGACAATACGCTTGGCATCCTGAACGGTTTTCACGTCTCGCGGATTGAGCATAAATGCACCTGTCTATTGTTGTTATGGCCGACATCCGGTGTCAGTCCTGCAGGCAACAACAGCGTCTCAAGCGCATCCCCACAACCACTACACAACGCGCCCTGACGACTACCCAACGCCTGTTAGAACACCCGGCAAAAAGCTCCATCAGTGTGGTACAGGTTTGCCAAGTTGGCTGGTCAATTAGGCAAAACAACCCGCACAAGTTGCATCACAGGTGACGGCAGACACTGCTCTGCTGTAAAAGCACAGATCACCGCCCGCCGAACACTTGGCTGCATGCGCCAAGCGGCCGCCAGAAGCCATACCGGAGATTGTTTGAACCCGATGCCCCGCACCCTGCCAGCGCCCGGCCAGACTCGGCATCGCACAGCAGTTGCCGCCGCAGTGGCGCTGGTACTGGCTGCCTGGCTTGCGTCTCCGGCCTGCTTGGCCCGTGACTGGCTGATCTACACCCACAGCCTGGATAGCCAAGCCGTACTGATCGATGGCCAGTTACGCGGACGCGAACATGCCGGCAAGCGGGCGTTCTTTCTGGAGCTGGTGCGCGAGTTGCTGACTGATATGGCCGAACCGCTGCCAATCCAGGAAGTGCCCTTGGCGCGTGGTCTGGCGCAACTGCAACAGCGTGACGATGTAGTGCTCTTCAACCTTGCCAAAACCCCGGAGCGCCTGCCGCTGGCGCACTGGGTCGGGCCCATCTGGGAAGAGACCGACTGGCTCTACGAAAACAGCCAACGGCCCACCGGTATCCTCAGCCTGGAGGATGCCAAGCACCTGCCGGTGTGCGTACTCAACGGCAGCTCCCATGACGAACGCCTGACAGCCATGGCGTTCACCCAACTAAAGCGCAACAACACTTACAGCACCTGCTTCAGCATGCTCGCAGCCGGCCGGATCGCGCTGGTTGCCTCGGCTGACTCAGAGCTGGCGCAGAGGCTGCGCGAGGCGGGCGTCGCGGCCGACAAGGTGCGCCCAAGCGCCGTGCAACTGGGCCGCGATGAAGGCTTTATCGCCCTGTCCCGTGGCATGCCGGAGCAGGACATCGCGCGCTGGCGCGCTGCTTTGCAACGTGTGCAGCAGGATGGTCGCTTCCAGGCCCTGCACAATCGCTACGCGCACTGACTGAGCCGCCTGCCTGCCACGCAAAAAATACGCCCGCATCTTGCGCTGCGGGCATAGGTTGCAAGCAACACAGCACTAGCCGCGATAGGGCGCGCCGGCCTTGGCCATGAGTGCGTTGTACTTCTTGAAGATTTCCACCACACGGGCGCAGCGTGGGCTCGTCTTGGCGATTTCATCCCAGAACACCTGGGCTTCGGCCTCAACGGTGGCCCACTCCTCGGCCGGGATTGAAGTCAGCTGCAATTTGCCGCCCTCGACCCGCAGTTGCGCTTCACCACCCCAGTACCAGTGCTGGCGATAGTAGTTGGAGCTGTCCATGCACAGTTTGAACAGGGTTTTCAGGTGCTCGGGCACCTCGGCCCATTTGTCCGAGTTGGCGAAGTAGGAGCCGCACCAAGCGCCGGAGATGTTGTTGGTAAGGAAGTACTTGGTCACGTTGGCCCAACCGACGGTGTAGTCCTCGGTGATGCCGGACCAGGCAATGCCATCCAGCTCGCCGGTCTGAATCGCCACCTCAACATCTTCCCAAGGCAGGGTCACCGGGATCACGCCAAAGCGGGTGAGGAATTTACCGGCAGTGGGAAAGGTGAAAATGCGCTTGCCCTTGAGGTGCTCAAGCTTGGTGATCGGCTCGACCGTGGCGAAGTGGCATGGGTCCCAGGCGCCGGCGCCGAGCCAGGTTACGCCTTTGACTTCGCCATAGGCCTCGGCCCAGATTTCATTGAGCCCGTACTGGTTGAACAGCACCGGAATATCCAGGCTGTAACGGGTGGCAAACGGGAAATAGCCGCCGAATACAGAAATATCTACGGGCGCGGCGATGGAGTCGTCATCGCTCTGCACCGCATCAATGGTGCCCTTCTGCATGGCGCGGAACAGCTCGCCGGTGGGCACCAGTTGGTCGGCGTAATACAGCTGGATTTCCATCTCGCCATTGGCAGCCTTGTTGAAGGCATCGATGGACGGTTTGATCACATGCTCGCCCAAGGCGGCGCCGGCATAGGTCTGCAGGCGCCAAACGATTTTCTTCGGCTCGGCGGCGTAGATATGCGCCGAACCCAATGCCGTTGCCCCTGCTGCCCCGGTGGCCACCGCGGCGGTTTTCAGAAAACTGCGTCTCGTACTCATGCTGTTATCTCCAGGCTTGTCGATTCAGATGGCATACAACCGCACTGCCTGGCCCACGGGGCACTGGCAGGGTTTTCAGAGGGGCAACCTGCACCTGATTGCTCAAAAGCCCTTGAGGATTGCGCACGGCATCAGCGGAACGGCGCCGTAGCAATCCTCACTGGCTTTGTCGGTACGACTGCGCTGGCCTACAGCTGAAATTCATGTGCTTATCCGCCGTAATGCCACTGCGGCAACCACAGGGCGATCTGCGGAAAGACCATGACCAGCACCAAGGCCAGGATCATGATCAGCACGAATGGAGTCACCGAAACGTAGATGTCGCGCAGCGAGACTTCCGGCGGAGCCATGGCGCGCATCAGGAACAGGTTGTAGCCGAAGGGCGGAGTCATATAGGCAATCTGGCAGGTGATGGTGTAGAGCACGCCATACCAGACCAGATCAAAGCCCAGTGCGCCGACCAGCGGGATATACAAGGGAGCGACGATTACCAGCATGGCGGTGTCATCAAGGAACATGCCCATCAGGATGAACGACACCTGCATCAGGATCAGCACTTCCCAAGGCCCCAGGCCGAGGTCTTCGAGAAACAGCGCTTCAATCGCTTTGACCGCACCGAGGCCGTCGAAAACTGCGCCGAAGCACAGGGCGGCGAGGATGATCCACATAAACATGCAGCTGATGCCGAGGGTTTTACGCAGGGTTTCTTCCATCACGCTGCGGGTCAAACGCCCCTTGACCAATGCCATCAAGGTGGCCGCCGCTGCGCCCACCGCCGAGCTTTCCACCAGGCTGGTGATGCCAATGAGGAACAGCCCGGTCATACAGAAGAAGATAAATAACGGCGCAATGCCGGCCCTGAGCAGCAGCAGCTTCTCGCGCCGGCTGATCTGCCCACGTTCCTCTTCGGATAAAGCCGGCCCCAGCTCGGGCTGCAAGCGGCAACGGATGGCGATATAGAGGATAAACAGCCCGGCCATCAGCAAGCCGGGAAACACCCCAGCCAGCCACAACTGGCCAACCGGCTGGCGAGCGATCATGCCGTACAGCACCAGCACCACACTGGGCGGAATCAGAATACCCAGGGAGCTGCCGGCCTGAATCACCCCGGTGACCATAATCTTGTCGTAGCCCCGGCGCAGCAGCTCCGGCAGCGCGATACTGGCGCCGATGGCCATACCCGCCACGCTCAGGCCATTCATCGCCGAGATCGCCACCATCAGGCCGATGGTACCGATGGCCAGGCCGCCATTGAGCGGGCCCATCCAGACATGGAACATCTTGTAGAGGTCTTCGGCCAGCCCCGATTCGGAGAGCATATAGCCCATAAACACGAACAACGGCAGAGTCAGCAGCGGGTACCACTTCATCAGTTTCATGGCCGCACTGAAGGCCATTTCCGAACCGCCATCGCCCCACAACAACAGGGCGGCGGCCACGGCAACAAAACCAATGGCACCGAATACACGCTTGCCGGTAAGCAGCAGCAACATCATCGAGGAGAACATCAGCAGGGCGATCAGCTCGTAATCCATTACAGCGTTTCCCCCCGCGCGGCGGCGATGTCCTTGAACAAGGTAGCGATGGCCTGTAGCAGCATCAGGGCGATACCGATGCACATCAGAATCTTGATCGGCGCCATGGGTGGCGACCACGACGAGTAGCTGGTTTCGTTGTACTCAAGGGCGTACTGAGTTGAAGAAATACCGCCATAGAGCAGGAACGCCAGGTAGAAAATCAGAAAGCCTATGGTGATCACATCGACGACAGCACGAGTACGTGGCGACCAGTTGCAATAGAACAGGTCCATGCGCACATGGGCATCGAGCTGCATCGAATAGGCGCCGCCAAGCAGGAAGTAGGCGACCATCAGAAACTGCGCCGACTCCAGCGTCCAGGCGGCCGGCACAAAGAAGGTCTTGCTGATGGAGGAGTACAGCAGCACGCCGAGAATGGCGAAGATCAGGTACATGGCGAAGCGCCCGACAACGCGGTTGAGCGCCTCCACTGCGTGCACAAACAGCCTGATGGCCTTGGGCATACCGCACCTGCCGAATAATTGTTATTCCGAGAGCCTAGACCAAGATAGCGTAAAGCCAACTGGCACCGACAGCGTTAGCACAAAGCACGCCAGCTCTTTTATGCAGGCAATCTCTCTCGAAATATCAGCAGCTTAGTGTGCAGTCAAAAACTGCGGAAAACCCCGGCTAGCCCTCTAGAAAGCCCATCAGCACCGCGACGGTGCGCGCGGGGTCCTCTTCTTGGGGCACATGTCCTAGGTCGTCGAACAGCACCAGGCGGCTGCCCTGGATATCGCGCTTGAAGCGCTCGGCGTTGTCCGGCGGAATCAATTCATCGCGCCCGCCCCAGATAATCAAGGTCGGCACCTTGAGCTCAGCGATACGCGTGAAGCCCTGCCCGGCTTCGGCCTGGATAAAACGCTGACGCAAGGCTTCACGGTTTCCGGCACGCAAGGTCAGTTCGTAGTAGCGGTCGATCAGTTCATCGCTGACCTTGCTCGGGTCGCCATAGACGTTGCGAATGCTCGCCTCGATCATCTGCCGGGGCAGCAGGTTGGCCATTAGCGGCGCCAGCGCGGGGATCTGCGCCAGGCGAAAACCGATGGGAATGGAGGTGGCGTTGCGCGGGTAACCGGCGGAGTCCACCAATACCAACCGTTCGACCCGCTGCGGATGGTCCAGGGCAAACTGCCAGGCCAGTTGCCCGCCAAAACTGTTGCCCGCCACCACCGCTCGCGGCACCTGCAACTGGTCCAGCACATGAGCAAGGAAGGCGCTGTAGTGAGACATACGGTAATCGCCATCGGGGAACGGTCCGGTCAGGCCAAAACCCGGTAAATCGAGACTGATCACCCGACGCTTAGTCTGCAGCGCTGCTACCCAGCCTTCCCAGGTGTGCAAGCTGGCCGAGGTGCCGTGCAGCAGCACAATCGGCGCAGGATCATCCCGCGGCCCCTGGTCACGCAGGTGCACCAGCATGCCGTCGATGGCCAGAAATGAAGATGGTGGCAAGGCCCAGCGAGGTTTGAGATCCGCCAGGGAGCGATCCGGCGCCCAGTTCCAGGCCACTGCAGCGACCAGGCTTATCAGCAACAGCAGAGCAAGGGATACGGATATCTGCACAACACGTTTCATAGTCGGTACCTGATGGCGGGGCACTGGCAATACTAGCCAACGACGCGGCGCTTGCCTGCTGAGTGCTCTGCATCAATGCGTGGTGCCCGCGTACAAGCCAAAGCGCAGACGAAAAAAAGCCCCGATGTGCCGGGGCTTGAGGAGTGTTGCGCCGTTTTGCGGCGCACACGATAAAACGGGGTATTAGACCAGGCTGGTCAGCGCATCACGACTAAACGGCAGAATGTCCTGTTCGCGGCCATCGCGTACTTTTACCGCCCAATCCGGGTCGACCAGCAGTGCGCGGCCTACAGCCACCAGGTCGAACTCCTGCTTGTTCAGACGCTCCAGCAGGTTTTCCAGACTAGCCGGCTGGGCCACTTTGTCGGTGTTGACCATAAACTGCAGGAACTCGCCATCCAGGCCGACGCTGCCAACGGTGATGGTTGGTTTGCCGGTGAGCTTGCGCGTCCAGCCCGCCAGGTTCAGCTCAGAACCGTCGAACTCTGGCTCCCAGAAGCGGCGAGTCGAGCAGTGGAAGATGTCCACGCCAGCATCGCTCAGCGGCTTGAGGAACGCCCCCAGCTCTTCCGGGGTTTGCACCAGGCGTGCGGTGTAGTCCTGCTGCTTCCACTGCGAGAAGCGGAAGATGATCGGGAATTCCGGGCCCACTGCGGCGCGTACAGCCTGGATCAGTTCGATGGCAAAGCGCGAGCGCTGCGCCAGGTCACCGCCGTATTCATCAGTACGCTGGTTGCTGCCGGACCAGAAGAACTGATCAACCAGATAGCCGTGGGCACCGTGGATCTCCACGCCGTCCATACCAATGGCTTTGGCATCCTTGGCGGCTTGGGCGAAGGCGGCGATCACTTCCTTGATGTCGTCCTGAGTCATGCCGTGCACAACCACGTTGCCTTCTTTAATCTTCTCGCTCGGGCCGTAGCCTGGGACGCTGGCGTCCGGTTCGGTGCCCAGCTTGCGCACATTGCCCACGTGCCACAGTTGCGGAACGATCTTGCCGCCTTCGGCGTGTACGGCCTCGACTACTTTCTTCCAGCCGGCCAGGGCGTCTTCACCATAAAAACGCGGCACGTTCGGGTAACCGTTGGCAGCCTTGTGACCGACGGTGGTGCCTTCAGTAACGATCAAGCCAACACCGGCAGCCGCACGGCGGCGGTAATACTCGATAACCTTGCTGTTCGGTACGCCACCTGGGGAAAAGGAACGGGTCATCGGCGCCATGACCACACGGGTCGGCAGCTCCAGGTTGCCTAGGGTAAAGGGTTGGAACAGCGCTTTAACGGGATCGGTCATCATCATTCCTCGGGGCGGCCAGAGCGCCGCAACTGGTTAAAGGGAGCTTGGGATCAGGCCTGCAACAGCAGCTGCAGGCGTTGGATAAAGTCAGTCAGAGCGCGAGTGTTGTTCGCCACCTTGAGCCGGGTCAGCGCGCCTTGCCAGGCATTGGCGATAAAGCTCGCCAGGTTGCGACAATCTTCATCGGCCGGCAGCTCTCCCGCCGCCTGCGCCTGTTCCAGGCAGGCCTGCAGGGTGTCCGCCGAGGCTTGCAAAATCGCATCAACCTGCGCGCCCAACGTCGGCGACAACTCGGCCATCTCGAAACTCAGGCTGCCAATAAAGCAGTGGTATTCCAGGCGTTCCTGGCGAGCGAAGTGCTCCACCAGTTCGGCGTAATAACCGAGGATGCGTTCACGCGGACTCAATGCAGGATTGGCTAAAGCTTCGGCATAACGCGCCAAGCGCGGCTGATAGACCTGCTGCAAGGCCTGCAGGGCGAAGTCTTCCTTGCTGGCGAAATAGTGATAGAAGGAGCCTTTCGGCACCCCCGCCGCCTGGACGATTTCCTGCACGCCGGCGCCGTGATAACCGCGACGGGTCATCACCTCGGCGCCTTTGGCGAGGATCAGGTCACGCTTGTCGAGTCGGATACTGGAGTTCATGCCAGTAAGAATATGACCGGTCGTCTCGCCTCGCCCAGCACTATTGATTTGCGTGATTATTAGCAAGAAGCACAGTGGGCTTTAGAAACGACAAAGCCGCGAACAGGTCGCGGCTTTGTGGGCAGGCGTAAGCCTTAATCAGCGCAGTAGGCGCTGACTCGATGTCAGCTGCGCGCGGCGTTGATCACGTCGATGTAGGGTTCGGCAAAGCGTTGATCCTGGATCAGCGCGATAAAGTCATTGCCCTGGGCATCCTTGGCATTCAGGTCGTAGCCGGCAGCAACGAAGAAGCCGACAAAGCGCTCGAAGTCATCGATACGCAGGCCGCGGTAGGCCTTGACCAGCTTGTGCAGCGACGGCGGCGTGGCATCGGCCGGTTCTACGCTGAGGAACAGCTTGATCGGCTCGTCACCAATCTCTTCGCCAATCACCTGTTTCTTGTCTTTACGCATCACTCACTCCAGCTAACCAGGCCACACGGGGGCGGCAGTGTACCTCCGGGGCGGGCAAGGGCTCAACGGATGCCGGGCAACCACAGGGTTTAACACGCGTTGAGGCTGGCGCACAGCCGACTTAGGTCAACACAGCCCACCGTACTCAAACCCTATACTGCACCTATCGAGTTGGGAGTCATTATGTCGCTGCCCTTACCGCCGCTGTTCTCCGCCTGGCGCCAGACCCTACGCGCCGGCTATGGCTGGAAAAACCTGCGCAGCGACCTGGGCGCTGGCGTTACGGTGGGCATCATCGCCATTCCACTGGCCATGGCCCTGGCGATTGCCGTCGGCGTTGCGCCGCAACACGGCCTGTATACGGTGCTGGTGGCTGGCACGCTGATCGCTCTGTTTGGTGGTTCGCGCTTTAACGTCTCCGGGCCGACCGCCGCCTTCGTAGTGATTCTGCTGCCGGTCACCCAGCAATTCGGCCTCGGCGGTTTGCTGCTGTGCACCCTGATGGCCGGACTGATCCTGATTGCCCTCGGGCTGATGCGCGCCGGGCGGCTGATCGAATTTATCCCCTACCCGGTCACGCTGGGCTTTACCGCCGGTATCGGCATCGTCATCGCCACCTTGCAGATCAAGGATCTGTTTGGCCTGCAACTCAGCAGCCAGCCGAACAACTACATCGAACAACTCAATGGCCTGCTACACGCCCTGCCCAGCCTGCAACTGGGCGACAGCCTGGTGGCGCTGGTATGCCTGGCGACGCTGCTGATCTGGCCGCGCTGGGTGCCAAAAATACCCGGGCATCTGGTGGCCCTAACAATTGGCGCACTGCTTGGCCTGCTGCTGGAAAGCCTACAAATTCCCGTGGCAACAATTGGCGAGCGCTTCAGCCACAGCCTGGATGGCGTTGAGCATCCGGGTATTCCACCGTTTCTGCCGAGCTTTATCTGGCCCTGGCACTTACCGGGGGCCGATGGCCAACCATTGGCGGTGAGCTTTGAGCTGTTTCGCCAACTGCTCGCCCCGGCCTTTGCCATCGCCATGCTCGGGGCGATTGAGTCGCTGCTGTGCGCGGTGGTCGCCGATGGCATGACCGGCAGCAAGCACGACCCCAATGGCGAGTTGATCGGCCAGGGCATCGGTAATCTGGTTGCGCCGTTCTTCGGTGGTATCACCGCCACCGCCGCGATTGCCCGCAGCGCCGCCAACGTGCGCGCGGGCGCTTACTCACCACTGGCGGCGATTACCCATGCCGGCGTGGTGCTGATTGCCATCCTGTTTCTCGCGCCCCTGTTCAGCTACCTGCCGATGGCGGCGCTGGCGGCCTTGCTGCTGGTGGTGGCGTGGAACATGAGCGAGCCGCGGCATGTGCGGCATACCCTGCGCATCGCCCCACGCAGTGATGTACTGGTGCTGCTGACCTGCCTGATTCTCACCGTGCTCTTCGATATGGTGCTGGCCGTGGGCGTCGGCCTGCTGCTGGCCGCCGGGCTGTTTATCAAACGCATGAGCGATCTGACAGATACCGAAGCGCTGCCCAAGCATTTTCACCAGGCGCTTAATGACCTGCCCGAACACGTGCTGGCCTACGCCATTCGCGGCCCGCTGTTCTTCGGCGCAGCAGAAAAAGCCCTGAGCGTGCTCAGACGCTTTACCCCTGGAGTGAAGGTGGTAATCGTCGATATCAGCGCCGTGCCGCTGCTGGACATGACCGCCATCGCCGCCCTGGACAATGTGCTGCGCGACTACCGCGAGCAACATGTAGGTCTGGTGCTGAGCGGACTAACGCCACAGGTGCGCCTGCAATTACGCCGCGCGGGAATAGTGCGCGTTGAAGGGCAGTTGGCCTATGTGCGCGACCTGGTCCAGGCGAGGGAAAAGGCGCTGCGTTGGCTCCTACCGAAGGCAGATGGGGAAACGGCCGTGTAGCCGAAGGCAATCCGGGCTAGATAAATTGCGCGCGCATCCAGGCCTGGTACTCGGCAACGCCCGGCTCACCTTCACGCGGCGCCCAGCTGGCCTGCTCGCCATCACCTACTGGCTTGTAGGGCCCGGTTTTGCACTCGAATAGAATGCTGTCGGCTTCCAACACCACCAGGGCGTGAAACACCCCAGGCGACAGGTCGACGCCAACACAGTCACCACCAGCTTCCAGCACGCGCTTATCCAGCACGTCACCGCTGTCATTGAAAATCAGCAAGCCAAGCCGACCTTTCAGCACCAGTAGCGCTTCGGCCTTGTCCGCAGAAAGATGACGGTGCGGCGGGATATAGGTATTCGGCTGCAGCCCGACCGCCATGCGATGGCAAGACTCGTCCATCTGATGGAAGTTATGGTGCTGGCGTTGCCGTGGGCTGGCCGCCGCTTGCTCGGCCAGCGCGCCAAACAGGGCCTGATCGAGAAAGCGTGGACTTTTCATTATTTCCCAGAACCTTTTTAGTATCTCGCGAGCTAGAGCCAGACAAGGCAAAAACAGTCGAGGAAGCGGAGTTTACGTGTTGTAAATGAGCATTCCGAGGCTATTTTTAACGCTGGATGGCCGACGCGCAGCAGATCATGAATAGGTTCTTAAAGACCTTTAACTGCGTAGATACCCGGCGCATTACGCCAGTAGCCCTTGTAGTCCATGCCGTAGCCAAACACATATCGATCAACGCAGGACATACCGACGTAATCGGCTTTGAGGTCCGGACGTGCTTTACGGTCGTGGGTTTTATCTACCAGCACGGCGATGCGCACGTTCTTGGCGCCGGCGTGACGGCAAAAATCGATGATTGCACCGAGGGTGTGCCCTTCATCGAGGATGTCGTCGATGATCAGCACGTCACGGTCAATAAAGGAGATTTCCGGCTTGGCCTTCCAGAAAAGCTCACCGCCGCTGGTTTCATTGCGGTAGCGGGTGGCGTGCAGGTAGGACAGTTCCAGCGGGAAGTTGAGCTTTGGCAGCAGCTTGCCGGAGAAGATCAGCCCACCGTTCATCACGCAGAACACCACAGGGTTGCTGTCGGCCATCTCGCTGTTGATGGCGGCCGCCATGCTGTCGATGGCCAGCTCAACCTCGGCATTGCTGTGCAGGCAATCGGCTTCGGCCATAACTTGGCGGATATGCGCGAGATCGACGGACATGCTGTTTCCTCTTGGGAGCGGGACGGACAGATCAGAAAGCTGATCGATGCGTCAAAATAAAAGCCGGCAAAGGTACGCATCTGCGTCATGCAGAGCAAGCCCCAGCAGACCAACTGCGGCAATTACCCGCAAGCCACGACACGTTAGGCGCTATTTAGCGATATTAGGCCATCTTGGCCCAGCACTTGGCATAGCCAATGCTTTAATCTAGGCCAGTTTTTTACCCGTCCTGCCGGAGACCCCCGCCATGCCCATCCTCGAGATCCGCCATCCGCTGATCCGTCACAAACTCGGCCTGATGCGCCGCGCCGATATCAGCACGAAGAACTTTCGGGAGCTGGCTCAGGAAGTCGGTGCACTGCTGACTTATGAAGCGACCAAGGATCTGCCCCTGGAAAACTACGAGATCGAGGGGTGGTGCGGCACCGTGCAGGTTGAAAAAATCTCTGGCAAAAAAATCACTGTGGTGCCGATCCTGCGCGCTGGCATCGGCATGCTCGAAGGTGTGCTCAGTCTGATTCCAGGGGCCAAGGTCAGCGCCGTCGGCGTAGCACGCAACGAGGAGACGCTGCAGGCGCACACCTACCTGGAAAAACTGGTACCGGAAATTGACGAGCGCCTGGCGATGATCATCGATCCCATGCTGGCCACCGGCGGCTCGATGGTCGCCACCATCGACCTGCTGAAAAAAGCCGGCTGCAAGGAAATCCGCGCCATGGTCCTGGTCGCGGCGCCAGAAGGCATCAAAGTAGTCAACGACGCGCACCCGGATGTGACGATCTACACCGCATCCATCGACCAGCGCCTGAACGAACACGGCTACATCATTCCCGGCCTCGGTGATGCCGGCGACAAGATCTTCGGCACCAAACAGAAGGATGCGTAAGCATGCAGGATGAGTACAACGATCCACTCTGGCGTCAGGGTATTTCCGGCGCGCAGATGCTGTTTGTGGCCTTTGGCGCCCTGGTGCTGATGCCGCTGATCACCGGCATGGACCCTAACGTGGCGCTGTTCACCGCGGGTATCGGCACCCTGCTGTTCCAACTGGTAACCGGTCGCCAGGTGCCGGTATTCCTGGCCTCCAGCTTTGCTTTTATCGCACCAATTCTCGCCGCCAAGGGTGAGTTTGGCTTGCCGGCCGTGCTGGGCGGCATCGTCGCATCGGGCCTGGTGTATATCCTGCTCAGCGCCGTGGTACGGGTTAAAGGCGCGGGCTTTATCGACCGCCTGTTGCCGCCGGTAGTCATCGCGCCGGTGATCATTTCTATCGGCCTGGCGTTGTCGCCGGTGGCGGTGAACATGGCCATGGGCAAAGCTGGAGACGGCAGCGCGCAGTTGGTGCCGTATGAAACCGCCATGCTGATTTCCATGTCGGCGCTCATCACCACCGTGCTGGTCGCGGCCATGGGGCGCGGCTTGCTGCGTCTGGTGCCGATCCTCGCGGGGATCATCGTCGGCTGCATCGTCGCGGCGTTCTGCGGGGTGATCGACACCAGCAATATCGCGGCCGCACCCTGGCTGGCGATTCCGGCGTTCGTGACGCCTGAGCTGCACTGGGGCGCGATCCTCTACATCGTTCCGGTCGCTTTGGCGCCGGCCATCGAGCACATCGGCGGGGTAGTGGCGATCGGCAGCGTGACCGGCAAGAACTTTATCAAGAAACCCGGCCTGCACCGCACCCTGCTCGGCGACGGCCTGGCCACTTCGGCGGCCGGTCTGTTCGGCGGCCCACCGAACACCACCTATGCAGAAGTTACTGGCGCGGTAATGCTGACCAAGAACTACAACCCGAAGATCATGACCTGGGCGGCCTGCTTCGCCATCGGCCTGGCCTTCGTAGGCAAGTTCGGCACCGCGCTGCAGAGCATTCCGGTACCGGTGATGGGCGGCATACTCTGCCTGCTGTTCGGCTCCATCGCAGTGGTGGGCCTGAATACCCTGATCCGCCATCAGGTCGACCTGTCGGAGGCGCGCAACCTGATCATCGTCTCGGTAACTCTGGTGTTCGGCATCGGCGGCATGGTGATCGGCAACAGCGACTTCGCCCTCTCCGGCATCTCGCTGTGCGCCATCTGCGCCCTGGCGCTTAACCTGGTACTGCCAGGCGGCCAAGGCTGGCGCAGCAAGACCGTGCTGGAAGAGCCAGACCTGTAACTCGCACCCACTAAAAAGCCCCGCAAATGCGGGGCTTTTTTATTTTTGGAGTACGTCAGGCGGACTGAGCTGACCACTGCTGCAACCGCACCACGCTCTCTCGGTAAGGCTTGAGGCTCATGCTCAGCAGCACAATCGAACTGAATACGGCGATGCTGGTGACGATCAGCAGCGAGTAACGCAGCGCCATGTCATCGGCAAACACATAGTCGGTCACCAGCGCCACCGCCGTCGGGCCGATGCCCAAGCCGATCAGGGTGATGACAAACAGGTAGATTGCCGAGGCTTGGCCGCGCATCGAGTTGGGCATGATTTCCTGAATCGCCGCTGGTGCGACGCCAAATGGCATGCTCAGGAAGAACACCGTCGGCGCAGTCAGAATCGCCGCCCATAGCGCCGTTTCCATCAGCGGGAAGGCCAGCACAAAAGGCACCGCGCCAACGGCCGCATACAGGCCGACGCGCATATTGGCGTCGCTGCTGCCGCGCTTGGCCATCCAGTCCGCCAGACGACCACCGAAGACAATGCCCAAACAACCGAACACCGCCACGATGCTGCCGTAAACAATACCGACCTGGCCGGCATCCCAACCGTACGTACGAATAAAGAAAGTCGGAATCCAGGCGGCGCTGCCATAACCGGCAAACGCCAGGCCGGCAAAGCCGAAGTTGTGGCAGAGCACGGTACGCCGGTTGGCGCGGATATACCGGCCAACATCCGCCAGCGGTACCGCGACACCAGCCCCGACGCCCCGACGTGCAGGCTCCTTGACCGCCAGCAGGAGCAGGGTGAAAAGAATCCCCGCGCCGCCAAGAATCAGAAAGATCAATTGCCAAGGCCGTACTTCACCCAATACCGGCAGCACCACATCGCCTTGAGCCGAGGCGAACTGAATCACCAGACCACCGAGCAGAAAGGCCAGCCCGGAACCGAGGTAAACCCCCATGGAATAAACGCTGATGGCGGTAGCGCGGCGTTCAGCCGGAAAACTGTCGGCAATCAGCGAGTAGGCCGCTGGCGACAACGCCGCCTCGCCAACGCCCACGCCAATGCGGCAGAGCAGAAATTGCCAGTACAGCTTGGCCATGCCGCAGGCGGCGGTGGCGGCACTCCAGAACAGCACGCCAAAAGCAATCAAGCCACGACGGCTCTTGGTATCGGCCAGACGGCCCAGGGGAATCCCGCAAACGGTGTAGAACAACGCAAAGGACAGGCCCATCAACAGGCTCATCTGCGTGTCGCTGATCATCAGGTCACGGCGGATCGGGCCGACCAGCAGATTGAGAATCTGCCGGTCGATAAACGACAGCACGTACGCCACCATCAGGATGGCGACAGTCACCCAGGCACGGGTGGAAGAGGGATAGCCGTTATTGTTGTTGAGCACTGGCAGTCTCCTCGGCACCGTTGGTGCGGTGCACGACGGTTGAAAGAACTGCCAGCTTAGGCTGAGTTGCAGGGCGCTGAGTATCGCTCGTAGGTGTTATTAGCCAGGCGAATGCGCGGCATCCTTTCGGGCGAATAACCGTCACAGCATATTTCTCTAGAGCTGTAGCGGTGCACGCTCGCTGAGGGTTTTCAGGGCAGTGACCCAGCTGGGATGATCATTCAGACACGGCACCAGCTGCAGGCTTTCACCGCCAGCCTCAACAAACTGCTCGCGACCACGATCGCCGATCTCCTCCAGGGTTTCGATGCAGTCGGCGACAAAGGCCGGGCACATCACCAGCAACTTCTTCACGCCCTGCTTGGCCAACTCATCGAGACGTGCCTCAGTGTAGGGTTCGATCCATTTGGCGCGACCCAACCGCGACTGGAACGACACCGACCACTGTTCGGGTTTAAGCCCCATGCGCTGGGCAAATAGCTCGGCGCTGCGCAAGCACTGAGCGCGGTAACAGTTGGCCAACACCTCAGGTGAGGCCGTACGGCAGCAGTCGTCGCCCTTCAGACAATGGCCAGTGGCGTCCAGCTTGTGCAAGTGTCGCTCCGGCAGGCCGTGAAAGCTTAGGAGCAAATGGTCGAAATCCTGCTCCAGATAAGGCTTGGCGCTATCCACCAAGGCATCCAGGTATTCCGGCTGATCGTAGAACGGCGGCAGGATGGAAAAGCGAATCGGCAGCTGCTGCTCACGCACCACGCGCTTGGCTTCTTCGATCACCGTGGTGGTGGTGCTGTCAGCAAACTGCGGGTACAGCGGCGCCAACGTGACCTGCTTGATGCCCTGAGCAGCCAGGCGAGTCAGCACGGTTTGCAGCGACGGCTCGCCATAACGCATGGCCAGCTCCACCGGACCGTGGGGCCAGGACGCCTTCATCGCCTGATGCAGGCGCTTGCTCAGCACCACTAACGGCGAGCCGTCTTCCCACCAGATCGAGGCATAGGCATGTGCAGAGGCTGCCGGACGCTTGATCAGAATCAGCGAAACCAGCAAACGCCGCAGCGGCCAAGGCAGGTCAATGACATAGGGGTCCATCAGAAACTGGTTGAGGTAACGACGCACGTCGGCCACATCAGTGGAGGCCGGCGAGCCCAGGTTTACCAACAGCAAGGCGTGATCGGTCATGCAAAGTCCTAATCAGTGGTGGCCGAGCAAATCTGCCAGGGCCACATCCAAATGAGTAAAACGAAAACTGAAGCCAGCCTCCTGCAAGCGCGTCGGCATCGCGCGCTGGCCACCGAGCAGCAGCACTGACAGCTCACCCAGCAGCATGCGCAGGGCAAATGCAGGGGCCGGCATAAAGGCCGGGCGATGCAGCTCGCGGCCCAGGGCCTGGCTGAAGGCGCGGTTACGCTCCGGCGTCGGCGCGCAGGCATTATAAGGACCGCGCGCAGAGTCCTGCTGCAGGAGAAAATCAATCAGGGCGATTTGGTCGCTGAGATGAATCCACGGCATCCACTGCCGGCCATTGCCGAGCGGGCCACCCAAGCCAAGCTTGAACGGCAACAGCAGGCGCTTGAGCAGCCCGCCGTCAGCAGCCAGCACCAGCCCCGTGCGCAGCAACACCACACGGATGCCTAAGTCCTCAGCACGCAGGGCGGTTTCTTCCCAGGCACCGCACAGTTGGGCGGCGAAATCCTTGCTGACGGGCGGCGAATCTTCATGCAATTCACGCTCGCCACCGTCGCCATACCAGCCAACTGCCGAACCGGACAACAACACCTGCGGTTTGTGCGCGCGGCTTTCCAGCCAGGCCAGCAATTGTTCGGTCAGGCCAATCCGGCTGGCCCATAGCAGTGCCTTGCGTTTACGCGTCCAAGGCCGGTCGGCAATCGGTGCGCCGGCCAGGTTGATCACAGCATCCAGCGGTTCTTCACCCAGCTCTTCGAGCCGACCAATACCGCGCACCGCGTTCCCGCAGAGCGCCGCGACCTGCTCGGGCCTTCGGCTCCACACCGTCAGTTGGTGGCCTTGTTGCAACCAGTGTCGGCAAAGCGCCTGCCCGATCAAACCGGTTCCGCCCGTCAGAAGAATGTGCATAGAAATGCCCTCGTATGACCGTGCTTAATAGGTGACCACCGACGGATTAATCGCGTTTGTGGCTTCAATCCGGCTGCAGGTTGTCTTAACTATAGAAAGGCAGGATCGACTCCGGCATAGCTTATACACAAAAACGATATTGTATAGCTTTTGTCTAAAGCGTAGCCTAACGCTTGAAAACACGAGGTAGACCATGACCGCTCTTCACCCCATCGCCATCATCGGCACCGGCATCGCCGGGCTGTCTGCCGCGCAGGCGCTGCATGCCGCCGGGCACCCCGTACAACTGTTCGACAAGAGCCGCGGCAGCGGTGGCCGTATGGCAAGTAAGCGTAGCGATGCCGGCGCGTTGGATTTGGGCGCGCAGTACTTCACCGCCCGCGACCGCCGGTTTGTCGAGGTGGTGCAGCAGTGGCAAGCGCGTGGCTGGGTCGCCGAGTGGACCCCCAGTCTCTACAACTTCAACAACGGCCAGCTCAGCGCCTCGCCGGATGAACAAGTGCGCTGGGTCGGCAGCCCGCGCATGAGTGCAATTACTCGCGCGATGCTTGGCGCACTACCCGTAGCCTTCTCCTGCCGCATTACCGAAGTATTCCGCGGCGAACAGCATTGGCATCTGCAGGACGCCGAAGGCAACAGCCATGGGCCGTTCAGCCATGTGATCGTTGCCACCCCCGCGCCTCAGGCCACAGCGCTGCTGTCGAGCGCGCCGAAATTGGCTGGCGCGGCGGCCAGCGTGGCCATGGACCCAACCTGGGCAGTGGCCCTGGCCTTCGACATCCCGCTGGAAACCCGCGTCGAAGGTTGCTTCGTGCAAGACAGCCCGCTCGACTGGTTGGCACGTAACCGCAGCAAACCAAGCCGCGACACCCACCTTGACACCTGGGTGCTGCACGCCACCAGTCAGTGGACCAAACAGCACCTGGATCTGCCCAAGGAAGCCGTCACCGAACACTTGCTAGGCGCATTCGCCGAATTGATCGGCTGCGCCGTACCAGCCCCCGCCTTTAGCCTGGCGCACCGCTGGCTTTATGCGCGCCCAGCCAGCGCGCACCAGTGGGGCGTACTGGCCGATGCTGACCTGGGCATTTATGCGTGCGGCGACTGGTGCCTGTCCGGCCGGGTTGAAGGCGCCTGGCTCAGCGGCCAGGAAGCTGCCCGCCGCCTGCTTGAGCACCTGCAATGACCCCTCACGCGCACAATGCACCGGCGAAGCACCGGCTCAATCCGCGCAAGCTGCTGTTGTCGAAATGGACAGCGGTGCTGCCGCAGAACCGTGAGAAGCACTTTCTTGTCACCGAGCTTTTCTGCGACGAGGAGGGCACGGTGCTGCAGATAGAACTGCAAGCGGTGCTCAATCAACGCTGTCAACGGCTGGACTGGCGCGTGTTGGAAAACCCCGAACACTGGCGCATGGGCTGGACGTAACAGCCTTACACACAAAACCCTACAGTAGTTGTACAAAGATATTGACTTGTACAATTACAAACCTATGATGAAGACAAGTTGTACATCCAACAGGATCTGTACAAGTCGCACATCAGAGGTTGCCCATGAGCCCATCACCACACGCCACTGGCAAACCCAAACTGGGCATTAGCGCTTGCCTGCTCGGCACCGAGGTACGCTATAACGGCGGCCACAAGGAATCACGCCTGTGCAGCCGCACGCTCAGTGAGTACTTCGACTTTGCCCCGCTCTGCCCAGAAGTGGCGATCGGCATGGGCGTACCCCGCGAGCCCATCCGCCTGGTCGGTGATCCTCAGGCGCCACGCGCAGTGGGCACGGTCAGCCGTGAGGTGGATGTCACCGCACCGCTGGCCGCCTACGGTGAACGCATGGCCGGTGAGTTGACCGATATCTGCGGCTACATCTTTATGCAGCAGTCGCCGTCTTGCGGCTTGCACCGGGTCAAGGTTTACCAGGAAAACGGTCGCCCCAGCGAACCCGGGCGCGGCATCTTTGCCCAGGCATTTTGTGCGCGGCACCCAAACCTGCCGGTGGAAGAAGACGGTCGCCTGAATGATCCAATCCTGCGCGAGAACTTCATCACACGCGTGTTTGCTTACTCCGAATGGCAACAGCTGTTACGCGATGGACTAACGCGCAAAAGCCTGATCGACTTCCACTCGCGCTACAAATACCTGCTTATGGCCACCAATCCGGTGCAGTACAAACACTTGGGTCGCATGCTCGGCAACCTTGGCCAGCAAGACCTCAACGAACTGGCACCGCGCTACTTCAGCGAGTTGATGAGCGCCCTGAAAAGCTGCGCCACCCGCCGCACCCACAGCAACGTGCTGCAGCACCTCAGTGGCTACCTCAAGCAATCACTGAGCAGCGACGAAAAGCAGGAAATGCAGCAGCTGATCGGTCAATACCGTCATGGCGTCGTGCCGCTGGTGGTGCCCATGACCCTGCTTAAGCACCACTTCCGTCGCCATCCTGATACCTATATTGCGCAGCAGGTGTACCTGCAGCCTCACCCGGAAAACCTCAGCCTGCGTAACGCGCTATGAGCCTTGAACCCATGAATGACGGCGCAGCCGCCGACGACTACCAGGCGGCCATTGCCCAAGGCTTTATGCCGATCCGCGATGTGGCGCGTATTACCGGCGTTAACGCCGTTACCTTACGTGCCTGGGAGCGGCGCTATGGCCTGATCGTGCCGCACCGCACCCCCAAAGGGCATCGCCTGTATGCCGATGAGCACGTCACACGCATCCAGGCGATTCTGACCTGGTTGAATCGTGGCGTGTCGGTCAGCCAAGTCAAAGGCTTGATACGCGCTGGCCAACCGGCGTTTGCCGAGGCCAGCTCGCAATGGGACGCGCGGCGCCAGCAGCTGCAGGAAGCGATCTGCAACCTCAACGAGCGCCGCCTGGACGACTGTTTCAACAGCGAGTTGGCGCTGTATCCGCCCCATACCCTATGCCAACAGCTGCTTCTGCCGTTGTTTGAGGAACTGGAACTGCGCTGGCGCAACCAGTTCGGCGCACAGGCCGAGCGCGTGTTTTTCTATTCCTGGCTGCGCAGCAAACTTGGCGCGCGCCTGTACCACAACAACCGCCAGTACAACGGCGCGTCGCTGTTGCTGATCAACGTCTCCGACCTGCCGATGGCCCCTGGCCTGTGGCTGACCGCCTGGCTGGCAAGCAGCGCCGGCTGCCCAGTGGAGGTCTTTGACTGGCCACTGCCACCCACCGAACTCGCCCTGGCGGTTGAGCACATTCAACCGCGTGCGGTGTTGCTGTATTCCAGTCAGGCGCTGAACAGCACCCACCTGCAACGCCTGCTCGGCGGTTACGACTGCCCCTGCCTGCTGGTCGGCCAGGTGGTACAGATTCACGCCGAGGAACTGGTGGCGATCACCGCGCAGAATGCTGAGCTGAGCCTGGCAGCAGACCCTCTGGCTGCACTGCACAGCCTTACCGATCTCAACCTGCTGCACAGCTGATGGGAAATACCATGCTGCAACTGATGTGGTTTCGTACCGACCTGCGCGTGCAGGACAACAGCGCCCTGGCCGCCGCCATGAGCAGTGGGCCAACCGTGGCGCTGTTCCTGATCAGCCCTAGCCAATGGCTGGCGCACGATGACGCGCCGAGCAAAGTCGACTTCTGGCTGCGCAACCTAAACGAACTGGCCACCGAGCTGAGCAAACTCAACGTGCCATTGCTGGTGCGTGAGGCTGACGACTGGAGTGCCGCGCCGCAGGTGATTGGCGAATTGTGCCAACAGCTGCAAATTGGCAGCGTGCAGGTCAATGAAGAGTACGGCGTGCATGAAAGCCGCCGCGATCAGGCCGTAGCGAAGACGCTTGATGGCTTGGGGATAAATTTCCGCAGCCACCTGGATCAACTGTTCTTTAAGCCCGGCAGTGTACTGACCAAATCCGGCGGCTACTTCCAGGTGTATAGCCAGTTCCGCAAGGTCTGCTATCAACGCCTGCACACGGCCCTGCCGGCACTGGTCGCCACGCCCAAGGCGCAGGCGCCGCTGGCGATCCAACAGGATGCGATCCCTGAGCACGTTACCGGCTTCGCCCTGCCCCCGAAGGACTTGCGTGAACTGTGGCCCGCCGGAGAAACCGAGGCCGCGCGGCGTCTGGATGCGTTTGCCGCGCAGCAGATCGACTTCTACCAAAGCGCCCGCGACTTCCCCGCACAGCCCGGCACCAGCCAGCTGTCCGCCTACCTGGCTGCTGGCGTAATCTCGCCACGCCAATGCCTGCATGCAGCCTTGCAGGTTAATCAGGGCGAGTTCGACAGCGGCAACGTGGGGGTGATTACCTGGATCAACGAACTGCTCTGGCGCGAGTTCTACAAGCACATCCTGGTGGGCTACCCGCGCGTGTCCATGCACCGAGCCTTCCGCCCGGAAACCGAGGCCGTAGCCTGGCGTGATGCTCCGCTGGAGCTGAAAGCCTGGCAGGAAGGGCGTACCGGCTTTCCGATCATTGATGCAGCCATGCGCCAACTATTGGCTACTGGCTGGATGCACAACCGCCTGCGTATGATCGTGGCCATGTTTCTCACCAAAAACCTGCTGATCGACTGGCGCGAGGGCGAGCGATTCTTTATGCGCCACCTGATTGACGGCGACCTGGCGGCCAATAACGGCGGCTGGCAATGGAGTTCCTCCACCGGCACCGATTCGGCGCCGTATTTCCGCATCTTCAACCCGCTGAGCCAGTCACAGAAATTCGACCCAGATGGCCGCTTTATCCGCCAATGGCTGCCTGAACTGGTGGGACTGAACAAAACCAATATCCACAACCCTGCTGGGATGGGTGGTTTGTTTGGTATCGCCGACTATTCGACGCCAATTGTCGACCTGAGCAAGAGCCGCGCGCGCGCGCTGGCCGCATTCAAAAGCCTGCCGCACTTTGCCGGCGAGGAGGCCCTGTGAGCGACTTTCTGCGTCAGTTCGCCCAAGACTTTGCCGGGCTGAACAAAGACAATCTCGATCGCCTCGGCCAGCTGTACAGCGACGACGCGCTGTTCTGCGACCCGCTGCATGAAGTGCGCGGACTGGCCAATATGCAGCGTTACTTCGGCGACATGTACGCTAACGTCAGCGAACTGCGCTTTGACTTCTACGGTTTTGACCAGGTGCGCGACGGTGAAGGCTACCTGCGCTGGACCATGAGTTACCGCCACCCACGCCTCGCTGGCGGTCAACTGATCCGCGTGGAAGGCTGCTCGCACCTGCTGTGGCAGGACAAGGTCTATCGTCACCGTGACTATTTCGACGCCGGCAGCCTGCTCTACGAGCATCTGCCCTTACTCGGCTCGGCAATTCGCTGGCTGAAACGGAGGTTGGCATGAACGCGAACGCACGGCGCATCTGGCTCACCGGCGCCAGCAGTGGCATCGGCGCCGCACTGGCAGAACAACTGCTCGAACAAGGCCACCGCCTGGCCCTCAGTGCGCGCAGCCTTGAGCCTTTGCAGGCACTGGCCAAGCGCTATCCGCAGCAAGTACTGGTGGTGGCCGGCGACCTCAGCGATGCCGCGCAAGTACGCAGCATCGCTGAGCACATTGCCCAAGTCTGGGGGGCGCTGGACTGCGCCATCCTTAATGCCGGCACCTGCGAATATGTCGAGGTCAGCGCCTTCGAGGCGGCGATGGTCGAACGCGTGATGCGCGCCAACCTGCTCTCGGCCAGTTACTGCATCGAAGCCGCCCTGCCCTTGTTGCGCCTGGGGAACCGCGCTCAGCTGGTAGGGGTGGGCAGCTCAGTGACGTTCATGCCACTGCCACGTGCAGAAGCCTACGGTGCCTCCAAGGCCGCCATGCGCTACCTGATGGAAGCGTTGCGCATCGACCTGCACGCCGAGCACATAGCCGTCACCCTAGTCAGCCCCGGGTTTGTCGACACCCCGCTGACGCAGAAAAACGACTTCCCCATGCCGATGCGCTGGCCGGTTGAAAAAGCCGCGCGCTATATCGCTGAGCGCCTGCACCAGCAGCCGTTTGAAATCAATTTCCCGGGCCCGTTTATCGCCATGCTCAAACTGCTGGGCCATTTGCCTAAGCGTTTGCAGGTGGCCATCGGCGCCCGCATGGCCCGCACTGAAGCCAAGACTAAGGACAGCCAATGAAGATCGCCATTATCGGCAGCGGTATCGCCGGTTTGACCAGCGCATACCTGCTCAACCGTAACCACGCCATCACGGTGTTTGAAGCCAGTGACTGGATTGGCGGTCACACCCATACCGTGGACGTACAAGTCGATGGCCAGAGCTATGCCGTGGACACTGGTTTTATCGTGTTTAACGACTGGACCTACCCCAACTTCATCCGCCTACTGAGTCAGCTCGGCGTGGGCTTCAAGGCTACCGAGATGAGCTTCTCGGTCAGCGACCCCATCAGCGGCGTGGAATACAACGGCCACAACCTCAACAGCCTGTTCGCTCAGCGTCGTAACCTGCTGTCGCCGAAATTCTGGGGCATGGTGCGTGACATCCTGCGCTTCAACCGCGAGGCGCTGAACGACCTTAATCAGCAACGCATCGCCAGTGACATGACCCTGGGCGATTACCTCAAGGCCAATGGCTACAGCGAGCGTTTTATCCAGCATTACATCGTGCCGATGGGTGCAGCAATCTGGTCAATGTCGCTGAATGACATGCTCGGTTTCCCGCTGCAGTTCTTTGTGCGGTTCTTCAAAAACCATGGCCTGTTGTCGGTCAGCGACCGCCCGCAGTGGTGCGTGATCGAAGGCGGCTCCAGCAGCTATGTGGCGCCGTTGACCGAATCGTTCAAGCAACACATCCGCCTGAACTGCGCGGTGACCCGAGTTGAACGCGATGGCGATGGTGTGACCGTGCACAGCGCTGCCGGCAGCGAGCGCTTCGACAAAGTGGTGTTTGCCTGCCACAGCGACCAGGCCCTGGCGTTGCTGGCTGCACCGACACCGACCGAACAGGCCATCCTCGGTGCGCTGCCCTATGCCGATAACGACGTGGTGCTGCACACCGACACCCGCCTGTTGCCGAAACGGCCACTGGCCTGGGCCAGCTGGAACTACCGCCTCGGCGGCCCAGTGGATCAGCCCGCCGCCGTCACCTACGACATGAACATCCTGCAAGGCATTCAGAGCGACACCACCTTCTGCGTCAGCCTGAACCAGACCGCCGCCATCGACCCAAGCAAAATTCTGGCGCGCTACACCTACGCCCACCCGCAATACAGCCTGGCCGGCATGGCCGCACAGGCGCGTTGGGAAGAGCTGCTCGGTGCCAACCACAGCTACTTTTGTGGTGCTTACTGGGCCAATGGTTTCCACGAAGATGGCGTGGTCAGCGCGCTGCGCGTGGCTCGTGAATTCGGCGAAGCACTCTAGTGAACAGCACCACGGCACTGAACAGCGCCCTGTACAGCGGCTGGGTGCAGCACCGGCGCTTTGCCCCGCGGCTGCATAACTTTCGCTATCGCATGGGCCTGCTTTACCTCGATCTGAGTGAGCAGGAGGCCGTGCTTGCGCTATCGCCCTTGGCCGGGCGTGGCCGCTTTGCGCCCTTTGCCTTTCGCGAAACCGACTACTTGCCGCAGTTCACCAGTGCTGGTATCCGCCTCATCGATGCCGTGCGCCAACGCGTCACTGAAGCGCTGGGCCGCACGCCCCTGGGCCGCATTTGCCTGCTAACCCAGCCGCGCAGTTGGGGGTTGAGTTTCAACCCGGCGAGTTTTTTCTACTGCCATGAAGCCGATGGCCGCCTGGCAGCGATTCTCTGCGAAGTGAGCAACACGCCCTTCCGTGAGCGTTATCACTACGTGCTGCCGGCCGAGGGTGAGGGGCACCTGCATGTTGCTGTGGCCAAGGCGTTTCACGTCTCGCCCTTTCTGCCGCGCGAGCTGGAATACCGCATGAGTTTCAGCCCGGCCGGTGAGCGTCTGGGCATTCATATGGCCGACTGGCAAGGCGAGGAAAAACTCTTCGACGCCAGCCTCAGCCTGCAACGCACTGAACTCAACCGCGCCAGCCTACACCGCTATTTGCTTCACTTTCCCTGGATGACTGGCAAGACCGTGGCCGCCATTTACTGGCAAGCCCTGCGCCTGCTGCTCAAACGTATTCCCCTGTTCACCCACCGGGCCGCTGAAGGTGATTTCCGCGTCGCCCGCCCCGCATCAAAGGACGCCCTCCATGAAAAGCTCTAGCCTGACCTCCGCCAAACATGTGGTGCGTGCCGGCAGCGGCATTGGTGCCAGCCTGCTGCGCCGTGCGGTACTGCGCCAGCTGAAACAACTGCGCCATGGCCAGCTGGTGATCGTTGAAGGTGATGAACGCATGGAGTTCGGCGATGCCCATTCCAGCCTCAGTGCCGAGATCCAGGTGCAGGATGGTGCGGTCTGGGGGCTGGTGGCCGGCAATGGCTCGATCGGCTCGGGTGAAGCCTATATCCACGGTTACTGGACCACTCCGGACCTGACCGCGGTGATCCGCGTATTCGTCAGCAACCTCGACGTGCTCGACGCCATGGAAAGCGGTCTGGCTCAGCTGGGTCGTCCGCTGATCCAGGGCCTGCACTGGCTCAACCGCAATACCCGCAAGGGCTCGCGCAAGAACATCTCGGCGCATTACGACCTCGGCAATGATCTGTTCGAGCAGTTCCTCGACCCGACCATGATGTATTCGGCGGCCATGTTTCGCAGCGCCGATGACAGCCTTGAGCAGGCGCAAATGAACAAGCTAGAGCGTATCTGCCAGAAGCTTGCCCTCAAGCCCAGCGACCACCTGCTGGAAATCGGCACGGGCTGGGGCAGCATGGCGATCTACGCCGCGACCCATTACGGCTGCAAGGTGACCACCACCACCTTATCGCGTGAGCAGTACGCCTACACCGAACGACGCATTCAGGAGCAAGGCCTGCAAGGGCAGATCACCCTGCTACTAGAGGATTACCGCGACCTGAGCGGGCAGTTCGATAAGCTGGTGTCGATCGAGATGATCGAGGCCGTTGGCCATCGTTTCCTGCCCACCTACTTCCAGCAATGCGCCAACCTGCTCAAGCCCGACGGCCTGATGCTGCTGCAGGCCATCACCATCCGTGACCAGCGCTATGAGCAGGCGAAAAACGCGGTGGACTTCATTCAACGCTACATCTTCCCCGGTGGTGCCTTGCCGTCGGTGAATAAAATGCTGGAAATCATCAGCGCCAAAACCGACATGAACCTGCACCACATGGAAGATTTCGGCCTGCACTATGCGCGCACCCTGCGCATCTGGCACGACAACCTGCGCCAGGCACGGCACAAGCTGGAGCAGCAGGGTTATGACGACTACTTCTTCCGCCTCTGGGAGTTCTACCTGTGCTACTGCGAGGGCGGCTTTATCGAGCGCACCATCGGCACCGCACAGCTGTTGCTGGCCAAGCCGGCGGCACGTCCAGCTCCGCTACTGGGAAACTTCAATGCCTAAATTGATCGTCAACACCCTGCTATTTCAGCTTGGCTGGTTTGCCTGCGTCTTCGGCGGCGACAGCCTATGGCTGCTGAGTGTGGCAGCGATGCTGGCGGTGCACCTGCTGTGGACCAGCAGCTGGGCGGCAGAAGGCAAGCTGCTGATCACGGTGTTTCTCGCTGGCAGCGCGCTGGACAGCTTCCTGCTCAACCTCGGCGTGTTCGATTTCGGCGAGCCACGCACATTGATCCCGCTGTGGCTGGCCAGCCTGTGGCTGCTGATGGCCACCACGCTCAACCACTGCCTGGCCTGGACCGCGCAACCCTGGTGGCGCGGCAGCCTGCTCGGTGCGATTGGCGCACCGCTGTCCTATTACGGCGGCGCGCAGATCGCAGGCGTCAGCCTGCCCTACGGCACCTGGCAAAGCTTGCTGCTGATCGGCGCGATCTGGGCCGTGGTGATGCCCGTGCTGCATGGCTTCGCCAAACTTTATCGCAGCCAGTACGAGCAACGCTTGCGCACACGCCAGTCGGCGTAGCCGGCAAGCGCCACACAACGCCGATGGACAACGCCCTACGTCGGCCTTAAGCGCCGGCGTAATGCTGATGGCGTACACTGCGCGGCATGAGTCAACACATCCCGCATACCCAACTCGCCGACGAACCCGCAGTCAGCTGCAGCAACTGCGCCGCCTGCTGCTGCCAGCTCGAAGTCATGCTGATAACCGACACTGGCGTGCCGCCCCGCTATATCGACACCGATGATTGGGGCGGCGAAGTCATGCTGCGCCTGGACGACGGCTGGTGCGCCGCACTGGACCGCGACACCATGCGTTGCACCATTTACGAAGTGCGCCCACTGATCTGCCGCGAATTCGAAACCGCCTCCCCCGAATGCCTGGACGAGCGCAAGGGCATGAGCAGCATCTACCGCTGAGTGCGCGGTTTACTGCAGGCACACAATATCGCCAGGAACGTTTTTAACGTCGCACAGCGATGACTCCGTAGGGGTGACCGCCATGGACGGCAGGCCAGAAAAAAGCCGGATAACAATCCGGCTTTTTAACAGCTCAAACCGCTAGAAACTCATGCGGTAATGCAGGCTATAACTCTCAACGCCGTCGTTAGGTTGTTTAAGCCCGGCGTTGGAGTAATGCAGGGCGCGCAAGCCGACTTCCTGCCCGGCGAAACGTACGCCGAAACCGATGCGGTCTTCAAACTGGAAAGACGAGCCCAGGTCGTTGTCTTCCAGCTCGGTGCTGCTAAAAGCGGCAATGCCGATACCGGCTTCGATATAGGGTTTGACGCGCTCGCCAGCAAACTCGTAGACGAACACCGGGCTGAGCGAGAGGCTGTGGTTGCTAGAGGTTTCGTCACCGTCCCAGTAGGTGTAAGCAGCATCCCAATAGCCAGTCAAGCGACCGACATCACTGACAAACCAGCTCTGGTTGAAATCGAACTGGGTGCCCAGGCGGTAGGTCATGGTCGAGTCGCCCGTTTGGCCGACCGCCACGCTTAGATCCATCGCCTGCACTGCACTGACTTGCCCCCAAGCCAAGACTGCCAACGCAGCCAGAGTCATGACTTTTCTCATGGTAATAATCCTTATCCGCCCAAGTAGAAGCTTGCTGACACTGCTTGAGAGTATAGAAATCTTTAGCTACCGAGAAAGCCGACTTATGGCTAAACCGTGCCAGGCAGGCCACTGACTAGCGCCGCCTCGCCCCACAGCAAAGGCAACACACGCTGCATGGCTGCGGGATCACCACTCGACCAGAACTGTGCTGGCAGAGCCGGACCGCTGGCGAGCAGATCATGGCTGGTCAGCAGGCGCTGGACTTGCCGCGCCACCGCCGCGCCCGTGTCGATCAGGCTGATCGAGTCCGGCACCAAACTGCGCAGCAACGGTTTGATAAAGGGGTAATGGGTACAGCCGAGAATCAGAGTGTCGCAGCCCTCGGCCAGTAGCGGTGCGACAAAGCCCTGCAGCAGCTCGCGGGTGGCAAGGCTATCCAGCTCGCCGACCTCGATACGCTCGACCAACCCCGGACAAGGCTGGGTAATCACCCGCACATCGCTGGCAAAACGGTCGAGCAAGGCGGCGAACTTGGCGCTTTTTAGCGTGCCTGTGGTGGCCAGCACACCGACCACGCCACTCTGCGTGGCGGCAGCTGCAGGTTTGACCGCCGGCTCCATGCCCACCAACGGCAGCTGCGGATACAGCTCACGCAACTCGGCCACTCCCGCCACCGTGGCGGTGTTGCAGGCCAGCACCAGCGCCTTGGCGCCCTGGGCAAGCAGAAACTCGGCCAGCACCCGGCAGCGCTCGCGAATAAATTCCAGGCTCTTCTCGCCGTAGGGCACATGGCCGCTGTCGGCCACATACAGCAGCGACTCATTCGGCAGCAACGCGCGAATCTCGCGCAGCACCGACAAGCCGCCGACGCCGGAGTCGAATACGCCAATCGGCGCGTTACTCACCGCTGGCCACTCCACACACGCTACAGCCCGGATCACGCTTGACCCGCAGCTCGCGGAAACGGCTACCAAGCGCATCGATCAACAGCAGACGCCCTACCAGCGGCTCGCCAAACTGCGCCAGCAGCTTCAAGGCTTCCAGCGCCTGCAAACTACCGACCAGGCCAACCAATGGGCCGACCACACCGGCTTCGCTACAGGTAAGCTCGGCCTCGCTGCCGTGGCCATAGATGCAGTGGTAGCACGGACTGTCGCCACGGCGCGGATCGAACACCGAGAGCTGGCCTTCCAGGCGAATCGCCGCACCACTGACCAGCGGCACCTTGGCCGCCACACACGCGGCGTTGACCGCCTCGCGGGTGCTGAAGTTGTCCGAGCAATCCAGCACCAGATCGACTGCCGCCACCGCTGCGGCCAGCGAATCGCTGTCCAGGCCCTGCCGATGGGCTTGCAATCGCAGCTGCGGGTTGATCGCCAGCAGGCGCTTGCTCGCCGAGTCGACCTTACTCAGGCCGATGCTGGCTGTGTCGTGGACGATCTGCCGCTGCAGGTTGGTCAGGTCGACCGTATCAAAGTCCGCCAGATGCAACTCACCGACCCCAGCGGCGGCCAGGTAAAGCGCCACCGGCGAACCCAGGCCGCCGAGGCCGATAATCAGCGCACGGCTGTTTTTCAGGCGCAGCTGGCCGGCGATATCGATCTGTTGCAGTAGAATCTGCCGGCTATAGCGCAGCAGTTCCTCGTCATTCAGCATGTCCTGCGCACTCATGGCGTCACTCATTATCGAAGCGTCCCAGACTGATGCGCTCATGGCCGCCCAGGTCACGCCGGCTTTCCACCGCGCTAAAACCGCGCGCGCTGAGCAGCTCGCGCACTGCCGCCGCCTGATCGAAGCCATGTTCCAGCAGCAACCAGCCACCCGCTTGAAGATAGTTCGGGGCCTGCTGGATGATCAGTCGGATATCGTCCAGCCCATCCGCGCCCGCCACCAGCGCGCTGCTCGGCTCGAAGCGTACATCGCCTTCGGCCAGGTGGCGATCATCGGCGGCGATATACGGCGGGTTGCTGACAATCAGCTGATAACGCTGCCCGGTCAGCGCGCTAAACCAGTGGCTTTCACTAAAGCTGGCATTGTTCAGGTTGAGCCGCGCTCGGTTGCGTTCGGCCAGGGCCACCGCCTCCACCACACGATCCACACCGGTTAGTCGCCAGGCCGGACGCTCGCTGGCCAGGGCCAGAGCAATAGCGCCAGTGCCGGTGCCTAGATCAAGCAGCGCGGCAGGCGTGGCTGGCAGCAGCGCCAGAACGGTTTCCACCAGCAGTTCGGTATCCGGCCGTGGGATCAGGGTATGCGACGCAACTTCCAGCTCCAGACTCCAGAAGCCCTGCTGACCGAGGATATAGGCCACCGGCTCACCGGCCTGACGCCGCACCAGCGCCGCCTGATAACGCTCAAGTTGCGGAGTATCGAGTTCGCGCTCCGGCCAGGTATGCAGATAGCTGCGCGACTTGCCTAGGGCGTGGGCGAGCAATAGCTCAGCATCCAAACGCGGAGTCGGCGAGTCAGGTAGTTCGGCGTGGTTGAGCAGAGATTCAATAGTGGCCATGGCATTTATTCCGTAGCCCGGATGTAATCCGGGACATGCGTCAACGGTCGCTCCCGGATTGCATCCGGGCTACGAAAAGCGCGAATCAATCGCCCAGCGCGGCCAGCTGATCGGCCTGATATTCGACCAGCAGCGGCTCGATAATCGCTTCGACGCCGCCGGCAATCACTTCGTTCAGCGAATACAGAGTCAGGTTGATACGGTGATCGGTCACTCGCCCTTGCGGGAAATTGTAGGTGCGGATGCGCTCGGAACGGTCACCGGAGCCCACCAGCAACTTGCGCGAATCGGAAATTTCCTTGTGCGCAGCGGCTTCCTGCTGGTCTTTGAGTTTCGCCGCCAGCCAGGCCATGGCCTTGGCGCGGTTCTTGTGCTGCGAGCGCTCTTCCTGACATTCCACCACGGTGCCGGTGGGAATGTGAGTGATACGGATCGCCGAGTCGGTGGTGTTAACGTGCTGACCACCGGCACCGGAGCTGCGGTAGGTGTCCACGCGCAGATCGGCTGGGTTGATGTCGATGGCCATCTGCTCATCCGGCTCGGGCAGCACGGCGACGGTACAGGCCGAGGTGTGGATACGGCCTTGGGATTCAGTTTCGGGCACGCGCTGCACGCGGTGCGCACCGGACTCGAATTTGAGTTTGCCGTAAACGTTGTCGCCCTCGACCCGGGCAATGACCTCTTTGTAGCCGCCATGCTCGCCTTCGCTGGCCGACAGCACTTCTACACGCCAGCCCTGCTTCTCGGCATAACGCGAGTACATACGGAACAGGTCGCCGGAGAAGATCGCTGCCTCGTCGCCGCCGGTGCCGGCGCGCACTTCGAGAAATACGTTACGGCCGTCGTTGGGGTCTTTCGGCAGCAGCATGCGCTGCAGGCTGACTTCCAGCTCGATCAGCTGCTCCTTGGCCTCGGAAACTTCCTCTTCGGCCATCTCGCGCATGTCCGGGTCGCTGTCTTTGAGCAGCGCCTGGGCGCCTTCGAGGTCGGACTGGACTTTCCGAAACGCACTGAACGCCTGGTATACCGGCTCAATCTCGGCGTACTCCTTGGAGTAGGCGCGAAACTGCGGCTGGTTGCTGATCACCTCGGCATCGCCGAGCAACGCGGTCAGCTCTTCGAAACGATCCTGCAACAGGTCGAGTTTATTGATCAGTGACGCTTTCATTGCAGACCTTTATTTATTAGCCGAACTGCTATGGGTAGAAGCAGGCGGCGCGCCCTCGTCGAGGGCAAACAGTTCTTGGGCCACGCCCAGCGCATCGACGCGGCCGTCAGCAGAGAATTTTTTCAGCTGCACACTGGGCGCATGCAGCAGCTTGTTGGTGAGGCCGCGGGCCAGCAGCGCCAGCACATCCTCGGCCGAACTGCCATTGTTGAGCAGACGCAGGGCCTTGTTCAGCTCCTCATCACGCAAACGCTCAGCCTGCTGACGGTAGGCCTTAAGCACATCCACTGCGGCCAGCTCGCGCAGGCGCTGCATGAAGTCGCGGGCGCCGACACTGACCAGCTCTTCGGCGGCCTGGGCCGCGCCCTGGCGGCTCTTGAGGTTCTCCGCGATCACTTCGTGCAGGTCATCGACGGTGTAGAGGTAAACGTCGTCCAATTCGCCGACTTCCGGCTCGATATCGCGCGGTACGGCGATGTCGACCATAAAGATCGGCTTGTGCTTACGCTGCTTCAACGCGCGCTCGACCGCGCCCTTGCCGAGAATCGGCAGCTGGCTGGCAGTGGAGCTGATCACGATATCGCTGTTGACCAGCTCATCGGGGATTTCCGACAGCAGCACGGCATGCGCGCCAAATTGTTCGGCCAGGCTACTGGCGCGCTCCAGGGTGCGATTGGCTACCACAATGCGCTTGATGCCCTGGTCGTGCAGATGGCGGGCGACCAGGCTGATGGTTTCACCGGCGCCGATCAGCAGGGCCTGACTGCGATGCAAGTCGGCGAAAATCTGCTTGGCCAGGCTGACGGCGGCAAAAGCCACGGATACCGGGTTTTCGCCAATCGCGGTATCGGTGCGCACTGTCTTGGCGGTGCTGAAGGTGGCCTGAAACAAGCGCCCAAGCAGCGGGCCGAGGGTGCCGGCCTCACGGGCTACGGCAAATGCCGATTTCATTTGGCCGAGAATCTGCGGCTCGCCCAACACCATCGAGTCCAGCCCCGAGGCCACGCGCATCATATGGCGCACGGCTTCGTCATCGGCATGGATATAGGCGCAGGCGCGCAATTCTTCGAGGCTCAAGCGATGGTAGTTGGCCAACCAGGCCAGCACTTCGTCAGCGCTCAGCTCATCCTGCTCGAGATACAGCTCACTGCGATTGCAGGTCGAGAGAATCGCCGCCTCTCTACTGCTGGTGCGCTGACACAGCTGCTGCAATGCCTCAACCAACTGCTCAGGAGTGAAAGCCACGCGTTCGCGGACGTCCACCGAGGCGGTCTTGTGGTTGATACCGAGGGCAATAAAGGCCATGCACGTCGCTGACAGGGAGTGGAAGCCGGCAATTGTCCTACTTCGGCAAAGCGAGAACAACCACTGCGGCCGATTGTCCCAATAGCCAGGTTTATCTCTTAATCCGCATCATTGCAGCCCATGGGCTTGCCCCAGCGCTTGTGTCATGATGCCCAAACCGCAGGTTGGCCACATACTCTTCCTATGAATAGATCCTTCGCGTTGCTGACTGCCGCTGCCTTTTTAAGTGGCTGCCAGACCTTTACTCCCTCTGCCCCGGATGGCACGCCACCGGTGGAAGAGCCCGCTGTTGTTGCCGCAGAAATCCAGCCGCAGGTTTACCGCAATTTCAGCCAGGAAACCCTGCTGTCGCTGCTGGTCGCGGAACTGGCAGGCCAGCGCAACCGCTTCGACATTGCCCTGGGAAACTATGTAGAGCAGGCCAATGCCACTCAGGATGCTGGCGTCGCCGAGCGTGGCTTTCGCATTGCCGAGTACCTAGGGGCCGAACAGCCCGCGCTGGAAACCAGCCTGCTGTGGGCCAAGACCGCTCCCGAGAATATCGACGCGCAGCGCGCCGCCGCCGTGCAACTGGCACGTGCCGGCCGCTATGACGAATCCATGACCTTTATGGAGCAGGTACTGCAGCGTCAGGGCGATACGCATTTCGACTTCCTGGCGCTGTCCGCAGCTGAAACTGACCCGGATACCCGTGCCGGCCTGCTGCAAAGCTTCGACCGCCTGCAGGCAAAGTACCCGGACAACAGCCAGCTGCAATTTGGCAAAGCCCTGCTGCTGCAACAGAATGGCCAGCCGCAGGAGGCCCTGGAGCTACTGGAGCAGCAACCCAGCAAAGACCGCCCCATTGCCTCAATCTTGTTGCATGCCCGCCTGCTGCAAAGCCTTGAGCGCAACGATGAAGCCCTGCCGCTGCTGGAAAAAGGCATCGAGCAATACCCAGACGACAAGCGCCTGCGCCTCACCTATGCACGCCTGCTGGTGGCCGAAGACCGCCTGGACGAAGCCAAAGGCGAGTTTGCCTCACTGCTGCAACAGAACCCTGATGATGATGACCTGCGCTTTTCGCTGGCACTGGTCTGCCTTGAAGCCAAAGCCTGGAAAGAGGCCATCGTCTACCTCGAAGAACTGGTCGAACGCGGCAGCCACAGTGAAGCCGCGCATTACAACCTGGCCCGCGCCTATGAAGAACTCGGTGATACCGCCAGCGCATTGATCGAGTACGCCCTGGTCGGCCCCGGCAACGATTACCTGCCGGCCCAAGCCCGGCAGAGCGAACTGCTGTTCAAGGCACAGCGCGCTGAAGAAGCCGCCGAGCGCCTGCGTCAAGCTCGCGAAAGCCAGCCTGACTATGCCATCCAGCTGTACCTGATCGAAGCCGAAGCCTGGTCCAAGCAGCAGGACACCGAACGCGCCTGGCAGCTGATCCAACAAGGATTGGAACAGTTCCCCGAAGACCTCAACTTGCTCTACACCCGCGCCATGCTCGCGGAAAAGCGCGATGATCTCGCCCTGCTGGAGCGTGACCTGCGCTTTATACTCGAGCGCGAACCAGACAACGCCATGGCACTCAATGCACTGGGCTACACCCTGGCCGACCGCACCACGCGCTACGCCGAAGCCAAACAGTTGATCGAGCAGGCGCACCAACTCAACCCTGAAGACCCTGCAGTACTCGACAGCCTCGGCTGGGTGAATTACCGCCTGGGCAATTTGGATGAAGCTGAACGCCTACTGCGCAGAGCACTGCAGGAATTTCCCGACCACGAAGTCGCCGCCCACCTGGGTGAAGTGCTGTGGGCACAAGGGAAACAGAAAGAAGCGCGCAAACTCTGGCGTGAAGCCCTGAAACAACAACCCGACAGCCCAATCCTGCGCAGCACCCTGCTGCGCCTGACCGGAGCAGAGACGCTTTGATGCTTGGGCGCCACCTGATAGTTTTCAGCCTGATTACATTACTGGCAGGCTGCGCCGGCCTGACCTCCCGCGAAGCCCTTGAAGGCCAGGGCAACGCGCAAAGCTGGCAAGCGCACAAGCAACAGATCAGCGGCCTGGATGCCTGGCAGATCAATGGCAAAGTCGGTATCCGTGCACCGAAAGACTCCGGTAGCGGCACTCTTTTCTGGCTACAACGCCAGGACTATTACGACATCCGACTGTCCGGCCCATTGGGTCGCGGCGCCGCTCGCCTGACCGGGCGCCCAGGCGCCATTCAACTGGAAGTGGCCAACCAGGGCCGCTACCAGGCTGAATCACCAGAACAACTGCTGCGCGACCAACTGGGCCTGAACCTGCCCGTTTCACACCTGTTCTGGTGGATTCGCGGCCTGCCTTCGCCAGACAGCAAAAGCCGCCTGAACCTCGACAGCCAAAGCCACTTGGCGCAGTTGAGCCAAGACGGCTGGGATGTCGAGTACCTCAGCTATGCCGAGCAGAATGGCTTCTGGCTGCCGGAGCGCATCAAGCTCAGCGGCTTTGACCTGCAAGTCACCCTGGTAATCAAGGACTGGCAACCGCGCCAGCTCGGCCAATGACCACACCGGCCATACCCGCCGCTGCCGAACTGATCCTGCCGGCACCGGCCAAGCTCAACCTGATGCTGCATATTCTCGGCCGCCGCGCCGACGGCTATCACGAGCTGCAAACCCTGTTTCAGTTTCTCGACTTCGGTGACGAGCTGGGCTTTGCCCTGCGCCCCGACGGTGAAATTCACCTGCATACGCCCATCGACGGCGTACCCCACGACAGCAACCTGATCGTGCGTGCCGCGCGCATGCTGCAACAGCACGCAAACTGCACCCTGGGTGCCGACATCTGGCTGGACAAGCGCCTGCCCATGGGCGGCGGCATTGGCGGCGGCAGTTCGGATGCCGCGACCACCCTACTCGGCCTCAACCATCTGTGGCAGCTGAACTATAGCGAAGATCAACTGGCTTCCCTGGGCCTCAGCCTGGGCGCAGACGTACCGGTATTCGTGCGCGGTCACGCGGCATTTGCCGAAGGCGTCGGTGAAAAGCTGCAACCGGTGACCCTGAGCGAACCCTGGTTTCTTGTTGCCATTCCGCAAGTACTTGTCAGCACAGCGGAAATTTTCTCCGACCCTGAGTTGACACGGGATACGCCGCCCATTAAAGTTCGCAGCCTTCTTGAGGGGGGTGGTCGTAATGACTGCCAGCCGGTGGTCACGAAGCGTTATTCAGAAGTTCGTAACGCTCTGATCTTGTTGAACAAATTTGTTCCAACTAGATTAACCGGCACTGGAGCTTGTGTGTTTGGGAGCTTCCCAAACCAGGACGATGCTGATAAAGTCGCCCGCCAACTTCCAGCCACATTGCCAAGTTTTATTGCCCAAGGCCGTAACATTTCTATGTTGCACCGCAAGCTCGAAACATTGGTCAGGAAGTGAATGTTCGCTCTTAGTAATTTAAGAGCACAGAGTTGTACGGTAATAGGGGCGTCGCCAAGCGGTAAGGCACCAGGTTTTGATCCTGGCATGCGTTGGTTCGAATCCAGCCGCCCCTGCCATTTCCGCCCTGGAGCGGATACACAACTCAAAGCATTCGGTTACACAGGATACAGGGGCGTCGCCAAGCGGTAAGGCACCAGGTTTTGATCCTGGCATGCGTTGGTTCGAATCCAGCCGCCCCTGCCATTTCTGTACTCATCCAGGTATACCCCCAGCCGGCAGGTACTGCGCGTGTCCAAGATGATGGTTTTTACGGGGAACGCTAACCCCGATCTGGCGCGACGTATCGTACGTCAGCTGCACATTCCCCTCGGTGATGCTTCTGTCGGTAAGTTTTCCGACGGCGAGATCATGATTGAAATCAACGAAAACGTCCGCGGTAAAGACGTCTTCCTGATTCAACCGACGTGCGCGCCAACCAACGATAACCTGATGGAACTGGTAGTGATGGCTGATGCCTTCCGCCGCTCATCAGCGACCCGAATTACTGCAGTTATCCCCTACTTCGGCTATGCCCGCCAGGATCGCCGTCCGCGCTCCGCCCGCGTGGCAATCAGTGCCAAAGTTGTGGCTGATATGCTCACCGTTGTAGGCATCGACCGGGTTTTGACCGTCGACCTGCACGCTGACCAGATCCAGGGTTTCTTCGATATCCCAGTAGATAACATCTACGGCTCCCCAGTACTGGTGGACGACATCGAAGACCAGCGCTTTGAAAACCTGATGATTGTCTCCCCGGACATCGGCGGCGTAGTGCGTGCGCGCGCTGTAGCCAAGTCCCTGGGTGTTGACCTGGCGATCATCGACAAGCGCCGCGAGAAAGCCAACCACTCCGAAGTGATGCACATCATCGGTGATGTTGAAGGCCGTACCTGCATCCTGGTCGACGACATGGTGGATACCGCTGGCACGCTGTGCCACGCCGCCAAAGCGCTGAAAGAACACGGCGCCTCGAAAGTCTTCGCGTACGCCACACACGCTGTACTGTCTGGCCGCGCAATCGAAAACATTGAAAAATCCGTACTCGACGAGCTGGTGGTGACTAACACCATCCCGCTGTCCGCCGCCGCGCAATCCTGCTCGCGTATTCGCCAGCTGGACATCGCCCCGGTAGTCGCTGAAGCGGTTCGCCGCATCAGCAATGAAGAATCGATCAGCGCGATGTTCCGTTAATTCGGTATACGCCCTGAACGCAAACGCCCTGCCCTGACGGCAAGGCTTTTCAACCAACTGTCCCGTCGCTGGTCGCAAGCGTAACGGACGGTTTGGTTATTTTGGAGAAGTGAAATGACTGAATTTGCCCTGAATGCCGAAGTGCGTTCCGACTTGGGGAAAGGTGCGAGCCGCCGCCTGCGTCGTAACGTTGCCATGGTTCCTGCCGTAATTTACGGTGGCGAAAAAGCTCCACAATCGATCAGCCTGCTGGCCAAAGAACTGGCCAAACTGCTGGAAAACGAAGCAGCCTACAGCCACGTGCTGAGCCTGAACGTAGCCGGCAGCAACGAAAGCGTGATCATCAAAGCTCTGCAGCGCCATCCAGCCAAAGGCTACGTGCTGCACGCTGACTTCGTTCGCGTAGTCGCTGGCCAGAAACTGACCGCTATCGTTCCCCTGCACTTCATCAACCAAGAAACTTCGGTTGGCGTTAAGCAGCAAGGCGGCGAAGTCTCCCACGTCCTGGCTGAAGTAGAAGTTTCCTGCCTGCCGAAAGACCTGCCTGAATTCATCGAAGTCGACATGGCTGCCGTTGAAGTGGGTCAGATCGTTCACCTGGCCGACCTGAAACTGCCGAAAGGCGTTGAGCTGGTTGCACTGGCTCACGGTAACGACCTGGCAGTGGCTAACATCCACGCCTCCCGCGTTGCTAAAGACGAAGGCGCTGCCGAGTAATCCTCGCAGTGTCGGAAACCAGCTCGGTATGCGATTCTGCCGAGCTATTTCCACAAAAGGGCTCCTGACATGACTGCCGTACAACTGATCGTTGGCCTGGGTAACCCCGGCCCTGAATACGACCAGACTCGGCATAATGCAGGGGCCCTTTTCGTTGAGCGCCTGGCTGACAGCCAGCGCATCAATCTGAGCCTCGACAAAAAGTATTTTGGCCTGGTTGGCAAACTCAGCCATCAGGGCCGCGATGTTCGCCTGCTGATCCCCACCACCTTTATGAATCGCAGCGGCCAGGCCGTAGCGGCATTGGCGAATTTCTTCCGCATCCCGCCGGAAGCCATTCTGGTGGCGCACGACGAACTCGACATGCCCCCCGGCGTCGCCAAACTCAAACAGGGTGGCGGGCACGGCGGACATAACGGGCTGCGCGACATCATTGCCCAGCTCGGCAATCAGAATAATTTTTACCGCCTGCGGCTTGGCATTGGCCACCCCGGGCACAGCAGCATGGTTTCCAACTTCGTCCTCGGCCGCGCACCACGCAGCGAACAGGAACTGCTGGACGCCAGCATCGACTTTGCCCTGGGCACCCTGCCGGAAATACTCGCAGGCGACTGGAGCAAAGCCATGCACAAGCTGCACAGCCAGAAAGCCACCTCCTAACTCTTTACCGCCATTCGCGCGAGGGACAACACCATGGGATTCAACTGCGGCATCGTCGGCCTGCCCAACGTCGGCAAGTCCACCCTGTTTAACGCCCTCACCAAATCCGGTATTGCGGCCGAGAACTTTCCGTTCTGCACCATCGAACCCAACAGCGGCATCGTGCCGATGCCTGACCCACGCCTCGCGGAGCTGGCAGCCATCGTCAACCCCAAGCGCATCCTGCCCACCACCATGGAATTCGTCGATATCGCCGGCCTGGTAGAAGGCGCGTCAAAGGGTGAAGGCCTGGGCAACAAATTCCTCGCTAACATCCGCGAGACCGACGCCATCGCCCACGTAGTACGCTGCTTTGAAGACGATAACGTGATTCACGTTGCTAACAGCGTCGACCCCAAGCGCGATATAGAAATCATCGACCTCGAACTGATCTTCGCCGACCTCGACAGCTGCGAAAAGCAACTGCAGAAGACCACGCGCAATGCCAAGGGCGGCGACAAAGAAGCCGTGGCACAGAAAGCCCTGCTGGAAAAGCTCATCCCCCACTTCAGCGAAGGTAAGCCAGCGCGCACCCTGATGAAGACCCTGGGTGACGACGAGAAGCAACTGGTACGTGGCTTCCACCTGCTCACCAGCAAGCCGGTGATGTACATCGCCAACGTCGCTGAAGACGGCTTTGAGAACAACCCACTGCTCGACATCGTCCAGGCCATTGCCGATGCCGAAGGCGCTCCCGTGGTGCCGGTATGCAACAAGATCGAAGCAGAAATCGCCGAGCTGGATGATGGCGAAGAAAAAGACATGTTCCTCGAAGCCCTGGGCCTCGAAGAACCCGGCCTGAACCGAGTAATCCGCGCGGGCTACGAACTGCTCAACCTGCAGACCTACTTCACCGCCGGCGTCGAAGAAGTCCGCGCCTGGACCGTCCGCGTCGGCGCCACCGCCCCACAAGCTGCTGGCGTGATCCACACCGACTTCGAAAAAGGCTTTATCCGCGCCGAAGTCATCGCCTACAACGACTTCATTCAATACAAGGGCGAAGCCGGCACCAAAGAAGCCGGCAAGTGGCGCTTGGAAGGCAAGGACTACATCGTGAAAGACGGCGACGTCATGCATTTCCGCTTTAACGTGTAGCGTGTAGCGTGTATTTGGATCCTATCGGATCTTGATGGACCCCAAGCCCCTTACTCTAGTTGAATCAAGGGGCTTTTCTTTCCCACCAACATCCCCGACATCACATTAATATCCACACCGTTAACGGGTATTGCAATCTCATATTCGGAGAATTAACCGGTTACAGCACGCCGGTGCCGATGTGCCACTTACCTACACTCAGTGCCGCACACGTCCCCAGTTTCGTAGGCGCCCCTCCCCCCCCAAATTGAGCCTGGGTAAATGTCAGCTTCTGGCCCAAAGTGTGTAAAAACACTTTCGTATCCTGGATGCCTCAGCCCAGCGCAGTTGGGCGAGTCAATTTTCCACGCATCATTTGCCACGATCAGCACCGGTAACGCTCCGGAGCGCTTATGAGTCGTTTTAGCGCCACCTGGAGCAGCAAAAGCCGAGTGCTTTTACGCCGCCATTGCCTTCAACAAGCCTTCGGCACCGATGATTCTAATGACCAGCTTCAAGTTGTAGGCGAGCACATTCAGACTCATCTCCGCGCTAACGCCAGCCAACCTAAGTGTGAGGAAATGCGTGGAACCCATCCATTGTTTGAGCGTACCGACGGGATGCTCAACAGTGCGCTTTCGGACTCGCATCATGTCTGGCGCATGGTTCAGCCGGCTCTGCATTTCGTCTAGCACGGCTTCATACTCCCAACGCCGCACTCGTCGCTGCTTGCTCGGCGTGCACTGCGTTTTCAGGGCGCAGCTCTGGAAACTCGAACTCCAGTAGCAGTGTATATTCAGGCCTTTCTCGACGCTGGAGAAGCGCCAAATCAATGCCTCAACAGCTGGGCAAACGTATTCATTATTGGCTGCGTTAAAAACGAAGGCATCGCTGTTGAAACGCCCGTCCGCTTTAGCGCCTGAAGTCATCGGCTTGGGTACATAGGCGGTAATTTTTGCATCATGGCAGGGCAGGATTTCCTCGCTTTTGAAGTAGCCCCGATCAGCCACCAACAACAGTGCTTCTGAACCAATGGCTTCCCGCGCCTGCTTTGCCATCGAGCTGAGTTGGTCGCGGTCAGAGCCAACGTTCGTGACTTCGTGAGCAACGATCAAATGGTGCTGGGTATCGACCGCCGTTTGTACGTTGTAGCCGACGATGCCATTGCCACGCGTCATCATCGAGCGGGCATCGGGGTCGGTCAGTGAAACCTGTTTGTCTGGAGAGTCGTTGAGCTGAGATTCGATCACCTGAAGCTCTTTCATCTGAGCTTTGAGCTTGGCGATTTTCTCTTCCAGGCGCGCAGCGTCTGGCTCAGCGGCGCTTGGCACTTGCCGGTCAGCTGCATCAAGAGAGGTCAGGTAACGGTTGATGCTCGACTCGATTTCTTCCATTCGCCGCTTCAGTTTGGCGCTGGTGAAATTGCGGTCGCGGTTGTTCACTGCCTTGAATTTGCTCTCGTCGATGGCCACTAGGTTTTCGCTAAACAATCCCAACTGCTGGCACAGCACAACGAACTGGCGGCACACGCCGCGAATGGCTTTGCTGTTGTCTTTTCGGAAGCTGGCGATGGTTTTGAAGTCGGGCATCAAACGCCCGGTTAACCACATCAATTCGATGTTGCGCTGGGCTTCTCGCTCAAGACGTCGAATAGATTGGATGCGGTTGAGATAGCCGTAGATATAGATCTTCAACAGGATCGCAGGGTGGTAAGCAGGTCTGCCGGTTTCGGCTGGAATGACGCCATTAAAACCCAGCGTGGCCAAGTCGAGTTCATCGACGAAGACATCAACCTCCCGTACCGGGTTGGTATCGCTGACGTAGTCGTCGAGGCTCTCGGGAAGTAAGGTGCTTTGCCCTCGGTGCTCACCCTGGATAAACCGTTTCATGGGCTTCCCTTGCGATGAAATTCTCAGAAATCATAGCAAGGGTATGTCCGGGCGTTTTTACACACTCTGGGCCGGGAGTCGCCAGTAGCATCGGGCTGGATTCGGCCGATTGTGTTGAAAAAGTCGGTCTTTCCAGATTGCCCACATAAAGGCTGCTGAAAATGCCTTTTTTGCGCGCGCCTATGCGAAATCTGAACTCGGAATCCTCTGCGCAAGGTAAAGATTTCAATCTCAAGCGCATACTTTTCTGCCGTGGAAACCATGGCCGACTTTTTCAACAGAATCGACCAAAAGCAGTCATTCAATGCGCCTACAAAAGCAGGGTCGATTCAGTCCTGTTGTGATTTTTGCCCATAAAAGAGCGTTAGCGACGTTGAAATCTGGTTCGCTCGGAAGACGTAGCTGTGTTGGTTTTTACTTAGCTACGCCGAAATCGAGCGATTTTTGAGCTGCCGAAAAGCAGTCCCATCAGAAACCAACTTTTTCAACAGAGTCGGCCGACAGCAGCCCTACGACCTAATCATCCCGCGTCAGCACTTCCAGCAGCTCAATCTCAAAGATCAGATTGGAGTGCGGCTTGATATGCGCGCCGAACTGGCGCTCGCCGTAGCCCAAGTGCGACGGTACGAAGAGTTTGCGTTTGCCACCAACCTTCATGCCCATCAGGCCCTGGTCCCAGCCTTTGATCACCCGGCCGGTGCCAATCACACACTGGAAGGCTTTGCCGCGATCATAGGAGGAATCGAATTTGCTGCCATCTTCGAGAAATCCGTTGTACTGGGTGGTGATCAGCGCACCTTTGACCACTTCCTTGCCGTCACCCAGCTGAATATCTTCGATCACTAATTCGTTGCTCATTAATCACCTCTTCTAGCAGGCCTGCTCACGGCCTGGTTTGCGGAAAACTCACTCGCCAGTCGGTTCCAGCACCGTCAACAGTTCGGATAGCCGCGCCTCCAGTTGCGCCAGCTCGGTGGCGGCAATCGGCGCCAGCAGTCGCGCTTCATTCGCCACATGCGCGGTTACCGCGCGATCGATCAGTTCCAGCCCAGCCGGGGTCAACTGCACCAGCATGCTACGCGCGTCGCTGGGGTTGGCTATACGACTGACCCAGCCTGCGGCTTCCAGTTGCTGCAGCTGCCGGGTCATGGTGCCGGAGGTGACCATCAGGGTCGAGAACAGGGTAGTCGGGGCCAGGCGGTAGGGCTCGCCGGAGCGGCGCAAGGTGGCCAGCACGTCGAACTCCCAGGCGGTCAGGCCAAAGCTGCTGAACAGCTTGTCCAGCTCGCGCCGCAGCAGCGCCGCGCAGCGCCCCAGTCGACCGATCACGCCCATCGGGCTGACATCCAGGTCCGGCCGCTCGCGGTGCCACTGCTGAAGAATTGCATCGACCGCATCCATCTGTCGCTGGACTGCCATGGGCTTACCCCTAAAATTTATCTTGAACTCAAGACAAGTTGTTATTAGCCTCTCATTTTATCTTGAATGCGAGACAAATGCATGGACCGCTCAGCATCGCGTAGCACCTGGCTGGATGTGTTGATCACCGCTCTGGCGCCCGCCATCTGGGGCTCGACCTATATCGTCACCACCGAAATTCTGCCGCCGGACCGACCATTCACCGCCGCGCTGCTGCGCGCCCTGCCCGCCGGCCTGTTACTGGTGCTGTACAGCCGCTATCTGCCCCGGCGCAGCGAATGGCCACGCCTGCTGGTACTGGCAGCGCTGAATATCGGCTTCTTCCAGGCGCTGCTGTTTGTCGCCGCGTACCGCTTGCCGGGCGGCTTGGCGGCAGTTGTCGGGGCGATTCAACCGCTGCTGGTGATGGGTCTGGTGTGGTCAATGGATCAGCAGAGGCCGGCCTCTGTGGCGGTCGCCGCCAGTGTGGTGGGTATCGCCGGGATGGCTGCATTGCTGCTGGCACCGGGGGCGAGTTGGGACCCGCTCGGGATTGCCGCCGCCTTTGTCGGCACCGCCTGTATGGCCAGCGGCACTTACCTGACGCGACGCTGGCGGCCGACTGTGCCGCTGCTGGCGTTTACCGGCTGGCAGTTGCTGATTGGCGGTCTGTTCCTGCTGCCGGTGGCCTGGCTGATCGACCCACCGCTGCCGCAGCTAAGCCCGTTGCAGTGGCTGGGCTACGCCTATCTGTCGTTGTTCGGCGCGCTGCTGGCCTATGTGCTGTGGTTTCGCGGCATCGCTCGCCTCGCACCGGTAGCGGTGTCGTCCCTGGGCCTGCTTAGCCCGCTGGTGGCGGTGCTGCTGGGCTGGGCCTTGCTCGGGCAGAGCATCACCGGCGTGGCGCTACTGTGGTTGATCGCGGTGCTGGGCAGCATCCTGGCAGTGCAATGGGCCGCAGCGGCCAAGCCGGCAGTTGCCGCGCCCCATGTTAAAGTCGCGCGCTGCACAACCCCGACGGCCCAAGGCGACAACTAGCGATTATGCAAACCCCGGCATTTACTGGCGAACTGGAAGACTGGAACACCCTGAACAGCAGCATCGGCTTCCCCGAGCTGCTGATCGGCAATGGCGCGAGCCTGGCGGTATGGCGCAAGTTCGCCTACTTCTCCCTGTTCGATGAAGCGCAGACCACACGCAATCGCCCGCTTAGCGCGACCGAGCTCAGCGTGTTCCGCGCCCTGGACACCAGCAACTTCGAGCAGGTACTCAGCGCGCTGAAGAACAGCATCCGGGTGAATGCCGCGCTGACCATCAACTCCTCGTCGCCGCGCCATCGCTACTTCGCCATCAAGGAAGCGCTGATCCACGCCATGCGCTCGGTGCATATTCCCTGGAGCCAGATGCAGGTCGCTAGCCTGGCGCGGATCAACACTGCGCTGAGCCAATTCCAGACGGTGTATTCCAGCAATTACGACCTGCTCAACTACTGGGCCGTGATGCAGGCCCCGGAAGCGTTTGAAGATATGTTCAGGGGCGCAGATTCAACCTTCGCCCCCGGCGACTGCCAGCGCCAGGGCAACGCCACGCGCATGCTCTATCTGCACGGCGGCATGCACCTGGTAAAGAACATCGACGGCAGCACGCGCATTCTCAACTCATCGGAAAGCACCTTGCTGGCCAGTTTCGCCATCAACCAGCTGGGCGATATTCCGCTGTTCGTCAATGAAGGCAGCAGCGCGGACAAGTTCAAGGCCATCCGCAGTTCTGACTACTTGTCGTACTGCTACAGCCAGCTGGCGCAGCCCAAGGACAAGCTGTGCATATTCGGCCACAGCCTGGCGGCGCAGGACCAGCACCTGATCCAGGCCTTGCAGCAGGCCGGACTGAAAACCTTGGCGATCTCGATCTACCCGCACAACCCGCTGTTTATCACGCAGCAGAAGCAGCACTACGCCAGCCTGTTCGCCGAGCAGCAGGTGGAGCTGCGCTTCTTCGATGCGCTCAGCCACCCGCTGGGCGACCCTGCGCTGCGCATCCCCACTGGCGTTTAACCCTGGATCGAACGCACCAGACTCAGCTCAGCCGGCGCACGACGCTGGCTAAGGTAACGGGTGCAGCTGACGCGCAGGAACGAGGCGAAATTCACCACCTCGCCGCGATAGTCCATCACCTCGTCATACAGCTTGGTAATCAGCTGATTGGTGGTCATGCCGTCGACTTCGGCGATTTCGCGCAGGATGTCCCAGAACTGGTTTTCCAGGCGCAGGGTGGTGACCACGCCACGGATGCGCAGCGAGCGTGCGCGGGACTCGTAGAGAATCGGATCGGCTTTAACATACAGCTCGCACATGGCGACTCACCTCCCTGAATGCGGGGCCTGACTGACCCCAGCAGTTTACAGCGTGATCTGCGTACCGAGCAGACCGAGGAATGCGGTCAGCCAATTGGGATGCGCCGGCCAGGCTGGAGCAGTGACCAGATTGCCCTGCACATGGGCCTGGTCCACGGCGATATCCATATAGCGCCCGCCTGCCAGGGTGACTTCCGGGCCACAGGCCGGGTAAGCGCTGCACTCGCGGCCTTTAAGCACGCCAGCAGCGGCGAGTAACTGCGCGCCATGGCAGACCGCTGCGATGGGCTTACCAGCCTTGTCGAAGGCCTGTACCAGCGCCAGCACCTGAGCATTCAGGCGCAGGTACTCCGGGGCGCGGCCACCAGGGATCAGCAGGGCGTCGTAGTGTTCGGCTTTGACCTGGTCGAAGTCGAAGTTAAGGGCAAAGTTATGCCCCGGCTTCTCGCTGTAGGTCTGCTCGCCTTCAAAATCGTGGATGGCGGTGCGTACGCTCTGCCCGGCGGTCTTGTCCGGGCACACCGCGTGCACCTGATGACCGACCATCAGCAGTGCCTGAAACGGCACCATCACTTCGTAGTCTTCGACGTAGTCGCCGACCAGCATGAGAATCTTCTTCGCTGCCATGTGCCTGCTCCCTTCAATGAATTGAGAAGCACAGAGTGTTATCCCGATCCGTCAGACGCGGGTAATAACCCGGTACTACAGGGCAAAAAGCGAATCAGCGAGGACATGGAGCAAGGCAGGTTGTGGCTGGGCTTCAGCAAGAAGCCCAGCGCGGTGGCTGGATTATTCCAGCACCTCTTCATCACGCAGCAGCACATAGGTGCAGCCGGTGTCGTCTTCCAGATAATCGTGCACATAGAACATCACGACTTCCCCCAACCCCGGCTGGGCGGCCACGTAGTCACCGATGTCCACGGTGAAATGGCTGTTTGAGCCCGGTTTGGCTTCACACTCGATACGCGCATTGACGAACAGCTCAGGCGCGCTGTCGCCGAAATAATCTTCACGCTCTGCCGCGTCCCAATCGGCCGGAGCCTCAAACGGGCCGCAGAACAGCACCTTGGCATCACCCAGATCCACTTCCTCGGCTTCCGGGTCCTGATCATCGGCGCGGTAGACCGTGCAGTCCTGCGCGTCAGGGTTTTCCAGGATGGCCAGACGGGCCGCCAGTTGTTGCTCAGTATCCATAGGGGGCATAACTATCTCCGAGCGTTTGGCGATTAAGGTCAGGGCTGATCAACTTACCGTCATTCGGCAAGTCAGACTTTGCAGGCTATGAGCTGTGGTGGCTGCAACGCAAGCAATGAAATGCCTGCGACCGTCTCACGGCTGAATATTGTGTGACTTAATTTAGCGTTAAGACTGGCGGCAGACACTCACACCCAAGTTCTCAGATGAGGTTCCGGTTATGGAGCTGCCTTGGGTGTATCACAACACTGCACTTGCACAGATCGGCCGCGAGCAGCCGCTCAGCCTTTTCCTGGCCAACGCCGACAGCCCGCGCCGAGCAGGAATTGAGGCGTTTATTGGCGAGCGCTTTGCCGCTCAACATCAGGCGCGCATCCGTCACTTCATGCCCTGCCTGCTCAGCCTGGAAGACAGCAGCGGTCAGTTGCTCGGTGCGGTGGGCCTGCGCAGTGCCGCCAGTGGGCCGCTGTTTCTGGAACGCTACCTTGAGCAACCGGCGGAGCACGTTATTGCCGCACGCCAGGTGGCCCATGCACCGCAGCGGGCGCAACTGGTCGAGGTCGGCAACCTGGCGGCGGGCAGCCCAGGCGCCGCGCGCTTACTGATCGTGGCCCTGACCGACCTGCTGGTGGCGCTGGGTTATCGCTGGGTGACCTTCACCGGCACCCTGGCCCTGCTCAACAGTTTTCAGCGCCTGGGCCTAACGCCCGTACCGCTGGGCCCGGCCAATCCGGATTGCGTGGGCGATGAGCTGGCGGACTGGGGCAGCTACTACGACAACCAACCGCACGTGATGGCTGGCGACATCTACGCCGGCCATCAGCGTTTGCTGCAGTTGGGCGCTTATCCACGCCTGGCTCATCAAGCCTTTTATGCCCTGGAGGACATGCCTGATGTGGCCTGCCGCTGAATCCCTATTTAACCGCCTGGCCGCCTTTGGCGAGGCGATTGCCTTGCGCGAAGGTGAGCAACAGTTGAGCTACGCCCAGCTGCTGAGCGAGATCGTACAGCGCAGCGTATACCTGCAGCACCTCGGCGCCCGACGTGTCGCCCTGGCGCTGGATAACGGAATCGACTGGGTGCTCTGGGACCTGGCCACTTTGCATGCAGGGCTGGTCTGCGTGCCACTGCCGGGTTTCTTTTCCAGCGGCCAGCAGGTGCATGTCCTCGACAGCGCGGGCATTGACTGCCTGATCGGCCCGGGCAGCCCGCTTTTCAGCGCACTGGGTTTCAGCGCAAGCGCAGCTGCGCGTGCAGTAACCGCTACCACCACTGTGCTGCAACGCCCACGGTCGCAGGTCAGCGCGTTGCCGGTCGGCACCTGCAAAATCACCTACACCTCCGGCACCACCGGGCACCCCAAAGGGGTATGCCTGGATATCGCCACACAACTGGCGGTGGCGCAGAGCCTGGTGCAGGCCAGCGCCAGCTGCGCGGTCGAACGCCACCTGTGCGTCCTGCCGCTGGCCACCCTGCTGGAGAACATTGCCGGGGTCTATGCCCCTCTGCTGGCCGGCGCACGGATTGAATTGATGCCGATGGCGCAGATCGGTCTGCTCGGTGCCAGCCAGTTCGATCTGCCGCGCTTTCTCGGCGCCCTGGCTCAGGCGCAGCCCAATAGCCTGATCCTGCTGCCGCAACTGCTGCTGGCGCTGGTCAGCGCCGGTGAAAATCGCCTACCCCTGCCGAGCAGCCTGCGTTTTATCGCCGTCGGCGGTGGCCGCGTCGCCAGCCAATTGCTGCAACGTGCTGACGCCCTGGGGCTGCCGGTTTTCGAGGGCTACGGCCTGTCCGAGTGCGCCTCAGTGGTGTGCCTGAACACCCCGGAAAACCGCCGTATCGGCACCGTCGGCCTACCGTTGCCACACCTGCAGGTACGCCTGGCTAAAGACGGCGAGGTGATGGTCCAAGGCCCACGCCTGCTTGGTTACCTGGGCGAACCATGCCCTGACGAGGAGTGGCTGGGCACCGGTGATCTGGGCCATTTCGACGGACCATTCCTAGTACTGCACGGGCGCAAGAAACACCAGTTCATCACCGCCTTTGGCCGCAACGTCAACCCGGAATGGGTCGAGGCCGAGTTGGTCCAGCAACTGCCAATCGCCCAGGCCTGGCTGCATGGCGAAGCACTGCCCGGCAACGTTGCCGTGCTGGTGCCGCGCTTCCCGAATACCCCTGACAGCCAATTGGCCGAAGCCGTGGCGACGGCCAACCAAACCCTGCCCGACTACGCCCGCGTGCACCACTGGTTGCGCGCCGAACAACCTTTCAGCAGTGCCAATGCGCTGGCCACCAGCAATGGCCGCCTGCGGCGTACAGCCCTGCTTAACCACTACCAAAGCGCCATCGAGCAGTTGATGGCCACCGAATCCTGCTATGGAGATGCCTGATGAGCTTCTACGAATCCCTGCTTGAACACACCAGCGCTGAACGCAATTACCTGCTCAGTGCGCCGATCATTGCCCAGGCCATGGCTGGCACCGTCAGCCTGAACAGCTACGTGGCCTTCCTCACCGAGGCCTATCACCACGTTAAACACACCGTGCCCTTGCTGATGGCCTGCGGCGCGCGTTTGCCAGAACGGCTGGAGTGGTTGCGCGAAGCTATCGGCGAATACATCGAGGAAGAAACGGGCCACCAGGAATGGGTGCTCAACGACATCGCCGTGTGTGGTGCAGACAAAGAAGCAGTGCGCCACGGCAAGCCCAAGCTGCCGACCGAACTGATGGTCAGCTACGTCTACGACCGCATCGCGCGGCACAACCCGGTGAGTTTCTTCGGAATGGTCAATGTGCTGGAAGGTACCAGCATTGCCTTGGCTACCCAGGTGGCCGGAGTGATTCAGGACAAGCTGCAACTGCCGAACAAGGCCTTCAGCTACCTGAGTTCCCACGGCAGCCTGGACCTGGAACACATCGAATTCTTCAAAAAACTGATGAATCAGCTCGACAACGACGACGACAAAGCTGCCGTGGTGCACACCGCCAAAGTGGTCTATCGCCTCTACGGCGATATGTTCCGCAGCTTGCCGCTGAGCGCCTGAGGACTAGCGATGAATATTCCTGAATGCCGCGCCGTGATCACCGGGGCCAGTGGTGGGATTGGCCAGGCACTGGTCGCCGAACTGCTGCGCGAAGGTGCCCACCTGCTGCTGGTTGGCCGCCAGCCCGAACCCCTGCAAGCGCTGGCCGAGGCCCATGCCGGCAAGGTCACGCTGGTGACTGCGGACATCCGCGAACGCAGCGGCCGTGAAGCCGTGGTCGCCGCCGCGCAACGCTTTGGCGGCATCAACACGCTGATCAATGCTGCGGGGGTCAATCACTTCGGCCTACTGGAGCAGCATGATGAAAGCGCCATCGCCGAGCTGATCGAACTCAACGTAACCGCCACCTTGCAGCTGACTCACCGCCTGCTGCCGCTGCTGCGGCAACAGGGCCGAGCCCTGGTGGTCAACCTGGGGTCGACGTTCGGCTCCATCGGTTACCCCGGCTTCACGGCCTACTGCGCCAGCAAGTTTGCCCTGCGCGGGTTTTCAGAAGCGCTGCGCCGCGAGTTGGCCGACACCCTGGTCAAGGTTCTCTACTTCGCCCCACGCGCCACTCAAACCGGCATGAACGGCGCCCAGGTGGTGGCCATGAATGACGAGCTGAACGTCGCCATGGACGACCCACACAACGTTGCTCTGCAATTGCTGGCAGCCATACGCCGTGAGGAAGAGGAGCGCTACCTGGGCTGGCCGGAGAAACTCTTCGTGCGCCTCAACAGCCTGCTGCCGCGCCTGGTTGATCAGGCCCTGCGTAAACAACTGCCCATCATCCAGCGCTTTGCGCGCAGCAAACCTTAAGGGGACATACTCATGACGCTTTTCCGCACCGCCGCCTGCACCCTGCTCTGCCTCATCAGCCTGCCCAGTTTCGCCTTGAGCGAACAGGGCCAGGCGCAGCTGCAAAGCCTGCAAGACCGCTGGGCCGAGATCAATTATCAGTTGCCCAAGGAACAACGCGAGAAAGCCTTCGCCAGCCTCAGCGAGCAGGCGCAAAAAGCCGTAGCCGCCGAGCCGAACGCCGCCGAACTGCAGATCTGGAATGGCATCATCCTCAGCACCTACGCCGGTGCCAAAGGCGGCCTGGGGGCGCTGGGTCTGGTCAAGGAAGCCAAGGCCAGCCTGGAGCAGAGCCTGGCGCTCGACCCCAAGGCGCTGTCCGGCTCGGCCTACACCAGCCTCGGCAGCCTGTACTACCAGGTGCCTGGCTGGCCGGTAGGCTTTGGCGATGACGAAAAGGCCGAAGCCATGCTCAAGCAGGCCTTGGCGATCAACCCGGACGGCATTGATCCCAACTATTTTTACGCGGACTATCTGACCCGCGCCAAACGCTACGCTGAGGCAAAAGTGGCACTGGAAAAAGCCTTACAAGCGCCTGCCCGACCTAATCGCCTGTCTGCCGACGCTGGGCGCAAAGCGGAAATTCAAGCGCTGCTGGCCAAGGTCAACGCCGAATTGGAGTAATCTCGCCCACGCGAGTTTGGATAGAACACACCGGGAATCACTGCATGCGCATTCTGCTGGTCGAAGACGACAACGCCCTGGGCGAAGGTATTCGCACCGCCCTCAAACCCGAGGGGTACACCGTCGACTGGGTACAGGATGGCAGCAGTGCGCTGCATGCCCTGACCAGCGAGAGTTTTGAACTGGCGATCCTCGACCTGGGTCTGCCACGCATGGACGGTTTGCAGGTGCTCAAGCACCTGCGCGCGGCCGCCAACCCGGTGCCCGTGCTGGTACTGACTGCGCGCGACTCCACCAGTGATCGCATCGCCGGGCTGGATGCCGGCGCCGACGATTACCTGGTCAAACCCTTTGATGTAGCTGAACTCAAAGCCCGCCTGCGCGCCCTGCTGCGACGCAGCTTCAACCGTCCGCAGCCGGCGCTGGAATACCGTGGCATCAGCCTTGACCCGGTCAGCCAGGCCGTTAGCTATCAGGGCCAGGCGGTCAATCTGCCGCGCAAGGAATTCCTCCTGCTGCACGAATTGCTCGCCCAGCCGGGCCGGGTGATGACCCGCGACAAGCTGCAGCAGGCTCTCTACGGCTGGGACGAAGAGTTGGAGAGCAACGCCCTGGAAGTGCACGTGCACCACCTGCGCAAAAAATTCTTTCCTGAGCTGATCCGCACCGTGCGCGGCGTCGGCTACCTGGTGGATAAATAACATGCCGAAGGTGTTGCGCTCGATCCGTGCGCGTTTGCTGGTGCTGCTGTTGTCCTTGCTCAGCGTGGCCCTGGGGCTGATCAGTCACAAGATCTACAGCGATGCCAGCCATGAAGTGGAAGAGCTGTTCGACGCCCAGCTGGCGCAGACCTCCCGGGTACTTATGGGCCTGGTACGCCATGAGCTATCGGCCGACTCGCGCCGCGACTTGCAGACTGCGCTGGATGAAGCCCTGCTGCTGAAAAACAGCCCGCGTAACCTCGACGGCCTGCTCGGGCACAGCTACGAAAGCAAGCTGGCTTTCCAGATGCTTAACGACAACGGCGAGCTGGTGTTCCAATCCGCCAGCGCCCCGAAAGGCCTGCTGATGGAGATGATCGCCCAGCTCGGCCTCAACCTGCCGGCCGACTCACAGCCGATTAGTGAACGCCTCAATCGCCTGGCCAAATACCTCAGCGGCTATCACACCCTGACCTTGGGCGAGCACCGCTGGCGAGTGTTTGTGCTGCACGACAACGTCGATCACCACTGGGTACTGGTGGGTGAGCGTGAAGACGTGCGCGGCGAACTGTCTGGCAAGATTGCCCGGCGCACCCTGCAACCGCTGCTGATCGGTTTGCCGCTGCTGGCTTTGCTGCTCTGGCTAGCCGTGGGCTTTGGCTTGCGCCCACTGCAGCGCATGGCCGAATCGATCAAGGCGCGCGCCCCTGACAACCTCGCGCCGCTGACTTTTGGCCCGTTGCCACACGAGCTGGAGCCCATGGGCGCCTCGCTCAACCGCTTGCTGATGCAGGTCAACCACCTACTGGACCAGGAAAAACGCTTTATCGCTGATGCGGCCCACGAGTTGCGCACCCCCTTGGCGGTGCTGCGTATTCACGCCCAGAACGCCCTCGACGCGCCTGACCCGCAAGACCGTAACGATGCACTGCGCCAGCTCGGCAGCGGTGTCGAACGTGCCACTCGGGTGGTGGCTCAACTGCTGACCCTGGCGCGCCTGGAACCCAATGTGGCGCAACTGGCCATGCGCGAACTGGACCTGCTCGGGTTTGTGCGCAACGAGCTGGCAGAGCTGATTCCACTGGCGCTGGAGCGTCATCAGGAACTTGACCTGGATGCCCTGGAGCCAGCGGAATATCAGTTGCTGGCGGATGGCCCAAGCCTCGGCACCCTGCTGCAAAACCTGATCAGCAATGCCGTGCAATACACCCCTGACGGTGGCCGTATTCGGGTTCAGCTAGAGGCTCAGGCAGATGCCATCGTGCTGCGCGTGCAGGACAGCGGACCCGGCGTCGCGCAGGCGCAGCGGGAAAAACTCTTCGAACGTTTCTATCGCCTTGGCGCTGGCCAGGGCGCTGGCCTTGGGCTGTCCATCGTGTTGCGCGTAGTGGAACTGCACCGCGCCAGCATCAGCCTCGGCGACTCCCCCCTCGGCGGCCTGGAAGTCGCGGTGCGCCTCCCCAGACGACGCTAGCGCGTAATGCCTCGGCGCTGCGCCCGCTCTTCACGGCGGGCCTGTTGCTGCACGTCGGCGAGCACTTCCTGCACGTAGTCGATGTGCCGGTTGGACAGCGCACGGGCGTCCTCGGCACGGCCTTCGATAATGGCCTGGAACAAGGCGCGGTGCTGCTCAATCAGCATGTCGCGGGTTTCATCACGCTGGGCATACATGCCGCCGATGTTGGTCACCACGTTGCGCTTGAGCAGGTCGAACAGCCCACGAATGGTGTGCAGCAGCACGGCGTTATGGCTGGCCTCGGCAATCGCTAGGTGAAAATTGGCATCGGCAGCGCCTTCTTCGGCGCGGGTCACTTTGCCACTGCGGCTGTAGCAATCCTGCAGCGCGGCGAAGGCGTCAGTCAGGCGCTGGCGATCCAGTTCGGTGGCGCGCTGGGCAGCGTAAAACGCGCAGGAGCCTTCCAGGGTGTGGCGAAACTCAAGCAGGTCGCGCTGCGCTTCGGGGTTGCTTTCCAGTAGGTGCAACAGTGGATCACTGAAAGTTGAGCCGAGGGTTTCCGCCACATAGTTGCCGCCGCCATGCCGGCTAACCAACAAGCCCTTGGCCGCCAACTTCTGGATCGCTTCACGCAACGACGGCCGCGACACACCGAACTGCTCGGCCAATACGCGCTCTGCCGGCAAGCGTTCGCCAGCCTTGAGCGTGCCTTCGAGGATCAGGGTTTCCAGTTGGCTAACGATATCGTCCGACAAACGGCGTTGCCGTACCGATCCCACTTCCATAGCCCGCACTCCACTGGTTTGACCACCTGCCAAGGGCCTTTGCGGCCCGCTGCCGGCAAGCCTATCGCCGCCATCACAGCCAAGCAAGACGCCACCTTACGACCAAAGTCGTAAGGCAGCTAATTGACAGGCTGGAGGCCGCACTTTTACCCTGACCGCGCAGTCTTGTAAATTGGTATTACCAATTAACCAAACTAAAACAATTCCAAGAATCCAACGAGGTCTCCCCATGCCGGCTCTATTGCTTATACCCGCCGCAACGCTGCATCACGATGCGCACCCGCATTCACCCATGCGCAACGCGCAGCGTTAAGGGGAGACCACCATGTCGACAGGTCTTCTTGCTCTACTGGCGTTCTCGCCCATCCTGCTCGCCGCTGTGCTGCTGATCGGCCTGCGCTGGCCGGCCAAACACGCCATGCCTCTGGTCTACCTGCTTACCGCTGGCGTGGCGTTGTTTGCCTGGGACATGAGCTTTAACCGCGTACTGGCCTCTACGGTGCAGGGGCTACTGATCACCCTCGGTTTGCTGTGGATCATCTTCGGCGCGATTTTGCTGCTTAACACCCTCAAGCACTCCGGCGGTATCACCGCGATCCGCGCCGGTTTTGCCACCATCAGCCCGGATCGGCGCATCCAGGCGATCATCATTGCCTGGCTGTTCGGCTGCTTTATCGAAGGCGCGTCTGGCTTCGGCACGCCTGCGGCCATCGCCGCACCACTGCTGGTGGCCATCGGCTTCCCGGCCATGGCTGCGGTCATGCTCGGCATGCTGGTGCAAAGCACGCCAGTGTCCTTCGGCGCGGTGGGCACGCCGATCATCGTCGGTATCAACACCGGTCTGGACTCCGCCACCATCGGCGCGCAGCTGGTTGAACAGGGTTCGTCCTGGGCGCAGTTTCTGCAGCTGATCACCAGCGAAGTGGCGATCATCCACGCCATTGTCGGCACCGTGATGCCATTGATCATGGTGCTAATGCTGACCCGTTTCTTCGGCGCCGAAAAAAGCTGGAAGGCCGGTTTTGAAGTGCTGCCGTTTGCGATTTTTGCCGGTCTGGCCTTTACCGTGCCTTACGTGCTGACCGGGGTATTCCTCGGCCCAGAATTTCCGTCGCTGGGCGGCGGTTTGATTGGCCTGGCGATTGTCACCAGCGCTGCGCGCATGGGATTTCTGCTGCCAAAAACCACTTGGGATTTCGCTCCGGCGGACAAATGGCCAGCTGAGTGGCTGGGCACCGTGGAGATGAAACTCGACGATCTGACTGCTAAGCCGATGAGTGCCCTGCGCGCCTGGCTGCCCTATGTGCTGGTCGGCGTTCTGCTGGTGATCAGCCGGGTATTCCCTGAAGTGGGCGCGGCGCTGAAGAGCGTGGCGTTGAAATTCCCCGACCTGCTGGGCGAAACCGGTATCGGTGCCAGCTTCGATCCGCTGTACCTGCCGGGCGGGATTCTGGTGGCCGTGGTCATCGCCACCTTCTTCTTCCACCGCATGAAGCTGCGCGAGCTGGGCAGTGCGGTGAAAGAGTCGTCCAGCGTGCTGCTCAGTGCCGGCTTTGTGCTGCTGTTTACCGTGCCGATGGTGCGCATCCTGATCAACTCCGGGGTTAACGCCGCCGAGCTGTCGAGCATGCCGATCCTCATGGCGCGCTGGGTGGCCGATAGCGTCGGCGGTATCTACCCGCTGCTGGCGCCGAGCGTGGGTGCCCTGGGCGCCTTTATTGCCGGTTCCAACACCGTCAGCAATATGATGTTCAGCCAGTTCCAGTTCGGCGTGGCCAGCAGCCTGGGCATTTCCAGCGCACTGGTGGTCGCGGTGCAAGCGATCGGCGCCGCTGCCGGCAATATGGTGGCGATCCACAACGTCGTCGCGGCTTCGGCCACGGTTGGCTTGCTGGGCCGCGAGGGCAGCATCCTGCGCAAAACCATCTGGCCTACCCTGTACTACGTGCTGTTTACCGGCCTGATCGCGCTGTTCGCCGTGTATGTGCTGGGCGTCAGCGACCCGCTGATGGCGAGCTGATACACGCCACACTGCGCGCCGCCCGAACGGCGCGCATTGGCGTTTTGCTGCAAACCCTTTTTCCTGCTTGGGTGACTCCATGATCATTTCTGCCTCCACCGACTACCGCGCCGCCGCCCAACGCCGGCTGCCGCCGTTTCTGTTCCACTACATCGACGGCGGTGCCTATGCCGAGCACACACTCAAGCGCAACGTCGCCGACCTGGCGGACATTGCCCTGCGCCAGCGCGTGCTGCGCAATATGTCGGAACTGAGCCTGGAAACCCGCCTGTTGGGTGAGACCCTGAGCATGCCGGTGGCCCTGGCCCCAGTCGGCCTAACTGGCATGTACGCCCGCCGTGGTGAAGTGCAGGCTGCCAAGGCCGCCGCCGCCAAGGGCATCCCCTTTACCCTGTCCACCGTTTCGGTGTGCCCAATTGAAGAAGTCGCGCCGGCCATCGACCGGCCGATGTGGTTTCAGCTGTATGTGCTGAAAGACCGCGGCTTTATGAAAAACGCCCTGGAACGCGCCAAGGCTGCTGGCGTCACCACCCTGGTATTTACCGTGGATATGCCGGTACCCGGCGCACGCTACCGCGATGCCCATTCCGGCATGAGCGGGCCGAACGCGCCGCTGCGGCGCATGTTGCAAGCCATGACCCACCCACGCTGGGCCTGGGATGTCGGCCTGCTCGGCAAGCCCCACGACCTGGGCAATATCTCCGCCTACCGTGGCAACCCCACGGGCCTGGCCGATTACATCGGCTGGCTGGGCAACAACTTCGACCCGTCGATTTGCTGGAAGGACCTGGAATGGATTCGTGAATTCTGGGACGGCCCGATGGTGATCAAAGGCATCCTCGACCCGCAGGACGCCAAGGACGCCGTGAGCTTCGGCGCCGACGGCATCGTCGTGTCCAACCACGGCGGCCGCCAACTCGATGGTGTGATGTCCAGCGCCCGCGCGATGCCGGCAATTGCCGATGCCGTGAAGGGCGATCTGGCCATTCTTGCCGACTCCGGCATCCGTACCGGCCTGGACGTGGTGCGCATGATCGCCCTCGGTGCCGACACGGTGATGCTCGGCCGCGCCTTTATCTACGCCCTGGCCGCCGACGGTGGCGCAGGCGTGAGCAACCTGCTGGATCTGATCGAGAAGGAAATGCGCGTGGCCATGGTGCTGACCGGGGCCAAATCGATCAGCGAGATCAATGCCGACTCATTGGTGCGCGAACTGCACCACGCCGCGTCCTGACGCTGCCTCTAACTTCGGAGCCTGCATGAGCCTGCCCAGCGCATTTCTCACCGCCGTCGAACGCCTGATCCCTGCTGAGCGCCGTTTTGACGACCCGCTGTCGACCCTGGCCTTTGGCACCGACGCCAGCTTCTACCGGTTGATCCCCAAGCTGGTGGTGCGTGTCGAGGCGGAGCTGGAAGTGGTTGATCTGCTCAAACTGGCCAGCACCCATCAAGTGCCGGTGACCTTCCGCGCCGCCGGCACCAGCCTTTCTGGGCAGGCCATCAGCGACTCGGTGCTGATCGTGCTGGGCGATAACTGGAACGGCCGCGAAGTCCGCGGCCAAGGCAGCCAGATCCGCCTGCAACCGGGGGTGATCGGTGCTCAAGCGAATGCCGTACTCGCGCCCTTCCAGCGCAAGATCGGTCCAGACCCGGCGTCCATCAATGCCTGCAAAATCGGCGGCATCGTCGCCAACAACGCCAGCGGCATGTGCTGCGGCATCGCGCACAACACCTACCACACGCTGGCGGGCATCCGTTTGGTGCTGGCCGATGGCACGGTGCTGGACACCGAAGACCCGCTTAGCGTGACGCGCTTCTTTTCCACTCATGCGGACCTGCTGGCGCAACTGAACGAGCTGGGCAAACAGACCCGCGCCAACAGCGCGCTGGCCGCAAAAATTCGCCACAAGTACCGCCTGAAAAACACCACCGGCCTGTCGCTTAACGCCCTGGTGGATTTCGACCAGCCGCTGGATATCCTCAGCCACCTGCTGGTCGGCTCCGAGGGCACCCTGGGTTTTATCAGCGCGGTGACCTACAACACCGTGCCGGATCATCCGCACAAGGCCAGCGCCCTACTGGTGTTCCCCGATGTGGAGAGCTGCTGCCGCGCCGTCACCCTGCTCAAACAGCAGCCGGTGTCCGCCGTGGAACTGCTCGACCGGCGCAGCCTGCGCTCGGTGCAGGACAAACCCGGCATGCCGGAATGGGTCAAGGGGTTGTCGGATAGCGCCTGCGCGTTGTTGATTGAATCGCGCGCTGCCAGCCAGAGCCTGTTGCACGAGCAGCTGCAACTGATCATGGCGTCCATCGCCGACTTCCCCCTGGAAAAGCAGGTGGATTTCAGCGAAGACCCGGCCGTTTACAACCTGCTGTGGAAGATCCGCAAAGACACCTTCCCTGCCGTCGGTGCCGTGCGCCAAACCGGCACCACGGTGATCATCGAGGACGTCACCTTCCCCATCGAACAACTCGCCGAAGGCGTCAACCGCCTGCTCGCCCTGTTCGATAAGCACGGCTACGACGAGGCGATCATTTTCGGCCACGCCCTGGAAGGCAACCTGCACTTCGTGTTTACCCAGGCCTTCGAAACGCCTGAGCAGATCGCTCGCTACTCGGCCTTTATGGACGACGTGGCGCAGCTGGTGGCGGTGGAGTTCGGCGGATCGTTGAAAGCCGAGCACGGCACCGGACGCAATATGGCACCCTTCGTCGAGCTGGAGTGGGGCAATGACGCTTACCAGCTTATGTGGCAGATCAAGCGCCTGCTCGACCCCAAGGGCATCCTTAATCCGGATGTGATCCTCTCCGAAGATCGTGACATCCACCTGAAAAACCTCAAGCCGCTGCCGGCCGCCGACGACATCATCGACAAGTGCATCGAGTGCGGTTTCTGCGAGCCGGTCTGTCCGTCGAAAGGGCTGACCCTGAGCCCGCGCCAGCGCATCGTGATCTGGCGTGATATCCAGGCCAAGAAACGCGCCGGCATCGACACCCGCGAGCTGGAGACGGCCTATCAGTACCAGGGCGTCGACACCTGCGCCGCCACCGGCCTGTGTGCCCAGCGTTGCCCGGTGGGCATCAACACCGGCGACCTGGTGCGCCAGCTACGCGCCCGCGACGCCAACAGCCCGCGCAGCGCCGACTGGTTGGCGAATAACTTCCACCGTGTCATGCAGGGCGCGCGGCTGATGCTGCATGTGGCAAACGGCGCACGCATGCTGATGGGCGCACCGCTGCTTAGCCGCACCTCGGCGGCGCTTAGCAAGGCCAGCCAGGGTCGCGTACCGCAGTGGACGCCAGCGATGCCGCAACCGCTGCAGCGGTTGCGACTGCCAACGGCCAATGACGATACGCGGCCACGGGTGGTCTACCTGGCCGCCTGTGTATCCCGTGCCATGGGCCCGGCCGCCAGCGATAGCGAGCAAATGCCATTGCTCGACAAAACCCGCGCGCTGCTGGAAAAAGGCGGTTTTCAGGTGGTGTTCCCGGCGGAGCTGGACAGCCTCTGCTGTGGCCAGCCCTTTGCCTCCAAGGGTTATGCCGAACAAGCCGAGCGCAAGAAGCAGGAGCTGATCGACGCCCTGCTCAAGGCCAGCCGTGGCGGCCTCGACCCGATCTACTGCGACACCAGCCCTTGCACCCTGCGGCTGCTGCAGGATGGCTTGGACACCCGACTGAAGCTGCACGACCCGGTGAAATTTATCCGCGAGTACTTGCTCGACCGTTTGCAGATCACCCCGCAGAACAAACCCGTGGCGGTGCATGTCACCTGCAGCACCCAGCATCTGGGCGAGGCCCAGGGCCTGATCGATATCGTTAGGCGCTGCACCTCAGAGGTGGTGATTCCCGAAGGCATTCACTGCTGCGGCTTTGCCGGCGACAAGGGCTTCACTACGCCCGAGCTGAACGATCACGCCCTGCGCAGCCTGAAGTCCGCCGTGCAATATTGCGAAGAAGGCATCAGCACCAGCCGCACCTGCGAAATCGGCCTGAGCCAGCATGGCGGTATCGATTATCACGGGCTGGTCTATCTGCTGGATCGGGTCAGCCACGCCAGGCCTTGAGTGACCAACGGCCCGGTCGCCGAGCTAGGGCTTTCTATACTGAAAGCCCTACCAATCGCTGGAGCCTTGTCATGCACCGTCTTGCCACGTTCCTTGCAACCGCACTCCTCAGCACGTCGCTCTGGGCCATGCACTGCCCAGCGGATATGGCCAAGATCGATGGCCTGCTGAAAACCGACCCACCGAGCGACGCCACGGTACTCGCGCAAGTGCAGCAGCTACGCGCCGAAGGCGAAGCCCTGCATAAAGCCGGTAACCACAGCGAATCGGTCAGAGTGCTGGGCGAAGCGCTGCAACTGCTCAAAGCCAGCGAATAACCCGAACAGCGGCAGAGCAGGCGCTGGTTAAAGCGCCTGCCCTAACAAGCTGAGCGCCACGCGGCGCACCTGCGCCAGGTCAATCGGTTTGGCCAGGCAGGCCTGGGCGCCGCGCCGACGCGCTTCGGCAAACACTGCCTCATCCGCCGCCGCACTGATCACCAACACCGGCACCGCCTGCAACCGAGGGTTAAGGCGCATGGCATCCAGCACCTGCATACCGTCGCCATCGGGCAGATCCAGATCGAGCAACAGCAGGGTCGGCGTGCATTGCTCCAGATCAGCCAGCGCCCGCTGCACCGAGCCGGCGCCACGCACCTCGGCAAATTCACGCAAGGCTTCCTGAACCACCTTGAGGCAGGCAGGGTGATCTTCCACGCACAGTACCTCGGCCAGCTGCCTGGGCTGCTCTGACACAGACTCCTCATCAGCAGCCGGTTGTGCCGCCGGAGCCGCAGCGCCGGGCAGGTCAATCCAGAAGCGACTGCCCACACCGGCACTGCTACTAAAGCCCATTTCACCGGCCATCAAAGCGGCCAGCTCGCGGCACAGCACCAAGCCAATCCCGGTACCAGGAATGCTGGAGTTCTCACGCCCCAGACGCTGGAACGGCTGAAACAGATTGGCTTGCTGCTCGGCTGTCAGCCCTGTGCCGTTGTCCTCAACCCATAACCGCACGCAACTGGAGCGTACCTCATAACCCATGCGGATAAGGCCCTGCGGGCTGTTGTACTTGATCGCGTTGGACAGCAGGTTAAGCACTACCTGGCGCACCCGGCGCATATCCGCCTGCACATACAGGCCGGCGTCGGCGTCAGCCAGCACCTGCAGCTGCAACTGACGTTGCTGCACTTCAGGCTGCACCAGCTCAGCGCAACTGTGCAGCAGCGCGCCCACCCCCACAGACTCCAGCTTGAGTTGCTGACGGCGGCTTTCGATGCTCGACAGGTCGAGAATGTCATCCACCAGTGAGGTCAGGTGCCGACTGGCATTGACGATCTCACGGGCGTAATCGCTCTCCAGCTTGGCTTCGGGTTTGTCCTGCGCCTCCATCTCGATCAACTGACCAAAGCCATAAATCGCATTAAGCGGCGTACGCAACTCATGGCTCATGCTCGACAGAAAGCGACTCTTGGCCTGGCTGGCGGCCTGAGCGTCCAGGCTCGCGCGGCGCAGGTCCTCCTGCACCTGTTTAAGGCGGGTGATATCCACATGGGTGCCGGCCACGCGCAGGGCTCGGCCCTCGCTGTCACGCTCCAGCACCTTGCCGCGACTCAGCAGCCAGACGTAATGGCCGTGAGCATCGGCGTAGCGGTATTCGGCCTCAAAACGGTCCTCGCCACTGCTGGCGAACAGTTGACGCAGGTGGCGAATACGCTCCAGATCATTGGGGTGCACACGCTGATTGAACTCACTGAAGGTGATGCTCGGCTGCGTGAGACCGAAGCGCTTGAGGAAGCGCTCACTCAGCGTGATGCTCATGCTGTGCGCTTCAACTTCCCAGAGGCTTTCCGTGGTGCTTTCCAGTACCAACTGAAGAATCCGCTGCGCTTCTAATCGCTGCACTTCACTGGCCTGCAGTTGCTCACCCGTCTGCTGCACCGCTGTGGCCATACTCATCAGTTCATCAATCTGGCTGGACGGCGCACTGGGCTGGTAATGGCCCTGCCCCAGCTCGCGCATCATCCCGACCACCCCATCCATCGGCTGCACCAACTGATCACTGAGCCGCCGTGAACGCACCCACATCAACGCGAAGAACAGCAGATAGAACAGCCCTAAACCGACAATCAGCAGGTAACCGATGTGCAGGTAACGCTCCGCCAGGCGATTGGTCTCACTGAAAATATTGGCCTCATCGACCACCAACAGCAGCTGCCAACCCGTTTGCGGAATCTCGCTCCAGGCAATCAACTGTTTGCGACCACCAAGTTCAACTTCCTGCACATTGCCCTGGCCTGCCGCCATGGCCTTCAGCAACGGCTGCATCTCGGTGCGTTTGGCCAAGTTGAAGTCTTCAGGCTTGAGCACTTCACGCCGCACCGCCTCGGCATAGGAGTACTCGGTCAGCTCGCGCAGGCCAAAATCCTCTTCGCCTGCGCGCGGCAAGGCCATGATGTTGTGATCGCGGCTGACCAGCATGGCGTAACCGTTCCAAGGCACATCCAGCTCACCGATTTCCGCGAGCATCTGCCCAACGGTGATATCCAGGCCCACAACCCCTTCGAGAAAATCACCACGGTACACCGGCGCCACGGCCGACATCATCCAGCCCATGCCTGCCGGGTCGAGGTAAACGTCGGTCCAGGCCACCTTGCGCTCAGGGTTGTGCTTGGCGTCAGCCAGGTAATAGAAGTTGTAATCGGGTATCACCATGTCATGGGGATACTGCTCGGGCGTCATAAAGAAGGGGTAAATGCGGTTGTAGCTGTCCCAGGTATTGAAATAGGCCGCTGCCACCCGCGGGTTGGCAGCCTGGATTGAGCGCATCAACGGATCGAGCTGCGACAGGCGTAACGCTTTGGCGTGGTCCTGCTTGGCCAGCGGCGTGCTGTTGGCATAAAACGAGGCCGCGCGGCCATCATCGCTGCGGCTGTAGAACACCCCGCTGTCCGTCAGCGCATGCCGCTGACGCTCCAGCGCATCAGGCTCAAACGTGCGGTTATCCAGAGCATTGAGTGCCGCATCACGGAAAATTTGTACCTGCGCTTCAACGGAGCGCAAACGGCCATCGATCACCTGACCTTCACGCACCACCGCAGCAGTCAGGTCATCCAGTGCGCTCTGCTGCAAATGCTCAATTTGCGCATCGCGAATTGCGGCATTACTCAACAGGTAAACCGTGATCAACACCGACTCGACCAGAATCAGCGGTATCAGGGCACTCTGCACAAAAGCGCGCCAGATCCACTGACGCAAAGGGTAACGCGACGCGCGCGGCATACGAGGGTCTCATCCTGAAGGCAAGGCGAATGTGCAGGATGCAATCATAGCCGGCAAGCACCCTAAACGTCCGCCAGGCAATTGCTGGGTCGACGCTGTGGAACCTTTGGCGTAAACTCGCGTCCAAGTACCAGCGACACAAGTTTCGGGGCCGATTAGGATTCGACGCCGGTAGCGAAGCTCTAGGTGCATGCCGACTTGGTAACAGAAGTCGTAAATCCACTGTTGCAACTTTCTATAGTTGCCAATGACGAAAACTACGAGGGCTACGCTCTCGCTGCGTAAGCGGCGCGACTAGTCCTTCTGGTAGCTTCGGCTCCAGCGATCACTAGGGGATGCCTGTAAACCTGAAGTGATTGTCATGCAGAACAGGATCGCCGCGTAGTACGTTGTGGACAAAGCGGCTAAAACTTACACAACTCGTCCAAAGCACCCTGCCCGTCGGGCGGCTGCGGATTAACTCAATAGACACGGCTAAGCATGTAGTACCGAAAGTGGAGAACTGGCGGACGGGGGTTCAAATCCCCCCGGCTCCACCAATCCATGTCAGGAAGCCCTCTAAAACGGGGCTTTCAGACGGTTAGGACAAAAGTAGATATCGCGCAGTCCCACTGCAACCCTCTGGGTAGATATCTACTATGTCCAAGCCAACCAAGCACGACCGCCCAACTCACCTTGCCTGTTCCGGTAAGGCATTCCAGTATTACCGCACCCTCCCGGAAAGCTTTCCGCGAGCAATCGGTACACCCAAACAGATCCGCTGGGCACTCGGCAGCAATCTCGCCATAGCCAAGCTCTGCACCTACAAGCTCAACCTGGCGTTCGATAATTTAGTCTCAAACGCTCTCATGCATAGCTGGACTGGCCAACGTGCTTTGCAAGCTCTTGAGAGCATCCGCAAAGAGCATGTGCAACACCTTCAGGGTCTCGTTCTGCCGCTAGGTGACCTGCCTTCGCCCCACCGCCTTACCTCCTCCGATCTTTCCGAAGGCTACCAACACCTGAACCTAGCCATGAAGGATGGTTACGGAGTTGCCATGGGGCGAGACGGGAGATACCGCCTGAAAATCAAACCGAGCGCCGAGTTACTCACACGCTGCCTGATCCATTTCAATCGCCTCGATTGGCCACTGGACACCGATGAGCTTGAAGTAGCGTGCTGGAGAGCTGCCTACATCTATCAGGCGCTTGCTGCGCTGGAACGGTGGTCGGGCAATGGAATGCTCTATCCGTTGCATGGCCACCGCGTAGTGGTACTCGCGCTGCATGACTACCTCACCTACATACGTGAAAGCCATGGAGTGGGCTTGCAAACGATACCATCGAGCCTGCCGCAATCTGTTTCAGACCTACTGAAGCACCCGCCACTAGATTCCCCCTACCGCCCGAAGCACCTCAACTGCCTGCACATCTGTCAGGACGCTGAAGGCTTCTTTATTCTCGAAATGGATTTCAGTCCTCTGGGGATAACCGGGGTGACTCACAAGCTGAACCTGAAGTGTACCTCCGTGATCGTGGTTACATTGGCGATCTCATTCCTGATGCACGAGTTTGGGGAGATCCTTACTTGCTTGGGGCAAGCCGAGCATCACACGCACGATTTATCATCCAAAGCTGTGCATCAAATTGAGGAGCTGCTCAGCCGCCATCTCGATCTAGAACATGGCGATAAACCGCTCGATGCGTTACTACTTCAGTCGTCTGAAAGCCCCCCTGAAACAATTGATCCGAAGATCTCAGCAGCCATCACAGCGATGGCCAGCCTGCTGCCCAAAGCACAGCAAAATGCACTGCAACAACTGCTCGATGCCCCACCCCCCGTGTACAGCGGCAATGAGTTGCCCAGCAGGGCGCTTCGCTTTGGTGAAATGGTCAAATCCTTCAGCAGCCAACAAGATCGCGAGCAGACTTGGTCGCACCCCAGAACTCGCCAGCTCAACCACTCTCGTCTCGAGGTGCTGCTCGAGATCGTAGGCGCAGATCGGGTCGTGTCGACACTGACGCGGGCGGAGCTCATCCGGATCAGGGACTCGATACGGCTGTACCCACGCAATCGAAACAAACTTGTCGGATATCGGCAGACACCACTTCATGAAGTGATCACCCAAGGCAACTACACCCCGATCAATCCCAGAACAGGGAAGCAATACTTCGAGTTGCTGCAACGAATACTTCGATATGCCCGCGACCATGAGTTGATCGCTGAAGACCAGAGCAACGGACTCACCTTCAACACCAAGGGAGCCCCTAACGCCCGTCGACGCACCTACAGCCACGGCCAGATCGAGAAATTGCTGCAGGGGCCCGTCTATACCCTCACACAACCAGAACGCTGGCGATTGGATGACTACAAGTTTTGGCTACCACTCCTTGGCCTTTTCCAAGGCGCACGGCTCAACGAGCTGTGCCAGCTTCGCGTAGAAGATGTGCGGCAAGAGCAAGACATCTGGATCATCAGCATCAACGATCAAGGTGGAAAGCGGCTTAAAAACAGTGGAAGCTCTCGCGACATTCCGCTGCACGTTGCCGTGCTCAACGCTGGATTTCTCGAGTTTGTCCAGCAGCGTCGAGCTGAGCCGGGAAGCACACCAAAGACACAACTGTTCACAGGCTTGCCCTCCTATGGCATTGGCTACAACAGCCATATCGCCAGCAAATGGTTTCTGGGCAACAGCTCAAATAGCGCAGGTTATTTGGCTCAGTGCGGACTCGCTGAAGATCAGCTCACATTCCATGGCCTTAGGCATAGCTTCGTGACTCAAGCACGTAACCAAAATCTCAACATTTTGGTTGTGAAAGCGCTCGTAGGTCATATCGACAGCAGTGTCACCGGTGGGTATGGAGATAGCTACCCGCTATCAGTGCTAAACGAAGTTCTGCAGCAAATTGACTATAAAGTCGGGCTTCAGCATATCCATTACCAACACTATGAATGGTTAAAAACGTTGCAGGGAAAAGTCTCTAGAACAAGCACAGCCCCCACCCAACACAATACCACTCGTCGGAAATCGAACAATTGGCGGTACCACTTGCCATATAGCTCTGAAAGCTAAGAGGTGATTATGTTTGCCTTATTTTATTAACCTTTGTGATGGTTGACTCCGGAATTATTGACAATTTGTCAATTTAAAGAGAATCGCGCCTACCAAATAAGTCATTGACGCTCTCGGATTGGATAATTAACTTCTCAATCCGAGAGCTGCTCACTTCGAGCAGATACCAATAAGGAATCTCGGTGCAATTCACAACTAATACTCAAGCGCCATCATTGCGCATTCCATTTATCGATGGCGTAATTGTCGAGATCCAACCAGGATATGAGCACTTAATTACCGACATGTGGGAGCCACTGACATCTGCACGAAGCGCGCTCAATGCAAAACAGAATCCCATTTTGTTAAGTGACTATATCGACAATGTAATTGATCGACGAATCAGAGAGTCCGCCTGCGCCCCAAAACAGAAGATTCAACTAAAGAATCGCTCGAATAAAATAAAAGAATTATTAACAGGAACTTCAGAGTCTAGAAAAGCGAGTTCTCTATCGCTCAACGACACCTACATTCTGACCAACCAACTACACAACAGACTAGAAAGATCGCACACAGATAGCAATCAAGGTGAAACACTAAATACTTACTATCGCCTATTCAATTACATTGCAAAAGAAGCATTTAAAGATAGGCTAATTCCACTGGAACTAAAAATATCATGTAATGATAATAAAAAATCAACCGCAACCCTCCCCTTCAATGAACGCCATCTCACTAACATTTTCAGCGGATGGATGTATCTTGATTACAACATACAAAGCCACAAAATAAACCACAATGCTGACTCTTGGAAATTCTGGCTTATTCCGCTTGGGTTATTCAGCGGCGCACGCCTTAATGAGCTTTGCCAATTGCGAAACGAGGATATAACTAGCGACGAAAATGGTCTCACCACGATACATATAAATAATTTCGGATTTAACAAAGCAGTGAAAACAGATGATTCCATAAGGTACATCCCAGTCCATCAGAAGCTCATCGACATGGGGTTTATTCAATTCCATAAAGAACGAATTAAAGCGTCCGGCCCAAGTGGACTCCTATTTCCCGAACTAAAATATAATCCCATGAGTAGATACTCTCGAACTCCCAGCCGCTTTTTCAGCGGAAAAAGTAAAGGTCAAGGATATATAGGTTTAGTTGATGAAGACTTGAAACAGGCTGGCTGGAGCTATCGTAGCCTTCGACGAACTTTCGCCGATTGCTTGAAGAAAAATGGCGTACCACTTACCTCGATTGCGATGCTACTAGGGCACATGCAAGTCGAGGCCAAAACCACCTCAGACCATTATATTGGTGAGCCGGATAGTTATGTGCTAAAACGAACACTAGGAAATGGGTTGAAGTTCAATATTGACCTTAGCAATGTTCATTGGGAAAATTTCAAGCCCCTTTATGAGCGCCATTTGAACCGCAAAACGAGGGGGCGAGCTCCTAGCTAAAAGAGCTTTTCCTCTAGGATGGACTTGATTCGCACACACCTCACGACGAGGCCCGCATGATGCGCAATCCGAGCACTTAAAAGCCAGCGACAAGCTGGCTTTTATAGCCCCATCAGAATACGAGCCTGCTCCCTTAACTGAATATCCGCGTCTACTGCGGCTTAAATATTAATTCAAATATATATTTCCAGTCATAGTAATCCGAAGTAACATCCACCTGCGTACGACACGCACCTCATTTAATACGGCACGACGCCTCTCACTGAGAAGCCCTTGTCGTGCCTGCACAAAACAACTCACAATACAAAGCCCCCGCCATTGGTGAGCTGATTACTCTTGGGCTCGCAGAGTTAAATAGAGTCGCTTGGCGAATTGCGAACAAACACAAAGAATTGCTCTCGCAACTGAAGCAGTCGGAAGTCGCAAACTATGCCAGCAGAGATCATGAGTACGATGTAAATGTATCCACCATTTCAAGCTGCTCAGCAGAAAACCAAGTTAAAAGACTAGCTGACTCTAAATTTTGGCGTGCCAAAATCAGCCAAATTGCTGACTTTCGTCGTGAGCACAAGGCTATGCTTGAAGGTCGACTAGGGTATGGCAAGGAACTGTTCTGCTCAGACCTAACTTTCAAAATACATAAACAACGTGAAATAGCACTCACTTCATACCTTGCAAAACAAGCGACCAGGGATGCTTTCGACGCCGACTTCCAGCTTGCTGAAATCATCAACGCAGCAAACAGAAAGCGCGTTAGCGAATACTATTTGTTGATCAAGGCAATGGAGCAACTCGCCTTAAAGCGCAGCTTCAAATGGATGATGCTCACCCTTACATGCCCCCCGAAATACCATTCCAACCCAGAGGTCGGACAGAATTCATTCAGTGGCGAATCACCGGACGCTGCATACAAATACCTTAGTGAGTTATGGAGAAAAATTCAAAAGCACTTAGGGAAGAGCTACGAAGCCTACGTCGACTACTTTGGTTTAAGAGTCACCGAGGTTCATCTTGATGGATGCCCTCACTGGCACATTCTAATATTTTTCAAAGCAGGCTTGGAAATAGAACTTGAAAAAAAGCTTCGTAATATTTTTGAAAAAGAAAGCTTGAGACCTAGTGGATACTTTGAAGATAACAAAGATAAGATAATTGTAATGGCTAGAGAAAGCAGCGGAAGTCTGTTATCGAAAGCCACGCCGGCGTCCTACATGTTTAAATATCTTGCCCTTGCACTAGCATCCGATGGCAAGGATACAACGCAGGCACAAGAGCTTGCAAAAAGGCATCGATGTGCCATACGCGCTGTTCGCAAGCGCGCAGTCCAGTCGATAGGCATGGAAGGCATCCTAGCGAAACTACGGCTTGTAAAGTCTTCACTGAAAAACGCCAACACTCCAGAAACCATTAAACAACTAGCGCGTAGTTTAATGGTCAGCAAAAATGATCCAGAAAGGCGCGCCAAGCAGCTGCTGGCGCTGACATCATTCATCGACGTTGATCATACTCGACTAGAGCTGATCCGAGAGACTTATACAAACCGCTACGGTGACGAGCTACAACGAAATTCAACGATTAGTATAATAAAAACAAGAATTGAAAAAACCATACTCTCTAGAAAGGGGGCAGTTGCGCATAATTATACAAGTATAAAGAAGAGATTCTCGGCGTCAGATCTGCAAGACAACTCTCTACCCAAAACGGATCAAAACTGGCTTGCCGGCCCGTCCAAAGTCACTTGCTGGCTCACTCGGAAAAAGACCCGCGCACCGCCCTGGCTAGGTTTAATTCTTCAAGCCTAACCTCAGCTCGATAGACATATAGCCAGGCTCAAGGCCAGCAGTGAAACGTTGAGCGCGCTAACGGCGACTAGCAGATCATCGACGATCCTCGCGACACCATAGCGCGGAGTCACTTTCAGATAGCGCGTTGAAGTGCGCCTTACCAAAGTCGATCTTGGCTTTCTTACCATCTCGCAGTTCATCATCGAACAGGCCGATCTTATCTCCCACGGCGGAGGGCAGCCGTTCGGCTGTTACCCTATTCAACCAGCACAGCCCAGCCTGGGCAGTAGCTGCATAGTAAGTTTACACCCGGAACCAGCCAGGAAATTTGGTGTACACCTGGTACTCCAGAGTAGGCGTGCTTAAGGGGCAGAACCGATCTGATGAGCAGCGCTATGGAGCACCGTCAGGGCTTCATCGAAATCAACATCATGCACGGCAGACGACCGCAGATGTGCGTGTTTGTAGGTGGGCAAAGTTAGGTGGTTCGGCCAACGTCAGTGAGCAGAGACAAACCCCACTAGATCTCGTATCTCCTGGGGTTTCTTTTGGCTGCTCAAAGAGACGCCTATTGATAGACTGGAAAAATTTAGCGCCTGAGATCTGCGCTAGCTGTATTCAAAAGGAATTCGTAATGTCCGCCCTCTCCGCACTGCTCGACACCTACCGCGCCGCCTCAGCATCCGAACGCGAAAAAGGCACTTACTTCGAAGAGCTGATATGCGCCTACCTGCGCAACGAAGCCACCTATCGCGATCTCTACGACAAGGTTTGGATGTACGGCGACTGGGCAAAAGAACAAGGGCTGGATGGCCGCGATACGGGCATCGACCTGGTGGCGCGCACTCAGGGCACGGGCGAGTACCACGCCATCCAGTGCAAGCTGTACGCCGAGGATTACCGCGTCCAGAAAAAGGACATCGACAGCTTCTTCACCGCCTCGGGCAAGGCACCATTTTCGCATCGCATCATTGTCACCACAACCAACAACTGGAGTGAGCACGCCGAGGATGCCCTACAGGGCCAGCAGCCCGCTGTCAGCAAAATCGACCTGCAAGCCCTGGAAGACAGCCAGATTGACTGGGCCACGTACCAGCCCAACCAAGCTGTTGCCCTCAAGGCGCGCAAGCAACTGCGCGATCACCAACAAACCGCACTGAACGCCACCGCCGCCGGCCTCAAAGATGCGGAGCGCGGTAAGCTGATCATGGCCTGCGGCACGGGCAAGACCTTCACCAGCTTGAAGATCGCCGAACGCCTGGCTGGCAAGGGCAAGCGTGTTCTGTTCCTGGTGCCAAGTCTGTCGCTGCTATCGCAGACCCTCACCGAGTGGACGCAAGAAAGCGAAACCCCGCTCCATAGTTTTGCCGTCTGCTCCGACAGTGACGTAGGCAAGAAGCGTAAAGCCGACGAAGACACCGTTCAGGTGTTCACTCACGAACTGCGCTACCCAGCCACCACCAAAGCGGATCGCCTCGCAGCGGAAATGCTCAAGCGTCACGATGCCGAACACATGAGTGTGGTCTTCTCCACCTATCACTCCATCGACGTGATCAGCCGCGCCCAGCACGATTTCGACTTGGCAGCCTTCGATCTGGTGATCTGTGACGAAGCGCACCGTACTACTGGCGCAACCTTTGGCGATGATGACGAAAGCGCCTTTGTGCGCATTCATGACGCGGACTACATACGTGCCGCCAAGCGTCTATACATGACGGCCACACCACGTATCTACAGCGACAGTGCTGAGATTAAAGCTGAGCAAGAGAACGGCAAGCTCTACGGTATGAATAAGGAGGAGTGGTATGGCAAAGAACTGTTCGTCATCAACTTCTCCGAGGCTGTTCAGCGCGGCCTGCTTACCGACTACAAAGTGCTGGTACTCACAGTTGAAGAGAGCGTCATCAGTCGCCGCCTTCAAGAGCTGCTGAAGGACGAAGATAACCAGCTCAAGGTGGACGACGCCGCCAAGATCGTCGGCTGCTGGAAGGCGCTGGCCAAACAAGGGCTAGCTGAAAACCTGGTGGGTGATGATCAGCCCATGAAGCGTGCTGTCGCCTTCTGCCAGGTTATCTCACCCAACTACAAGGGCACCAAACACAAGGTCAGCTCCATCAACATCGCCAGCATGTTCCAGTCGGTGGTGGAGGCTTACCAGGAGTCAGAAAACATCGACGAGGCCTCGCGCATCATCTGCGAAGCCGCACACGTCGATGGCGGTATGAATGCCAGCCAGAAAGAAGCCAAGCTCAACTGGCTGAAGGAAGAGCCCCCAGCCAATACCTGCCGCATTCTCAGCAACGTGCGCTGCTTGTCTGAAGGTGTGGACGTACCAGCGCTGGATGCCGTGCTGTTCCTCACCCCGCGCAACTCACAAGTTGACGTGGTGCAATCCGTTGGCCGGGTGATGCGCAATGCTCCGGGCAAGAAGCGCGGTTATGTGGTGCTGCCCGTGGTAATCCCTGCCGGCATGGAGCCTCACGAAGCCCTCAACGACAACCAGACCTACAAGGTGGTCTGGCAGGTGCTCCAGGCGCTGCGCTCGCACGACGACAGCTTCGACGCCATGGTGAACAAGCTCGATCTGATCGGCTCCGACCCTCGCAAGATGGAAGTCATCGCCATCACCGATAAGGCAGACAAGAAGGCGAAGAAAGCCAGCGGCACGAGCAACGGCCAAGCCGGCAAAGGCAAGTTCGGTATCGGTAGCAAAAACCACGATGCCGAAGGCCAGCTAACCCAGCAGGCCGAGATGACCTACGAAGTGGGCGAAATCGAAAAAGCCATCTACGCCAAGATAGTCGATAAGTGTGGCAACCGCCACCACTGGGAAGACTGGGCCAACGACATCGCCAAGATCGCCCGCACCCACATCGACCGTATCCAGGGCATCCTGGAGAACCCGGCCAATACACAGGAAAAGGCCGCCTTCAATGCTTTCGCCGCCGAGCTGCGCGACGACCTCAACGACAGCATCAGCGATGGCGAGATTGTCGAAATGCTTGCACAGCACCTGGTAACCAAGCCGGTGTTCGATGCGCTGTTTGACGAGTACAGCTTTGCCAGCCACAACCCCATGTCCAAGGCTATGCAGGGCGTGCTCGATGCGCTCCAAGAGCACCGCTTAGGCAAGGAGGTAGACACTCTAGAGAAGTTCTACGCCAGTGTCCGCCAGCGTGCGTCTGGCATCGACAGCGCGGCAGGTAAGCAGAAGATAATCGTTGAGTTGTACGAAAAGTTTTTTGCTAATGCTTTTCCTCGGACGCGAGACAAGCTTGGCATCGTCTACACCCCAGTTCAGGTAGTGGACTTCATCCTTCACAGCGTGAACCATCTGTTGCAACAAGAGTTCGGTCAGACCTTGGGCAGCAAGGGCGTTCACATCATCGACCCATTCACCGGCACCGGTACTTTCATCACCCGCCTGATCCAGTCGGGCCTGATCAAGCCCGAAGAGTTACCGCACAAGTACAAGCACGAGATCCATGCCAACGAATTGGTACTGCTTGCCTACTACATCGCTGCCATAAATATCGAAGCGGCCTATCACGGCGAAGTGATCGACGAGTACACCCCGTTTGAAGGTATCTGCCTGACCGACACCTTCCAGATGTATGAGAAGGACGATCTGGTGGATGCCCTGCTGGAGGATAACAGCGCCCGGCGCAAGCGGCAGAAGGAGCTAGATATCCGGGTGATTGTGGGGAATCCGCCGTATTCGGCAGGCCAAACCAGCGCCAACGACAACAATGCCAATGTGGCCTACCCATCGTTGGATGCGCGTATTCGAGATACTTATGCTGCTGGATCAGTAATGACTTCAGTTAGGCAGATTTATGACAGCTATATCCGCGCCATTCGCTGGGCCAGTGATCGTATTGGCGATGCCGGAATTATCGGCTTCGTCACCAATGCGGGTTTTCTTGAAGCCAATCAAGCGGATGGCCTGCGGAAGTGTCTGGCAGATGAATTCTCCAGCCTGTATGTGTTCCATCTGCGCGGCAACCAGCGCACCAGTGGCGAAGCCTCGCGCAAAGAAGGCGGCAAGATTTTTGGCAGCGGCAGCCGCGCCCCGATTGCTATCTCGCTGCTGGTGAAAAACCCCGACGCGCAGGCGTACGGAAAGATTTATTTCCATGATATTGGTGACTACCTAAGCCGTGAAGAAAAACTGGAAAAAATCGAACAGTTCGCCAGCGTGGCAGGCATCGAAAACTGGCAAAGCATTACCCCGGATGAACATGGGGATTGGTTAAAACAGCGCGACGACGGCTTCAACAATTTCATCGTTTTAGGCGACAAGAAGGGCGATGCGCCCAAGCTGTTTGATAGTTTCTCACTCGGAGTTGTGACCGGGCGCGACTCTTGGGCCTACAACTCCAGCCAGTCCAAGCTAGCGAGCAACATGGCCCGCATGATTGGCTTCTACAACGCCGAGGTAGAGCGCTTCAATGCGGTGCATCCTGGGCTGGATAGCAAGGCACGGCAGATCAAGGTGGATAGTTTCATTGATACCGATCCGACCTGCATTAGTTGGACGCGTGCACTGAAGCAGGACTTGGGCAAAGATCGCAGCTATGCCTACGAGGCCGACTGCCTAGTGCCCGGCCTATATCGCCCATTCACTAAGCAATGGCTGTACTTCAACCGCCGTTTCAACGAGATGGTCTACCAGATGCCGAGGATTTTTCCGTATGTAGAAGTGGAAAACTTGGTAATAAATACAACATCGGTAAACGGTCTTTTCTCTGTACTCATTGCCGATATGCTGCCAAGCAAGTTTGTTGGCGAAGATGTTGTCCAATGGTTCCCACTCTATCTCTACGACGAAGCCGCCCAAACCTCGAAAGATGACCTCTTTGCTGAACCTGCTGAAGGTGGTCTTCGCCGCCGTGAAGCCATCACTGATGCTGGTTTGGCTCACTTCTTGGCAGCCTATCCCCGCGAGCAGATCAGCAAGGAAGACCTATTTTATTACGTCTACGGCATCCTCCATTCGCCGGACTACCGTGAACGCTACGCCGACAACCTGAGCAAGGAACTGCCGCGTATTCCGGTAGTGAAAAAAGCCGTCGACTTCTGGGCCTTCAGCAAAGCTGGCCGCGCTCTGGCAGAGCTTCACCTGGACTACGAAACCGTCGAGCAGTACCCGCTGACCATCGAGGCCAAGGACACGCTCACCGATGCCGACTACCGCGTAGAGAAGATGAAGTTCGCCAAGAAAGGCGACAAGACCACCGTCATCTACAACCACCGCATCACTCTCAAGGGCATCCCCGAGGCGGCCTGGGACTACGTGGTCAACGGCAAGGCCGCACTGGACTGGGTTATGGAACGCCAAGCCGTGCGTACTGACAAAGCCAGCGGCATCGTCAACGACGCCAACGACTGGGCCAACGAAACCATGGGCAACCCCAAGTACCCGCTGGAGCTATTCCAGCGCGTGGTCACCGTGAGCCTAGAAACTCAAAAAATCGTCATGGCGCTGCCTGCTCTCGACATCGGCTAGGACAACTGACGCTACTGATTATTGAAACGCAGATAAGGAATTCAGCATGCAACCCAGCAAAGCTACGGTAACTAGCCTATTCAGCACCCCGCATCAGTATCAGATCCCGATTTTTCAAAGGGGTTATGTCTGGACGCTGGAGAAGCAGGTCGGCCCTCTGTGGATTGACATCCAAGACCGAGCAGATGCTGTGCTGGAGCAACAAGCGCTGGCATCTACCGGCACTACTGCGGCACTGAAGCCATTACAGAAGCACTTTTTGGGCTCCATTGTGATGACACCGGTTCCTAACAGTTTCGGCAGAGTGCCTGCCTTTGAAGTGATCGATGGCCAGCAGCGTTCCACCACGTTGCAACTCTTGCTGCTCGCCTTTCGCCAAGCTGCACGTGAGCTGATAGAAAATCCCATACCGCAAATGCTTGATGCTTTGGTGCGAAACCCTGGCCCTTACCAGCGCGAAGAAGACCATTTCAAGGTCTGGCCAACTCAGGCGGGGCAGGACGAGATGCGTCGCCTGAGTGAGGCGACAACTAGCATCAAAGAGATATGTGCCATGTATCCGGCACGAGATGGCCGCACAAAGCTTGAGCGGCCTTTGATGGTGCAGACGTACCTTTACCTCTACCACGCCTGTCTCGCCTACATGCGGGGTATCGATCTCTCCGATGTTGTAAACCCAACTGCAGACCCTACCTTTGGAGATACGCTGATAGCGGATATCCGCCGCAATAACGAAGTAGCGTCACTGCAACCGCACATGCAACTGGAGCCGGAGCGTGCCCAAGCGCTCTACATGGCTCTGTCCAACCATGTTCAGATCATGACGCTGACGCTTGAGGCCGAGGATGATCCTCAAGTCATCTTCGAAACACTCAACGCACGCGGTGAGCCGCTATTGGCGTCTGATCTGGTACGCAATTTCGTGTTCCTCGAAGCTGCTCGACAGGGAAAACCTGTTCCGCAGTTATACGAGCGCTATTGGAGCCCATTTGACCTTGTCGCGACCACTGGTAAAGGCGTTTCTGCGAATGCCTACTGGCGGGAAAAGGAGCGACAGGGGCGTCTGACCTATCCGCGTATTGATCTGTTTTTCTACAACTACGCGACTTTACGTAGCCAGGAAGTGACCCTCGCCAGCCACGTATTTCAGTCATTCAAAGCATGGTGGCAAAAACAGCCTCGTGATCTTGAAGGCGAACTGAAGCAACTGGTTACCTCCAGCCGCCACTTCCGGGAGCTGGTTTCTCCAGAGGGAACTGGGTACTTGGCTGAGTTTGCTCGGTTAGTTAAATCACTAGATGTGGGTACGGTTACGCCGGTTTATCTCGCACTGCGTGAGCGACTGGCAAGCGATAGCGACGAGTTAAAGCAAGCGCTCGGTGATCTAGCGTCCTATCTGACGCGTCGAGCGGTATGCGGATTGACTACCAAGGGCTATAACCGCTTTTTCATGCGCGTGCTTCAAGCCGTGACGGCGGCACCCGAAGCTCCGCACATGGCTCTTCGCACAGTGCTTTTAGCGGCAACAGCACCCAGCGAGGTTTGGCCAGATGACGCGCTCTTTAGCGACAAATGGCGCCATCGCCGGGTATACGAGGAGCTTCGGCCTTCCAAAACATGTGCTGTCCTTCGGGCACTTGAGTATGCAGCCCGTGGCTCCCAACAAGGGAGCAACCATGTACCAACCCAGTCCGATTTGACTGTCGAGCACGTATTACCACAGAGCTGGAAGGATCTCCCTTTTTACAAGGTTGACGATATGACTGAAGGACAGTGCCAACTCAGAGAGGCAGCTGTTCATAGCTTTGGGAATCTGACACTTCTGACTCAGCCGCTGAACAGCTCAATCAGTAATGGCCCCTTTGCTGACACCATAAGTGTTCAGGGCGAGCAGGTTCTAGGCAAACGTTCTCGGCTGGGTCAAAGCGCTCTGCTGCTTAATACTTACTTCCACCAGGCAGCACTTGCTACATGGGACGATTTGGCTATTGAAAATCGAGCGAAAGCCCTACTCAAAGCCGCGCTACTTGTGTGGCCGAAGCCGGTAGGCAGTACCGCTTCGCCCGTCGCGGTGGCATCGGCGATCTCCAGGTGCCCTGATCGAGACGTTTTGCCAAACTGAGGAATGGGCATTCAGTGTTGGTTAGCAGTGTACGAGCTACAGATTCAGTTCTGCTGACTGGCAAAGAAATTCGTGGGGTAGCAAGCTTTAGCCATGACCATATGTATGAGCTAGGGATGCTACGACACTTTGTGGGTTTAGCTCTTACAGGAAGTTTGATGCGAGTCGACACTGATTTATTGCCCAACATCAAGCGGGGCCTACTGGAAGGGGTTAACCATGAAGCTTTCAAACAGGCCGTCCTCGCTGGTCAGCCTGATGCAACCTACATTGTGGATGGCATTATTTCGTCTGAAAGCTGGTATCAGAGCAGGGTAAAGGTACTGTTTATTCTGAAGGAAACGAACGGCTATCCCGGTTTGAATATTGCCAAACTCATCAGGACGGCCATTGTCGACGATCCCAAAAGTAAGCTCTGGTGCAGACCGACATTCCATAACATCGGTCGCTGGGCCTTTGGCTTGCAACAGGCTGGTGAAAAAAACGCTGACTTCAAGGAAGCACACAGTAATCGAAAGTCCGCGCTACTTGCGTCGGCCTTTATAAACCTCAAAAAGACAACCGGTGGGCGGCGCGCTACCGTTGAGGTACGTCAATTTGCTGAGACTCATCGTGAATTTCTACGCGAGCAGATTCTTTCAGTTACGCCAGATGTGGTGGTAATGGGCGGGACATACGACATTATCAAAGCATGCATATTTCCTGAACTGGAAAAGGTATCTCATCGGGTTCACTTGCTTCACGGCTTACCGTTCATCAATGCTTTTCATCCGGCTTGCACGAAAGTCCGCAAAGCCCTCTACGAGCAAGTCCTGAATAGCTATCAGAACTACCGAAAGCAAGCCTTAGAGTCAGCCAGGCTCTCCGAGGAATGTCAGTCCTGAGCCAAGCCATCAGAGTAGGTATCAATCATAGCCGCTGATCAAAATGGCATCTGAGCGGCGTTACTCCTGGCCACCTCAATGCCTAGTTGATCATGTCGTGAGTTCGCAAGCTTTGAGTGTGGATCCGCATTCCACTTCTGCGAATTCACTCTTGTATGATGCGAATCCGCTCTCAATAAGTGTGAATCCAATGCATATCACTCTCCGGCATTGCGAATTCACTCTCTGACATAGTGAATTCGCATTCACACCCAGCAAACTATTAGTTATACATCGATCTTATTTTATAAAATCTCGCCCCGCACTATTGTTTTGCTTGAAGCTCATCATTAATCATATGCATATAGCGCTAAATAATAGCCAGTTGTGTCTATGGCAGACAATTAGCTACTCACAGCCCTTCGGGTGTTGCGTCAATAATAAAATTAATAGTTGGGTGCTTATGAATAACTGCGGATTCCACGGTCATCTGGCCACCCATTCCATGAGCATCTGACCACCGATTCCACGCTGATCCGGCCACCCATTCCACGCGCATCCGGCCACTGATTCCACGGCCATCCGGCCACTCAACCGG